>JAAYDF010000111.1 GCA_012729395.1 Phycisphaerae bacterium
CGGAGTGGCAAACTCTGTCAGGGCCTTGGGCGGCAAGTAGTGCCCGCGGCCGTTTCAGACCAACAAAAAGGTGCAGACCAGCTGCACGGACAGTCGAGTATATCGAAGTAGCTCTCAAAGACTCAAGTCTCTTCATCTATCGCTCCCTCACCATCCGGTTGTGATGTCGGTGATGGTCGGGCCACCGTCGTTCACACGGACGGTGATGAAAAAGCGTGGGCTCTTGTCACCGTCGGTGAACTCGAGAGTCACGCGCACCGTGTCACTTGACACCGTTTTGACGGCCACCTTCTGGCAGCCGGTCGGATCGTCAAGTGACGCGATCAGCACGGTGAGCCAGGAGCTGGCCGAATCGCTGATGCTGGGGAGGCTCCCCAGATCGCCCTTCATGAACTTGTCGAGCACAGCGTCGCCCAGATAGAGGGCGGCACTGACAGCGTCGCCCTCGCGCTGAGCTGCCGCCATCTGCTGCTCGGTGGGCACGACGGTGGTGGTGGTCTGCTCGGGCTGTGTGGTGGGCGTGACATGCTGCGTGGTGCGGGTCGTACCACCTGACCCACCGCTGGTGGCAGGCGTGCTCTGCGTTGTAGGAGTGATGCCCGGTTCGTCGGTGGTGGGCGTGCTCTGCGTGTTGGGAGTGGCGCCCGGTTCGTCGGTGGTGGGCGTGCTCTGCGTAGTGGGAGTGGTGGTCGGCTCGCTGGTCGCCGGCGTGGTGTCGACCGTCGAAGCGGTCGTCTCGGTCACGGCGACCTGAGTGGTCTCCGAAGCGATCGGACCGCTACCGTCGCCACCCCCTAGAAGACCGGCGCTGTAGGTCCCCAGCAGGACCGCCATGATAGCTACCACGGCGCCCGCAGAAACAAGGGCCACCCGCCAGCCGTGCGAACGACCGGCAGTGACGGGCTGGAACACGCCGCTACGGCCGCTACCCTTGGCCCCGCTGCCCTTGAGGGACACGGAGGAGCCGCTGCGCACCGGATGCGTCTCGAGCCGCTGCTGAAGAGTCGCCCAACCCCGCTCCTTGGCGGCCTGTGCGACCTCCATACGGCCGAGACTCGACAGCTCGGCGTCGAGAGCGAGGATGGTGTCGTCGATGGTGAGATCGAAATGCGGAGCCGGAGCCGCCGGGACACCGTGTTCCAGGCTATCGTCTTGAGCTTGCGCTCCGCGCTTGTTGAAGATGCGATCGAACATACTGTCGGTATATTGCCGGCGACCCGAAAAAGTTACGCGAGCCCCTCGCCTCCGAGGAGATCCTTGAGCGTGGCCAGCGCGCGCAGCTGCAACTGCTTGACGGCTCCCTCGGTGCGATCAACGACGGCCGCCGTCTCAGCTATCGACAGCGACAGGATGTAGCGCAACATGATCACCTCGCGTTGGCCCTCGGGCAACTTGCCAAGAGCCTGGGCGACAGCCAGCCGCCGTTCGCGCTCTTCGGCAGAAGCGTGCGGGCCCGCGCCCTGAGCCACCAGTTGCTCCGCGGCTTCGAGATCCACCGCGCCGGGAGCGCGGCTCTGCGTGCGCTGATAGAAGGCGACCTGCTTACGAGCCATGCCGTAGAGCCACGCCACGAAGGGCTTACCTTCATCGCGGTAGCGCCCCAATCCCCGCAGCATCCCCAGGAAGACCTGGCTGGTCACGTCCTCCGCCGCGGTAGGCGAGCCGACGCGCAAGAACACGTAGCGATAGATGGTGTCGAAATGCGTGCGGTACAGCGCCTCTATGGCCGACTCTTCACCTCTGCAGGCTGCCTGCACCAACCGCTTCTCACGGTTGCGCTCCCGCTCGGAGACCTGCACATCGGGCAGCAGCCCGTCGGACGTCGACCCTTGGTCGTGCGCCCCGAGCCGGGTTCTGATCGCAGCCTGCCCTTCGGAGATCGTCAGAGACTCGACCGCCGGATCCGGCCGCGACCCCCCCGTGGATGCGTCGGTTGCATTTGAGCGACGGAATATGGCCATACACCACACATGATAGACGATGGGAAGGAACCGGCGGCGGATAGGAACCGGCGAGCCACCTACTGCGCGTCGAGGTGCGCGATGAGGTTTGCGGTCATCTTGGCAACGTGGTTGCGACTGGCCGGCGAATTGGGATCGAAATAGGGGCGGCCGCCGGGTCCCGTCTTTCCGCTCAAGATCCCCGCTTGATAGGCCGTCATGATCTGCCGGTAGTAGGGATGCGACAACGGTACGTCGGAAAAGACCTTAGCGCTGCCGGCGTACTCCGGCAAAGGCCTGCCCGCGGCCGTGGCTCCCCGGGTGATCATGAGTACCAGCTGGGCACGGGTGATGGGGTCGTACGGCTTGAAGATGCCGCCGCTGTAACCGTTGACGATACCGAGCGCGGCCGCCTCTTCAACGAAGTCGTAGGGATAGCCGTTGGCGTCGAAGGTGGTTACGTCGGAGAAGGTGGGGACGCCCACATTGTCCACGTCGGGAGTATGGAGCCCCGTGGCCTGCATGATCATCTTGGCGAACTGAGCCCGGAGCACATTGTCCTTGCCCATGAAGAACCACAACTTCGAACCGCTCGGTATCTCCTTGCCGCTTATCACTCCCCTGTCGAGCAAGACACCCACGTACTGGTAGAAGGGGTCGGACGCCCCCATATCGAGAAACTGCGTCCCCCCGGGAGGATTCACGGCGCCGCTGAACACGAACTCATACGAAGCCATGGAGCCGATGACGCCGCGCGCCCACATGACGAGTGTGTGCCGGTCGTACCCCGCGGGACCGGTCACGGTGCCGCCCACAGCCTGGTTGGCAAGATCAAGCCGTGTTACGGCCGGA
>JAAYDF010000112.1 GCA_012729395.1 Phycisphaerae bacterium
AGCGAGCGGGTAACGCCAAGAACGCGAGAGTACGTCGCTGACGCTCCACCATCCCGGCGCTTGCGCTTCGGGCTCGTTGGCGCATCCCATCGTCTGCACTCCGGGATCGTTGGCGCATCCCATCGCTGGCACTCCCAACTCGTTGGTGTACGCCGACGCTCGGGCTCGTTGACGTGTTGCATGGCTTGCACTCCGGGATCGTACAGGAGCCGCGCCACTCGTGGAGTCTCAAGCACATCGCGATCCCGTGATGAGCTTCCTTTATCGCACGGCGAAGGAATACACCCTGCCCGGCGGCTCGACGGTGATTTGCAGGCTCACCACGCCGGCCGGGGCCACCTCACGCAGCATACGACCATCGAAGGTGATCGGGTGGGCCAGCGAATCGCTCTTGGGCACCTCCGCCGTCGCCAGCGGGTTGCCGGTCGGGTCCAATACGCGGATCACCGCCGGACCGTTGCCGTTGATCGTCAGATGGTCGCCGGCGAACTCCAAAGGCCAAGTCGTCAGCGTGCCCCAATCCACGGAGACGAAACCGTCGATCCGCAGTCGAGACCGGAAGATCCCACCACCGCGGACGAGCCGATCCCGCGGATGGTTTTTGCCGTAAGAAGATGAACTGTAGTAGTAAATCAGTTCGTCCCCGACGCGCAGCGGTCCGCCGCTGAACTCGCTGATGTACCCGCCGTCGTTGCGTCCGTCGTTCCCGCCCTCCGGGCCGTTGGGCAAGAAGACCTCCGGCACACCGGCGTCGTTGGCGTAAGGCACCTTCTGCCAATTCAGCCCATCACGGCTGGTCAGGAGCTTCATGAAGGCACAGCCCGCCGCCGAGTACGGGTAATCACCCTTACCGTGGAAGACTTTCAGCCCACCCAGCCATTGTGACTCGTACCGCCATGCGGTGCTGGCGTAATACTCGTCGTAGGGTGTATCGCCATTCCACTCCGCCATGGCCGGCATCAGCTCGACGTGCGTGATCCGCTGAATGTCGAACGGCTCGTCCATGCGGTCCATGAACACGTAAGCCCGCGACCGCGAGCTGAACCCCGGGGCCACGTCGAACGGGTTGAAGAACTTGAACAGCCCCAGGAAGCGGTCCTCGACCTCGTCGTAGTAGAAGGTGGTCACATCGCCCGGCCCGTAGACCGTTCGGCCTTCCTGGGTAATCGCCCGGCAACTCGGATCGCCCGGTGCGGCGTAGCCGCTGAAGAGCTGGTACGGCCGTTCCCAGTACCGCCCATCGCGCGACCGCACGTACCAGATGCCCTCCCACTCGAAGCCGGCGTTGGCGAACCACAGCCAGCCCTTGTAGGGGTACTGCTCGTCGTTGACGTCGTAGAAGCACGAGAAGAGATCGATGCCGAACCGCCCCTTGGCGTCCGGGGGCAGAGGCCCAAGGTCCAGGTCGATGGTCACCGGGGTCAGTCCGTCCTTCGTGCGGGCGTCCCAGGTGAGTCCGTCGGCCGAGGTGGTCAGAAACATCGCCCGCGACGCGAACTCCTGGATAAACATCACATAGCGGCTGAGTCGCCGGTCATACACGATGGATCCGTAGGCCAGGAGGCCGTCGCCCGGCGAAGGGGCGATCATGGGCAGGTTGCCGCCGTCGTCTTTGCGTGGCTGGTGCAGGGTCCGCCGGAGGTTGAGCTGCGACGCGAGCAGGAAGTCATCCACGAAAAGCTGGGCCTCGCCCCGCCGAACCTCGATCACCCCGTCAGCAGCTTGAGCCCGGCAGACCTCAGCCCCCGAGACCCCCAGCAACGCCCCCACCACCACCCAACCCGCCGCTACCGCCTGACACCGCATACCTCACCTCGTTTTCAACCCGCTGGAGACCATCCTCCTGGCCCAATAAGGGGCGCTCACCCCGTTCGCGCCGATCGGTCGTCACCCGGCTTGATCCCGCGTTGCCGGTCGAAGAGGCCAACTCCCAGGCGGAAGCCCGCAGGCTCGCCGATCAGCCCGACTACCCCGACGACACCGCAGGGGGGCCGCGTTCGCATGTGTGGCCGCCCCAGTCTGCACAGTTCGCCACGATGTGTCAACAATTCGTCCCGCACATTGACAATGATCGGCCCCTGACATCCTGCGACCGCAGATCAGGCAAGGCCGACCGAGCGTGGCAACGGCCGATCCTGGCGACCGAGGGCTTCGACGAGCCCGGGCAGACGCTCGATGAAACGGGCGGCGGAGATCCGCGCGAGTTCGCCGGGCTCGATCTTGTGCAGCCCCCCGCCATAGACTCGCCCTTCCTGGCGCAGCTCGTAGCCGGTCACCGCGTTGAGCAGGGCGTGAATCTCGGAGACCCGCGCGGGGGTCTGCTCAAGGATCTGGGCCAGCGACGTACGCGGAAAGAGCATCAAGTAGAGATTCGTAGCGATGGCGTCCGAGCGGTTCCAGATGAAACGGAACGGCCGGTGGTCATCCTGGCCTCGCCCCATGTAGGTGCACAGGAATGGGGCGGGCTCGCGCTGCTCCTGCCGATACCACGGCACGCGTTTGCGGCACAGGTACCGGTCAGGAAGCCCGTGCGTTTGGGCGAGCCGCAGATACTCCCACAGCGGCGGATGACACCGCTCCACCGTATGCTCGGGCAAGCGGCAGTCGAGCAGGCACAGTTGGGGGTCGATGCGAGGATAGCCGTCGGGTGCACGCTCAATCACGGTGTGACGAAGAAGACGTGGGCTTGGGAGGATGGGGCGAAGAAGGCTATCTGGGAGACAAAGCCGCCGCGCCTCCGCTCGTGGCAGGATGAAGAACTTATTCGCCCCTGTCGCGATACCGCGAGTGATGCGAAACAAGTCGCCGAGAGTCACCTCGCCGGGGCCGGATGGCGCCCTGTGACGATCATGGTTACTGCCGGGATACGCTGTCCACTTTCTGGCACTGTGGAGCACACTCACCGGTATGTGCTGCGTCACCGCGGGTTGAGTGAGCGTGCCGCCGTAAGTGAAAGCGACGGTGTGCCCGGGGACGGGAGGTGACTTGCGAAGCAGGAGAACGACGGAGGACACGAGGGCATCGCCGAACTGGGCGATGGCGGGATCGAAGCGGTGCAGACGTTCGAGAGTCACCTGGGTAGTGAGGACTTGCTTGAGCGCGGCCCCGTAGTTGACGTCCATGAATTCGGATGGCACCAACCATGCGGCCAGTCCGCCGTCCTTCATCCACGCTGTGACGAGCAGTAGGAAGTAGACGTACAGTCCGGCCAGACCGCTCACTTCGACGCCGCAGGTTTTTCGGATCAGCCGCCGCAATCGCTCCTTCTCGCCGCGCGGCACATGGTGGTGTCTGACATACGGCGGATTGGCCAGGATCAGGTTGGGTTGATTCACGCCCACGCGGTCGGCTATCCATTCGGTGAAGTCACCTTGCACGAGTTGCAGCCCACGGGATGCCCAGAGGTTATTCGCGGCGGCGTGGAACCTGGGGTCCACCTCGATACCGACGGCGGAAGCGATGCGACCAGGGCCGAAAACCTGGAGAGCGGCGGAGTAGAAACTGCCGGTCCCGACGGCGGGATCCGCAAAGCGGACATTCGTGTCGCCCTGTTTCCAACAGGCGGCCAAGCAATGAGCCATCTCAAGGGCAAGGGCATGGGGAGTGGCGAACTGGCCGAACCGGTTCCGCTCTGGGAGGGATTTCTGTGCATCGAGGTGGCGTTGTACAGCCTGCCTGCGTGCCTCCAGTTGATGTATCGAAACCGTGATGCCGGCGCGGCACAGAGACGGGTTGTCGCCGTTGCCCCGTCGGGAATCTCCCTGGAGTGAAGATGGATGCTTGGATGGTTTGCCGCCGAGCATATGCCCAATATACGAGCCGGCCACGTGTGGGCAACCGATTCACGCTCATGAGACCCCTCTCGAGTCAGCGTACGGCAGACCGTGTCAACAATCGCCTGCCTGATGCGTGGAATCGTTGGACAACAGCGTCAGAGGGCCACCACCTCCCAACACCCGCAGCGAGCCGGCCGAGGTTCACCTGGCGGCACTTCATGCAACGAGCGGCCACGCGGTCGCGGTTTGTGTCCACCCGCAAGCCATCGCCACAGAAAACGGCCTAGAACGACCTGGACAGAAAGCGAAGAATTATGGTTGATAACCACTTACGCAACAAGAACTTGTGCATCACAAACCCTATTGCGAGGCGGTTTCAGTCGCAATGTCGGATTTTCCTGCTTGACACGGGGTAGATACCCGGATAAGCTAGGATTGTTGACAGACACGCACTCATGACTGTCGACGCGTCTTATCGGCGGGGCGGTGAGAGGGAAGGCATTTCGGAAATCAGGTCGCTTGTCGCGGGCGCATGGGGGGAGGAGAAAGGAGAGCGGCTTATCGCGGGAGGGCACAAGGAGTCGGATGGGAGAAGACTCACTTCGATCGGACCGCGTGCTCACCAGTTCCTGACGGGCGTCGAGGCGAGGAGCAGGAAAGGCAACATTGTCTTCCTTTAGTGGATACCGGCGGGTGCCGGGGCCTGTTCAGAACTGAGTCTTCTCTGACCATTGGACACGTGACCGTGGAAGGTACCGCACCGGCCTCGTCGGCCGGAATCACGCGAGGTGCCTGCAAAACGTACAAGTCGTTGAGAATGGTCATGGGCATTCAGGCGGCCCGCAAGTCACATTCGCCTGGAGAGGAGGAGAACCATATGAAACTCCGTAAAGGTATGTGGATGGCAGTTGCGGTGTTGGCGGCGGCGTCCGTCGCCATGGCAGCACCCTCGCTGGTTCAGCTCGGAGGTCTGGGTGCGGACGTGACGGGTCAGCCCCGAGGTATGACGCCGGACGGCAAGTACCTCGTCGGCAACTCGACGGGAAGTGGTTCGGGCGTGATGTGGGATGCGCAGAATCCCAGCGCGCCCAAGTACATCCTCTCCAGCGATGGAGCGGCCGCTGACGGCGGTGCGTTCGGCATCGGCACGCGGATGGTCAACTATGTGCCGCAGGTGGTCGTGTTCGCTAAGTCGGCCGGCTGGGGCAGCTACTTCTTCACTGATGACGGGGGCGACACGTTCAACAAGGTCCTCCGTGACATGAGCTGAGGAACCGGGCACACTTCCGACCTATAACGGTTTGGGCGCCCCGGGCGGTTTGTCGGACACCTTCTATGGGACCTTCAACCGCAAGGACGCTCTCGCGGCCTTCGTCGAGCAGGGCTCAGGCGCCGGCGACCCCCCGTCCAAGATCCGGGACACCAAGAACACGACCAAAGAAACCATCATGCGCGGCGTGAGCGCGACCGGCTTGGCTGTGGGGCAGCGTAGAGACGATGCAAACGCCCGGCGGAATTACATGATGCAGTATGAAGGCGACGGCGCCCCCGACGCCAAGTTCTTCAAGGGACTGGGAGGCGATTACGCCGTGGCTTGGGCGGTCAGCGGCGACGGCTCGAAGATCTTCGGGCACTCAAGGACAGCCACCAGCACAGTCCTGGCTCCCTACATGTACGATGTCGCGACCGACACGATTGTCGCTTTGCCCGTTCTTCCTGGCACGACCAGCACCAGCACGGTATATGGCACCATCGGCGGCATGAATGGCGACGGAACCTGGGCCGTTGGCTCGTGCTACAAGAGTGGAATTGGGGATCTTGCCACGCTGTGGAACACGGTTGATATGACCGCCCTGGACCTGACCCAATGGGCGTCTGACAGAGGTATTCTGGGCGACTTCACCCGTCTGGGCAGGACCTACGCGATCGGCCAGGATCTCCAGGGCAACCTGTGGATTGCCGGAGACGGCGCGACTGCCGCCGGCACGCGCGGCTACTTGCTGGTCGTTCCCGAGCCGGCGACGCTGAGCCTGCTGGCCTTGGGCGGCCTGGGCTTGATCCGTCGTCGTCGCGCCTAAGTCGACGTCGACACACCGAACCGGATCCTTGAGGTCTGGTGCATAAGTTGAGCTTGCTTCTCAGCGGGCCGTGGAGGCCGCGACATAAGTCGTGGACTCCATGGCCCGTTGTGCGTGAGGACGTCAACGAGTTCGCTTGGCCCGGATTACACACGATTGAAGTTGAACCACGGATGAACACAGATGCGCACGGATGGGAGAAGAGATCGGCGTTAAACCCGGCGCGCCCGGGGGATCAGGGGGCGATGTGATCTCCAACTCCTTCGGGTGCAACTCGCCGGCCGCCTGGCTTTCGGGGCAAAATGGCGAATGCCCAAGGCCCAATGACCAATCAATGACCAAGCCCGAAGCCAGAACGCCGACCGCGAGCGGGGACGTTCGTCATGGGTCATTCGGACTTCATGGGTCATTGGAGCTTCGCCATGGGTCATTTCGCCCGCGGATGGCGAGTTGCGCGCAAATCCTTTTCATCCGTGTTTATCCGTGTTCATCCGTGGTTCCGGTGAATCCTGCGGGCCAGGTTCGGCAGGTCGCGGGTGATCCGCGGGTCGGGCGGTCCGCGCCTTTTGCGGTGGGCGGCGGCGGGGTATACTCCGGCTCCTGTCAACAGGAAGCGAGTTGGGCTCAGAGCAGTCCACACGATGGCGTAGCGGCCGCCCCCTCCGCCGCGGCGGACAGGTTGTGGCGACCGGCAGATTTGCAGAGAATACGCCGGTCGCCACGGCTCGGCTGTCTTCGACCCTGAGGCTCTCTTCGAGCCTGAGCACGAGGCTCAGCCTCAGAGCCGAAGGCAGACCCGAAGGGTGCTCGCCGAAGTCAGGGGGCGACCGCTACAGTGGTTCGGCAAACGCTCTAGCCGTTGACGAAAGGCGGGCAGCTATGACCGAGCAGACGACCGGCACGTTTCGCGTTCCCCATGCGGCCATCGACCCCGGCGAGTTGGTTGAGCAGTTTCTGCGGCGGCTTCGGCTGACGCAGGCGGTGTCGTGGGATCTGGCCTCGCCGTACGACCACTATGTCGCGATGGCTCGCTCGGTTCGCGACCAGATCGTGGACCGGATGATCGCGACGCAGGCGGCATATCACGAGCAGGACGTGAAACGGGTGTACTACCTGTCCCTGGAGTACATGCTGGGTCGGCAATTGCGCAACAGCCTGGTCTGCCTGGGCGTGTTCGACGCGTGCCGCGAGCGGCTGTCGGCTCTGGGAATCGACCTGGATGCGCTATGCTCAATTGAGCCGGACGCCGGCCTGGGCAACGGCGGTTTGGGGCGGCTGGCGGCCTGCTACCTGGACTCGGCCACCACGCTGGAGCTGCCGATCTACGGGTACGGCATCCGCTACGAATACGGCATTTTCGAGCAGGATCTGAACAACGGTTGGCAGGTGGAACGGCCGGACTGCTGGTTGCGGTTCGGTTCGCCTTGGGAGATCGCCCGGCCCGAGTTCGCCTGCCCGGTGCGAATGTACGGCTACGTTGGGCAGCGAACCGACGCCCGGGGGCACAGCCGGCCGACCTGGATGGGTTACTCCACGGTCATGGCCCTGCCGTATGACATCCCGATCGTGGCCTGGGGCACGAACACGGTGAACCTGCTGCGGCTATGGTCGGCGCGGGCCTCGGAGACGTTTGATCTCGAAGCCTTCAATCGCGGCGGTTACGTCGAGGCGGTGCGTCAGCAAGCCCTCAGTGAGACGATCTCCAAGGTGCTCTACCCCAGCGACGAGACGGACGCCGGGCGGGAGTTGCGGCTCAAGCAGCAGTACTTCTTTGTGGCCGGCACGCTCAGCGATGTGCTTCGCCGTTACGAGCGGACGCAGGACACGCTGGATGCCTTTCCGGACAAGGTGGCGATCCAACTCAACGACACGCACCCAACCCTGGCGATTGCCGAGTTGATGCGGATCTTCGTTGATGAGCGTGGGCTGCAGTGGGAACGCGCGTGGGAGATGACCCGGGCGACATTCGCGTACACCAACCACACGCTGCTGCCGGAAGCGCTCGAACAGTGGCCGGTGCCGCTCCTGAGCCGTCTGTTGCCGCGGCATATGCAGGTTATCTTCGAGATCAACCAGCGGTTCCTGGACGGGGAGGTTCTGCGTCGCTGGCCGAATGACATGCAGCGGCTCGAAAGGCTTTCGCTGATCGGCGAGGGCTCGGCGCAGACGGTGCGGATGGCCCATTTGGCGATCGTGGGCAGCCATTGCGTGAATGGCGTGGCGGCCCTGCACTCGGACCTGATCCGCACGCGATTGGTGCCTGCCTTTGCCGAGCTGCGCCCGGATCAGTTCCTCAACGTGACCAACGGGGTAACCCCTCGGCGCTGGATGGTGTCGTGCAACCGCGCTCTGTCGGCGGCGATCACCCGAAGAATCGGGGATGGTTGGGTCCGCGACTTGGACCAGCTCCGCAGGCTGGAGCCGCTGGCCGACGATCCCGAGTTTCAGGGGGAGATCGCCCGCATCAAGCGGGAGAACAAGAGCCGCCTGGCCCCCTGGATCCAGAAGCGACTCGGTGTGGCAATCTCGCCCGACGCCCTGTTCGATGTGCACATCAAGCGGCTGCACGAGTACAAGCGGCAGTTGCTCAACATCATCCAAGTGGTGATGCGGTACCATCGGATCCTGGAGGATCCGGGTGCGGATCTGCCGCCGCGCGTGGTCATCTTCGGAGCGAAGGCGGCGCCGGCCTACAAGCGGGCGAAGCTGATCATCAAGCTCATCCACGACGTGGCCCGGACGATCAACCACGACACGCGGATCGGTGATCGGCTGCGGGTACTGTTCGTGCCCAATTACAACGTCTCGCTGGCGGAGGTGATCATTCCCGCCGCGGATCTGAGTGAGCAGATCTCGATGGCCGGGACGGAGGCGTCGGGCACCGGAAACATGAAGTTCGCGATGAACGGGGCGTTGACCATCGGGACGCTGGACGGGGCGAATATCGAGATCCGTGACGCGGTGGGCCAGGAGAACTTCTTCTTGTTCGGGCTGACCGCGGACGAAGTCTCCGAGCGAAAGCCGCAGCACAACCCCTGGGATACCTACCAGAACAATCCGGCCGTTCGGCGGGCACTGGACGCGATCGCTCAAGGCGAGTTCAGCCCGCAGGAACCCGGTCTGTTCCGCGAAATCCTAAGCTGGCTGACCGTGGAGCACGACCAGTATATGCTCATGGCGGACATCGCGTCTTACGTGGCGGCGCAGCGGCGGGTCGACGAGCTATGGAAGGATCGCACCGGCTGGACACGGGCGGCGATTCTGAACATTGCCCGCATCGGGTACTTCTCGAGCGACCGATCCATTCGCGAGTATGCGGAGCACATCTGGCATGCCTCGCCCGTGCACGTTGAGATGGTGCCAATGGATCTGTACTCGCGCCCCGCGACGAATACGAATGGCGGGAAGCAATGATCGCTGATCGAGAAGTGCGGAGGGGGCGACCGTTACGGCGTTGGATCGTGTGGCACCTGTGAGCAGTGTTCTGCGTGTTTGCTCGTGTGGCACTGTTCTGTGATCAGGTACGTGTTGAGAGCAGTTTCAGACGAACTGTCGGTCGAGCACTCCGTTCTCAGCGGAAACTGAGCGTTCTCGGGCAACGAAACCGCTGCCCAGAAACTGAAACTGCTCCAGCGTCCCTCGGACGCTGTACACGTGCAACGCCGAAGGCGCTGGATAACAGCCCAGGGTCGCGCGGCGCACCCTGGGTCACAAGACCACCGCTCATCCTCAAGCCCTGAAAGGTTTTCATGCGTGGATTTAAGAGGTGATTTATTCCTCGCCACTGCGGATGATGGCTTATGCAACTCTTTCAGGGTTGGTCTGTGCCTGCCGGCACGGATCCCAGGGTGCGCTGCGCGACCCCGGGCTGTGTTCTGGAACCGCGTTGCGGTTCGGGATGCAGGCCGTAGGGAATACCGAGGATGCTAGAGCATTTCACGCAATGGCGTAGCGACCGCCACCCCTGGTGGCCCGCGAACTCGCAAGGAATACGCCGGTCGCCACGGGGGGCGACCGCTACGATGGGGCATGAATCGCTCTAATGTAGCCCGCCACACAGCCCGCATCTTAAGGTGTGGCACCGGCGTCTCGCCTTGGCCAAAGCGGTGTCACAGGATATCTGGCGGAGACCACCAAACACGCTCGTGAGCAGTGTTTCGCGTGCGGGTGCTCCATCGCCTATGAGCCCGCCAACTCGCTATGCAGCCCCTTGGCCGCGAGCCAGGCGGAAGACCAAGCCCACTGGAAGTTGAAGCCGCCGATCCGGCCATCCACGTCAAGGATTTCACCTGCCAGATAGAGGCCCGGGCATTTACGGGAAGCCATGGTGGCGGGGTCGATCTCCTGGAGCGGCACACCTCCGGCGGTGACCTCGGCATAGTTGTACCCACGGCCGTCGCGCACCGGCAGCGGCCAATCGAGCAGGGCATGCAGCAGCCGGCGGCGGACATCTCGGGCCAGGTGGCCCAGCGGGATGCGGCCGGCGATGTCAAGCGAAGCAAGCACGGCGTCGGCCATCCGGGCCGGCAACCACGTCGCCAAGGCGTTGTGCAGCAGAAGCCGCGGCTGACGGGCGGAAAATTCCATGAACCTCGCCTCGGCGGCGGCGAAGTCATCACCGGGCAGTAGGTTCGCGGTCACGATGATCGGCCGGCCCTCGTGGCGGGCACGGTGCCAGTGCCGCGAGGCGTCCAGCACGGCAGGGCCGCTGACGCCGAAATGAGTCCAGAGCATCGCACCGCGAATGCGTGCGGGATCGGATCCGGCGGCGCGCACGCGGATCTCGACCTCGTGGGCGATACCCGATAGGGGCACATGGAAGTTGCCGTCGAGCACGAACGGTACCAGCGCGGGGACCGGCGGCACCAGCGAGTGCCCGAGCCCGCGTGCCAGCTCGTAGCCGAATCCATCACTGCCGGTCTTGGGCAGCGACTGCCCGCCGGTAGCCAGCACGACGCGATCGGCAACGAAGCGATGCTCGCCGGTGGCCACGACGAGGCCGTCCGGGCTGGGCTGGATCCCGGTCACGCGATGACCGGTCAGCAGCCGCACGCCGCACCGCCGCGCCTCGGCGAGCAGGGAATCGAGTACCGTGCGAGCCTGGCCTGTGGCTGGGAATAGCTTGCCGCCCTCCTCTTCGCGTAGCTCAACGCCGATCTCAGCGAAGAAGGCCACAGTTTGCTCAGGGGGAAAGGCGGCCAACACGCGGCGGATGATGTGTCGGCTGGAGCCGCAGTAATCCTCGGAGCCGGCGTTGCGATTGGCGATGTTGCAGCGGCCGCCGCCGGAAACCAGGATCTTGGCTCCGAGACGGCCGGCCCCGTCGAGGGCCAGGATGGTCCGCCCGGGCAGGCGCCGAGCGACGAAGATCGCGGCAGCCAAACCGGCGGCCCCGGCTCCGACGACGATAATCTCGGCATGATCGGGCATAGCTGAAGCGGGCGCCGGCTACCGGGGCCTCACAGCCGCAAGCCGTGGGCGTAGTAGGCCTGCGGATTCGCGAGGCGGTCGTGAACCTGGGCCACCGCGCGTTCGACCATCAGCGCCACCGCTTTCTCGCCGAACTCAGCCGAGGCATCACGGGTCGGCTCTGGCGACATGACGCCGACCGGCTTGACGGCAGGGTCGGTGGGCAGTTCCGCGAGATCCACGAGGGCCGGCTCGAGGGCCAGGCACATCGAGGTTTCCCAAAAGCCGGCATGGTGCCCGCCCATGGGGAAGCGATCCTCGACCAGCTCGTGCCCGGTGAAGGCCCAGGTGAGCATGAGACCTCGCTTGTTGTCCCAACGCATCTGATGGAACAAGCTGGCGGCGGCACGGGCATGGTCGATGAGCGGGTAGTGGCCCGCCACGAAGACCGCCAGCCTGAAGCCCAGGCTCTGCAGCTCGCACAGGCAATGCAGGAGCAGCCGCTGGTAGTTCTCGAACTGCTCGTGCGGGGTGAAGCGGAACCTGGCCTGGGTGAAGTTGGCGGGCGGCAGTTGCATCTCGGCGGCGATTTGCTCGCGGTCCGCCGCGCAGGCCTCCATGAGGCCCTCGAGCCGGCTTTCACCGTAGGCCAGCGAGGGGAACACCACACCGCCGCCGGCCTGTGCGCAGCGCACCGCCAGCGCGTGGGACAGCACGACATCCGCCCCCAAGGGCAGATGCCGGCCATGCCACTCGATGGTGCCGACCGGCAAGTAGGCCACCGGGCAGGCCTGACGAGCCGCTACGACCTGACGGGGCCGCATCCGCTCGTATCGTACTTCGTTGCCCATCACAGGTACTTGGCGATGAACTTGGCGGCGTCGCCGACGGTCTGGACCGCCAAGGCCGCATCCTCTTCCATCTCGATGTCGAACTCTTCTTCAAAAGCGGCCACGAGTTCGAGGCTCTGCGACGACTCGGCACCGAGGTCGTAGATGAAGTTTGAGCTTTCGGCAATCTTGGCGGTATCGAGGCCCAGAACACGGGCGGTGACGGCCTTGACGCGCTCGAGGACTTCTTTCTCTGCCATCTGCGTTCTCCGGTAAGGACGGTGTCCACCAATCTTGGTTGCCGGGCATGGCCCACCGATCGCGGCAGCCGGGCATGGCCCACCGATCGCGGCAGCCGGGCCCACGGTCGCACAAAGGTAACGGAAACGGCGCCCTTTTCAAGGTGCCAGGCGACCTGGGGATGCATCCACCGAACCGTGGCGGCTGGCGAGGCTGGCACGCGCGGTTGTGTGCCGCTGCTGTGTCAGCAGTGCCTCTCCCCCGAAGAACACTGCTCACAGAGCCGTGCCACACGGATGAGGCCTGCCCCTCAACAAAAGATGCACCCGCGACCTGGGGCAGCCGCCCGACTGGTCAGACGGTATACTGGGGCGATGCCCGGTCGACTGTTGACCGGATCATCTTCGCGATGTCAACGCAGGAAGGAGCAATGGCGATGACGATGCATGAGCTGGCGGGGACACTGATGGGGGTTGCTTTGGTCGGCTTGGGTATATGGCTGCTGCCTGCGGTGACGCCGGCCGCACAGGCTGCGGAGGAACCTGCCGCCAGCGGCGGTGCACGGATTAGGACGCTGCTGCTCACCGGTGGGCCGGTGCACGACGGCAAGGGTATCGGGGATATCGTCCAGGCGGCGATGGAGAAGACCGGCCGGTTCGAGATCACCCGGGTAAACGAGGATCTGAACGCCTTGCTGGCCGAGCGGATCGCCCCGTTCGACCTGGTGGTGTTCTACTGGACGATGGGCGAAATCAGCGAGGCCCAGAAACGCGGTCTGATGAACCACATCGCCGGCGGCAAGGGCTACGTCACGTTCCACAGCGGGGCGGATTCATTCCGCGAGGACCCGGACTACCGGGCATTCGTCGGCGGGTACTTCGTGACGCATCCTCGCTACCGCACCTATCAGGTGAGCATCACGGAGAACGACAGCCCGATCACCCGCGGGATCGACGAGTTCATGATCACCGACGAGCAGTACATACTCAGCTACAACCCGCAAGTCACCGTGTTGGCGAACTCGCTGCACAAGGGCCAGCTCATGCCGGTGCTGTGGACCAAGGACTGGGGCAAGGGCCGCGTGTTCTACAGCGCCCTGGGCCACGATCCCAAGGCGTGCGAGCAGGAGATGTTCCAGAAGTCGCTCATCCGCGGAGCCCTGTGGGCCGCTGGACGCGAGATCCCGGAATAAGGGCGCCGATGCGTTGGCTCGCGTGTGGGATCAAGCGTTGCGGGACAAGCCGGCCGTGATGGAGTGCTGCACATGGAGGTGGCCATCGCGTGCGGGTGCATCCGAATCTCAGGGGCACTGGGTGGCACTGGTCTGTACCCAGACCAGTGGCTGTCCGCATTGGGCCACGGGTCGGAGTACCGACCCATGCCACCCTCGATACTTCGCCTTTGGCAACTTGCCACTGAACGGCGGA
>JAAYDF010000113.1 GCA_012729395.1 Phycisphaerae bacterium
GGGCCGCCCCCGTCCCGTCGGCCGTGGGGTCGATTGACCCATCCACCGCCAGGGGTAAAATGGGCTCGTTGGTGCCGTTTTCCGGGTCGGTTTGGTGCCGTATATGGTCCCCGGCCGTTTTCGACGTATCGTAAGTGCTTGCTGTATCAGCAGTTAACCTAGGCCGCGCGGTTGGTTCGAATCCAACCGCGCCCATTGCTGGAAGTCTGTATTGCCGCGCCAGTCCCCCCCCCGGAAGCAGCGGAATAGCCTTGGAGCCTCGGGGTTTCCGTGCGCCCGGTGTGTTCGTCGTTTGCGTGGCGAGGAGTGATTGGTGTCGATTGAGTTGATCATCTTCGATTGGGGCGGCACTTTGGCGGAGGTGGCCCGTCAGCCCGAAGCATTACGCCGTGGGGCGTGTGCCGTTGGGCGGGTTCTCACCGGGATGGCCGACGAAACAGTTGCCGCGGAGCTGGCCGCCCGGGCGTTGAGCGCCGAAGCCGCCGCCGCCGCTGACCCCGAGCATCGCGAGGTCAACCTGCGAGAGTTGCTCGCTGAGTGGGCCCGGGATCGCGGACTGGGTGAGGCGAACGGTGACCGCATCGATGCGGCGGTCCGAGCGATCGGCGAGCATTGGGTGGGGGGAGCCTTGGAGCCCATCCCGGGGGCCTTAGAGGCCCTGGGGCTATTGCGTCAGCGGGGGTATCGGCTTGGGCTGCTAAGCAACTGCTCGATCCCACCAGACTTCTGCCAGCAGGAACTCGCCCGGCAAGGTTTTGCGGCGATGATGGACTTCGCGGTGTACTCGAGCGCCATCGGCTATCGTAAACCGTCGCGGATCATCTACGACGCGGCTTTGGAGGCGGCGTTTCCCGCCAGCCGACCCGTGGAGCTTTCCGGCGTGCTATTCGTCGGTGATTCACCTTCTTGCGATGTGACGGGGCCTGCCAAGCTGGGGATGAAGACGGTCATGGTCTCGGCCAAGCCGGGGTTGTGGTCCGATGCGGATTACGCCGACGCCAGGCCCGACCTGAGGCTGGCGACGGTGGCCGACCTTCCCGCCGCGATCGAAACGCTGGGCTGATGTGTCGGGGGCGAATGGGGTGGGGGTTCTGGGGGGCTTGGGCCGCACGGGACCGGCGTACGGGATCCCGAGGACGGAACTCCCAGACAGGTCAACGACTCACGTTTCACGAAAAAGCCCCGGGACAGGGATCCCGAGGCTTATCAGTCTTTCAGTCTTGTCAGTCGTTCGGTCTTGTGGAGGCAACCGGGAATCGGTCACTCGACGCGGGACCAAGTGAGCCGGCCCGGCCGGTCCATCAGCCAGAACGAATCCCAGTCATCGTTGAGCTGCTTCCAGTCGTTTTCCATGATGCGGCGGTGCCGCTCTTGGCGTTCCCGCGAGGTGATGGCCACGCCATCTCCACATCCGACAGCCAGGCTCAACAGGCCCAGAAGGATTGCTGCAATCAACACGCGCTTCATGTTCGGGGACCTCGGTTTGTCGGGGCCTGGGCGAAGGCGAACGTGCCCTCGTCACCGTTCGTTACCAACGGCGGCATTCTAGGGGCCGCGGTTTGTCCCGTCAATCCCGGCGGGGGCGGCAAGCGGGATCGGGGGTGCATCCACCGAACCGTGGCGGCCGGCGGCATCACACCTGGGTGGCGACCTGGCGGAAGTGGTAGCCGATGATCGCCAAGTTGATCGCCTCACTGAAGGCACGGGGGTGACGCAGGAGCGACCGGGCGACGAACTTCCAGTATTCCCGGCGGCCTGGGGTGCGAATCCCGATGACCCAAAGCGATCGCACGAAAGCGAGGAGGTCGGTCAAAGTGACCTGGATTCGTGGTCCACGCATACGGTATCGGCTGAGGAAGGTCAGCGCCCGCTGGTAGTAGGCTCGGGGCGAGTACAGGTGCAGGAGCAGTTTGCGGTAGCCATCCACGAGCGTATCTCGGTCCAGCTTGGGGATGAAGTTGAGGACGCCGTCGAGGTTGTTGCCGGTGCTTTCGCTGAGCAACCGGCCTTCTTCCTTGAGGCGGGCGAACAGCCGGGTCTGGGGCAAGGCGGTGAGCAGACCGACCATCGCGGTGACCACGCCGGCCTCCTGGATGAACCGTCGTTGTCGTTCGAAGATGCTGGCTTCGTCGCTATCGAACCCAACGATGAAGCCGCCCATGACTTCGATGCCGGCGTTCTGGATCTGGGCTACCGCGGCGATCAGGTCTCGCTGCGTGTTCTGTACCTTGGTGCACTCGGCGAGGCCGGCCTCGCTCGGCGTCTCGATGCCGATGAACACCTTCTTGAATCCGGCGTCGACGAGCAGTTCCAGCAGTTCGGGGTCATCGACGAGGTTCAGAGACACCTCGGTGGTGAAGGGCATGCGTACCTTTCGGCGGGTCCGCCACTCGATCAAGGCGCGAAGCAGTGCTTTGGCCTTGGGTTTGTGCCCGATGAAGTTATCGTCCACGATGAAGATGGGATCCTGCCACCCGGTTGCGAGCAAGGCGTCGAGTTCGGCGATGAGCTGAGCGGGGTCCTTCGCGCGGGGGACTCGGCCGTACATGGCGACGATGTCGCAGAATTCGCAGTTGAACGGGCAGCCGCGTGAAAACTGCACGGGCATGGTTGCGTAGGCGCGATGGTCGATCAGGTTCCATCGGGGGATGGGGGTCTGGCTCAGGTCCGGCTTGACGGGCGACTGGTAGATGGGTTGGACTCGGTTGGCGATCATGTCCGCGACCAGCGTTGCCATGACGTTCTCGGCCTCGCCGAGGACGAAATGGGGGATGTCGGGGAAGCGATGATGCCCGGTGGTGAAGAGCGGGCCGCCGCCGATGATTGGCTTGCCCAACTCCTGGCAGCGGGTTGCGATTTGCCGCACCGAGGGCTCATGCACAATCATGGCCGAGAGCATCACGTAGTCCGCCCAGCGAAGGTCGGTGTCGGTCAGTCGTTTGACGTTGAGATCGACGAGTCTGGCGGCCCAATCATCAGGCAGCATGGCCGCCACGGTCAGCAGACCAAGCGGTGGAAACGCTGCTCGCTTGGAAACAAACGGCAGCGCGTGCCGGAAACTCCAGAAAGTATCCGGAGTGGAGGGGGACACGAGCAGAATATTCATGTAATCCTCAATAGGCTGGCT
This sequence comes from Phycisphaerae bacterium, assembly GCA_012729395.1. GTDB lineage: Bacteria > Planctomycetota > Phycisphaerae > UBA1845 > PWPN01 > JAAYDF01. The sequence continues at coordinate 3,128 of JAAYDF010000113.1, forward strand.
AGTTCAGGAACGCCGCTCAGCCAGCGGCAGTCGGGGCCTCTTCTCCCAGAGGCGTGCTCTATTGTAGGTTCTCCGTCCGTTGCTGTCCAATCGGCGGGCGAGCCGGATTGGGGGCCAGGGCCAAGGCAGCTTGCCGCGGTTCGTTCCATACGCCCGGGCACGTCGATCAACGAGTAGATTCGGTCGCCGAGGGATCGGCTCCCTACCGAATTCTGTGGCGGAGTGATCTGGGTGCGCCGAAGCGGATGGGCTGCCCCGGGTCGCATCGGCTCGCGGTGCGTTGTACACTGTCCACGGCAGGGGGTGTGCCGACGGGCATGCTGTCGCCTATCAACGAGGACGCTATCGAGGGAGTGAGACCATGCCGACGCTGAGTGCCTTTGCCGACGAGATCAGCCCGGACCCGCGGCTCCAGATGGATGGGTTGGAGGCCAACGGCGTGAAGTTCATCGAGCTTCGCGGAGCGTGGAACGTGAACGTGATGAAGTTCTCCGACGCGCAGTGCCGCGAGCTGAAGAAGATGTTTGGCGACCGGGGTTTTGGGGTTGCCTGCATCGCCTCGCCGATCGGGAAGCTCCGCCTGGACGAGGACTACGGTGCCCACTTCGACCAGTTTCGCCAGGCGGTGGACTTAGCCGAGTTCTTCGGCGCCCGCCACATCCGCATCTTCAGCTATTACCCGCCCGAGGGCCGGGATGTGGGCGACTATCGCGGCGAGGTGGTCGACCGCCTGCGGCAGAAGGCGGATTACGTTGCCGATCGCGATGTGACGCTGGTGCTCGAGAATGAGAGCAATCTGTTCGGTGCCTTGCCAGAGCGTTGCCTTTATCTGCTGGCCGCGGTGGGTTCGCCGAGGCTGGTGGGGGCGTTCGACCCGGCCAATTTCGTCAACATGGGCGTGCGGGATGTCTATCAGACCTGCTGGCTGCCGTTGCGGCCTCACGTGGGCTACTTCCACATCAAGGATTTCAAGTACGGCGAGAAGGAACACGCGGTCCCGGCCGGCGAAGGCGATGGCAACATTCCTGCGATTCTCAAAGACGCGGCCGCGGACGGCTACGACGGCTTCCTGGCCCTGGAGCCGCACCTGGCCAAGGCCGAGCATTCCACCGGACAGACCGGCCCCGCACTCTTCAAAGTCGCCGCCGACGCCCTCAAACGCATCTGCACACAGGTCGGCTGGTCAGGCCTCTGACGGCGACCGCAAGCAGAGCCGCGACCGTAAGGGAGCGGTTCCGGACAACCGTCTGCGTGCGCCAACCACTCCCTTACGGTCGCGGCTCTGCTTGGTGTCGCGGCGCGGGATCGTTCTGGTCAGGCGAACCCAACAGGTCGACCACGCTGTCAGGAGTCCTTGCCATGGCATCCTAGCTCAGGCCCCCTTGACGCACGAACTCGTGCGGCACACACTACCCGCATGGACGCATTGATCCTGCGCAATGTCCGCTGCTTCCGAGAGCCCGCTCCGATTCCGCTGGCTCCCCTGACGGTGCTCGTCGGCGAGAACAGCACGGGGAAGACCACTTTGCTTGCAGCCATTCGGCTCGCATGGCGACTGGCCCGAAGCGTCCAGACTCCGGACTTCAATGAAGAGCCGTTCCCCCTTGGGGCCTACGAGCAGATCGCCAATTTTCGTGGTGGACGGGGGGGGCGGGCGGACGCGTTTGAAGTCGGTTTTGAGGCGGAACTGGGGGAGATGCCGGCTTCGGAGCGCAGGAGCAAACAGCAGCAACTGCCTTTCGCCGAGTCAGAACAACTTCCGGAGAACCAGCTTCAACTTGTCGGTCGATTTGAGAACCGGGCCTCCCAGCCCGCACTTGTCAAGTGGAAGGTAGCCTCGGGGCGTTTTGCGTTTGAGATTCAACCGCCGGCGCCAGACAACCCCCCTGTGTTGAACTTGACTTACCCGGATGGAAAGGCTGAAACCAGGGTTGGCATGCCCTTTCCGATGGATGTCGAGGATCTCCGTATGTTCCTAGGGGCGATCGCCAGGTTCCCTAAGGAGATTGACGCCAAGCGCCTGATGCAAGTGGAGGGAGAGTCTCCGGATGATGTGGTTTTTGGCTTTGTCGAATCCCTTACTCAGCGGGTAGTTGCGGAGAACCCCAAAGCCCTGTACGCATCGGCGCCGATCCGAACTCAGCCGAAACGAACCTATGAGCCTCTCAAGGATGCGTTTGAGCCACAGGGTGGCCATGTCCCCATGATCTTGGCCAAGTCATATCAGGAGGACAGATGGAAGCCCATTGTTGATGCTCTGGATCGGTTTGGCAAAGCTTCCGGCCTGTTCGAGCACCTGACCATCAAGCGGCTGGGCAAACAGGAAAGCAGCCCTTTCCAGCTGATGGTTAAGTTGACAGGGCCGGCGTTCAACATGGTCGACGTGGGCTACGGCGTCAGCCAGATTCTCCCCATCATCGTGGACACCGTTCGGGGCGACCCTGGGACCATGTTCCTTCTCCAACAGCCGGAAGTCCATCTCCATCCACGGGCACAGGCTGAATTGGGGACGCTGTTGGCACAACTCGTGAAGAAGGACAAGAAACGATTTGTGGTGGAGACCCATAGTGACCATTTGGTTGATCGCATCCGGATGGACGTCCGAGACGGCAAAGGTCTCAAACCCTCCGACGTGAGTATCCTGTGGTTTGAACGGACCAACGGCGGTGTCGAGGTGCATCCTTTGAAGCTCGACGAACAGGGTAACATTGTGAACGTGCCGCCGGGCTACAGAGAGTTCTTCCTGAATGAGGAACGACGCTTCCTTGGGGGGTGACCCATCTGCCTGATCGTTGACGCCAACGCTGCCGGGCTGGTGTTCGGCCAACCACCCGACCCGGACGCCAAGCCCGTTTTCGACTGGCTGTTCAGCCCAAAGCGGGATGGATCACTCGTTTACGGCGGCAAGCTCGCGGGTGAACTGCTGCGCGTGGGGACTGTCAGTCGGGCTATCAAGGCACTCCGCCAAGCTGGTCGCGCGTTCCTGATTCCTGCCGACGACGTGAAGCATGAGTCTTCCTGCATCAAGGGACAATGCGTCTCGAACGGCGCGCACGTGATTGCGCTGGCGAGGGCCAGTGGTGCGCGCCTTCTGTATTCCCACGATCATGCTCTCCAACAGGATTTCAAGAACGCGAAACTGGTGAGTCAGCCACGGGGCAAGGTGTACACCGCGGCTACTCATGCGAAGCTGCTCCGGCACACGAATACCTGTCCCCGGGCACGCAGATCCCCCCGATGATCCAATTCCAGATGATGACCTTGCCCATGCTCGGCCTGGGATGGTGGGCCAGCAGGGCGGTGCTGGCGAGGCTGGCTTGCTTTCGCGGATGGCGGGGCGTAACTTGGCGGCCATTTGAGTGGCGAAGCGGACAGGTTGGCGGTGCATCGCGTGGGTATCGGGACGGATACGCATCGGCTGGGCCCGGGGCGGCGGTTGGTGCTGGGGCATGTGGCGATCCCGCACGATCACGGCTCGATCGCGCACAGCGACGGCGACGTGGTTTTGCATGCCCTGATCGACGCTCTGGCCGGGGCGGCGGGCTTGCCGGACATCGGCGAGATGTTCCCGGATAGCGACCCGGCCTATCGGGATGCCGACAGTGGGGTGCTGCTGGAGGAAGTCTGCCGGCGGGTAGGCGACTGCGGGTATGCCGTCGTGAATGTGGACCTGATCGTGCACGCCCAACGTCCGCGGCTCAGCCCTTACAAGGCGGTGATGCAGGCGGAGATTGCTCGGCTGCTGGGTCTGCCGCTCGACGCGGTCAGCATCAAGGCCAAGACCGGCGAGGGCGTGGACGCGGTCGGCCGTGGCGAGGCGGTGGCGTGTACGGCGGTGGCGGGGTTGGCGAGGAAGGCAGTGGGCAATAGGTTGAAGACGGAGATCGATGGGGCGTAGGGGCGTAACTCGCCATCCGCGGGCGAAATGACCCATGGCGAAGCCCCAATGACCATTGAAGTCCGAATGACGAGCGTTTTGAGCCGCAGCCGGAGTTCTGGGTTCGGGCGCGGTCATTGATTGGCGATTGGGCCTTGGACATTCGTCATCTTGCCTCAGGAGCCGGGCGGACGGCGGGTTACACGCGAGTCAATAAAGAGTGGGTGGCGTCGGTATGTCGCTGAAGATCTACAACACATTAACGGCGAACAAGGAAATCTTTGTGCCGGTTCGGCCGGGCAAGGTCGGCATCTACCTGTGCGGGCCGACCGTGTATAAGCCGAGCCATATCGGGCACGCGGTCGGGCCGATCATCTTCGATGCGGTCAAACGCTACCTGTCCTACAAGGGCTTCGAGGTCACCTGGGTAGTCAACATCACGGACGTTGACGACAAGCTGATCGAGGAGGCGGCCAAGCAGGGCTGTACGGTCCCGGAACTGGCTCATCGGGTTACAGAGAACTACCTGGCGGCCTTAGAGCAGCTCGGCGTGCACGGCATCGATCACATGCCTCTGGCCAGCGAGCACATCGGGGGCATCATCGCGATGTGCGAGCGGTTGATTTCCCGCAACGCGGCCTACGTTTCCGGCGGCGACGTGTACTTCGACGTGAGCGCGGACGCGGACTACGGCAAGCTGTCGCACCGCAAGCCGGACGAGCAGCAATCCGGGTCGCGTGAGCTGGCCAGCGGGCAGAAACGCAACCCCGGCGACTTTGCTCTGTGGAAGGCCGCCAAGCCCGACGAACCCCCCGAGGTGCAGTTCGATTCGCCGTGGGGCAAGGGTCGGCCGGGCTGGCACATCGAGTGCTCGGTCATGGCCTCGCACTACCTCGGTGAGACCTTCGATATTCACGGCGGCGGCATGGACCTGATCTTCCCGCACCATGAGAACGAAATCGCGCAGTCGGAGACTTGCCACGGAGTGCCCTTCGCCAAGTATTGGATGCACAACGGGCTGACCCGTATCGGCACCAAGAAGATCAGCAAGTCCGACCCCGAGATGGCCCGCCGGATGGGGGAACTCACCCTCGGCAACCTGCTGAGCAAGTACTCCGCCGAGTTGCTGCGTTTCTGCGTTTTGAGCACCCAGTATCGCCGGCCGATCGAGTTCTCCGACGAGGACCTGGACGCCAAACGCAAGGGGTTGGAAACCTTCTACCGCCTGTTCGAGCGCATTCAGCGAATCACCGGGCAGGATCCTTATGCCAGCGGGACCGACCTGGACCAGATTCACAGTTCGGTCAACGGCGAGGTTGAGCAGGCCTTCGTGCTCGCGGGTCTGAATCACCGTGCCCGTTTCCTCGAAGCGATGGACGACGATTTCAACACCGGCGGGGCGATCGGCGTGCTGTTTGAGCTGGCCGGCTGCATCAACCGGTTTATGGAAGAGCAGCGACTGGACACGCGGCACGATGCCCGACTGGCGACGCTCGCGGCGGCGGCGGTTCAAACAATGCGGTCGATTGCCGCCATGTTGGGTTTGTTCGAGCAGCGGCCGGTCAGGCCCGACGCAAGCAGCGGGCTGGTCAATCAGTTGATGGAGGTGATCATCGCCGTTCGGGCCCAGGCCAGATCCGATAAGCAATTTGCCCTGGCGGACCTGATCCGCGATCGCTTGGCTGCCCTGGACATCCGCCTGGAGGACCGCCCGGAAGGTACGCATTGGCGCCAGGGGAGATAAGCCTTGACCAACGGTATCTGTGTGGTTTGCGGGATTGACCCCGGCCTGAGGCAGACGGGCTACGGCGTGCTCCGCATCGATCACGAGGATGATACGGTGCAGGTTGTCGACGCCGGGGTGATTACCTGTTCCCGCGACGAGAGCCTGGGGCTTCGCCTGGCGGAGCTGGCGGCGGGCATCGACGAGGTGCTGGACGAGAACGACGTGCAGGTTGTCGCGGTTGAGCAGGTCTACTCGCACGCTCAGTGGCCGCGGACGGCGATCTTGATGGCTCACGCCCGCGGGGTGATGCTGCTCGAGGCCGCCCGGCGCGATTGCCGCATACTGCACTTACCCGCGACGACGGTGAAACGGCACCTCACCGGTAGCGGGCGGGCCAACAAAGAGCAAATGCAGCGGGCGGTGGCCAGTGCGTTGGGGCTGAGCATTCTGCCGGAGCCCGCCGACGTAGCCGACGCGTTGGCTATCGCTTTGTGCGGCGTAGGAGTCTTGCAGCAGCCGGCACGGCAAGCGTGGGTCCGCGACGACCTGCTGACTAAGTGATGTCTCCGGCCGATGGGAAATCGCGATGATCGTACGCATGAGCGGCATCGTTGCCGAAGTTCATGAAGGCTTGGCCGTGCTCGAACGTAATGGCTTGGCGTACGAGGTCATGGTATGCGGCTACGCGGTCGGCGAACTGACCGCCTGCCAGGGCCGCGAGGTGACCCTGCACACCCTCGAGTACTACGAGGGCAGCAGCGCCGGCGGGAACTTGATCCCGCGAATCGTCGGCTTCCTGCATCCCGAGGACCGGGCTTTCTTCTCGCGGTTCATCACTGTCAAGGGGATGGGGGTTCGCCGGGCGATCAAGGCACTGGCTGAGCCGATCGGGCGGGTCGCCGCCGCCATCGAGGAGGGCGATGAGTTGGCCCTGTCCAGGTTGCCGGGCGTCGGCAAACGTGTCGCCAGCCAGATCATCGCCGAGCTCAAGGGCAAGGTCCGATCTTTTGCCCTTGCCGCCGAAGAGACTGCGGCCGAGCCTTCGCAAGCCTGGACGGACGATCAGCGGGACGCGCTGGAAGTGCTGCTGGCCCTGGGCGAACGGCGGGTCGATGCCCACCGCTGGCTGGAGCGAGCCCGGCAACTATCCCCCGAGACGCGGGGGACCGACGAATGGGTCAAAGTGGCGTACCGCATTCGCAGCACGGCGACCGACTGACGAGCCGGTCTTACGCGACGGCCGCCGCTCTCCGTGCCGGCTGCCGTGGGTAGCGGCCGCCCCCTCCGCCGCGGCGGACAGGCTATGGTGGCCTGGCACCGGCGGGGTGCCGGCGCCACACCAGGAGGCGAAGCGCTAGAGGGCTAGAGTGGCCACGACGACCGGGAGCGACGAAGAATCATGGCACGGCAGCGAATCATATCCCAGGAATCAACCGGCCCGGATGAGGAGGCCGTCAATCTTTCGTTACGCCCCGAACGTCTCGACGACGTGGTCGGTCAACGGCAGATCATCGAGCAACTCATTATCGCCCTCGATGCCGCCCGGCATCGCAACGAGCCGTTGGACCACGTCTTGCTCTCCGGCCCGCCGGGCCTGGGTAAGACCACCCTCGCCAACGTCATCGCCCGTGAATTGGGCGTGACCATCCGCGTGACCAGCGGACCGGCCATCAGCAAGCCGGGCGACCTGATGCACTGGCTGACCGAAATGAAACGCGGCGATGTGCTCTTCATCGACGAGATCCATCGGCTCAGCAAGCCCGTCGAGGAGTTCCTCTACTCGGCCATGGAGGACTTCCGCGTCGATTTCACCATCGACAGCGGTATCAGCGGTCGTACGGTCAACATCGCCCTCAAGCCATTCACGTTGATCGGTGCGACGACCCGTTCGGGCCTGCTGACCGCGGCGCTGCGGGATCGCTTCGGCATTCCGTTTCACTTCGAGTTCTACCACGCCGACGAGTTGACGGAAATCCTGCGTCGGTCCTCGCGCAAGCTGCGTGTGCCCGCCGACGATGCCGCGCTCGCGGTCATCGCCGCCCGATCGCGAGGGACGCCGCGCGTCGCCAATCGCCTACTCCGCCGGATCCGCGACTTCGCCCAGGTCCGGGCCGATGGGCAGCTCACCATCGCGGTGGTCGACAAGGCCCTCGACCTGCAACGCATCGACCAGCTCGGGCTGGACGAGTTGGACCGCGCATTCCTCACCGCGTTGATTCAAACGTATCGCGGCGGGCCGGCCGGCATCGAAGCCCTCGCCGCGACCATCGGCCAGGAACGCGACACCCTCGAAGACGTCGTCGAACCCTACCTGCTCCAGATCGGCTTCGTCATCCGCACCAAGCAGGGTCGCGTGGCCACCCGTGCCGCCTATGGGCATCTCGGCGTTTCCTATGCCGCCCCGGTAGAAACCAGCGAAACCCAGCCTGGGCTGTTTGATGAACCTTAGTGTCGCACGGCCGACCCGCAATAGCTCGCGTCGGCCGCAGAATTCTTCGGGCACCCTTTCGCTTGACGACCTGTGGCCTTGTCGCGCAAGCTATTGCACGCAGCGAACGAAGCGGCCGTCAATGCCCGCCTTGTCGAGCGGTCATCGCGGAACCCTGTGGAGATGAGCCCATGGGTGAATTGGTCAGGATCATGCCGTGCCTGGATATGCAGAACGGCCGGGTCGTCAAAGGCGTGCATTTCGTGGACATCAAGGACGCCGGCGACCCCGTCGAGTGCGCCAAAGCGTATTGCACCGCGGGGGCGGACGAACTGGCCATGCTCGATATCACCGCGACGGTCGAAGGGCGGCGCACGCTGATCGAGGTGGTCAAACGTGTGGCCGCGGTGACCACGATCCCCTTCACGGTCGGGGGCGGGATCGGCGACGTAGAATCCGCGGGCGCGGTACTGGACGCCGGGGCAAATCGGGTATCGATCAGCAGCGCGGCCTTCCGCAAGCCGGAGGTCATCCAGCAGGTGGTCGAGCGGTTCGGCTCCGAACGCGTGACCATCGCTATCGACGTGGATCGCAACGAGCGCTTGCCGTCGGGCTACGAGGTCTACATCGACGGTGGCCGGACCGCGACCGGTACCGATGCCATCGAATGGGCCAAGCGGGTGGAAGGCTTCGGCGTGCAGGTGATCCTTCCCACCAGCAAGGCGACCGACGGCGCCAAGACGGGGTATGACCTTCCGCTCATCCGGGCGATCAAAGGCGCGGTATCCTGCGAGATTGTGGCCTCAGGTGGAGCGGGCACGTTGGAGCATTTCTACGACGCCGCCCAAGCTGGAGCGGTTGTCCTGTTGGCCGCGTCGGTCTTCCACTTCCGGATGATCGAGATCGCCGCGCTCAAGAAGTACCTCGAGGCAAGAGGAATGCGGGTCAGCGAGCCAAAGCGAAGTTGAACGTCGGCGTGGCCGAACACTGTAGGTAACCAGCATGCTGCCGCGGAACGCCCTGGCGGAGCATCATAAGCAGCGGGAGGAGTCATCTTGGGCGATTTCACCATATACGACGGTTCCAATCCACACATCGAGGCCGCGCTACGCATGGTCTCCGACACGCGCTGTCTGCGTCTGGGCGAAGGGGTAATCGGCCAGATGGGCGACGTGTTCACGGCTTATTTCTCTGGCCGGTCGGCGTTGATCGTCGCCGACACCAACACTTTCGCCGCAGCAGGTAAAGAGGTGATTGACGCTCTCACTGCCGCCGGCGTCCAGGTCGTCGAGCCGCTCGTCTTCGACGAGCCCGACCCACACGCCCACATCAGCCACGTCGAGCGTATCGAGCAGCGCATCGGCGCGTCGGACGCCATCCCCATAGCCGTCGGCTCGGGCACGATCAACGATGTGGCTAAACTGGCGGCCCATCGCTGCGGCCGAGCATATATAGCCGTGGGGACAGCCGCCTCCATGGACGGCTACACTTCGTTCGGTGCCTCGATCATTGCGGATGGAGCCAAACAGACTTTCTTCTGCCCCGCTCCCATCGCCGTGATAGCCGACCTCGCGGTCATTACCCAGGCTCCCAGCGAGCTCAATGCGGCCGGCTATGGCGACCTTCTGGCCAAGATCCCGGCAGGAGCGGACTGGATCCTCGCAGCCACGCTGGCCTCCGAGCCGATCGAACCGCAGGCCTGGTCATTAGTTCAGGATCACCTGCGGGCGTGGGCGAGCAATCCGGCGGCGATCCGGCGAGGCGAGCCACAGGCCATTGCGGGCCTGCTCGAAGGCCTGGTCATGACTGGATTCGCCATGCAGTGGAGCAAGTCGAGTCGGCCGGCCGCCGGGGCCGAGCATCAGTTCAGTCACCTGTGGGACATGTGTCATCATCGCCACCAGGGGGGCGTGCCCTTGCACGGAGCCAAGGTGGCCGTCGGCATGCTCGCCTCCACACGGTTGTATGAGGCACTCCTGGCCGAGCCTCTGCACGAGTTGGATGTGCCGCGGGTCTGTGCCGGCTGGCCCTCGCTCGACGAGGTCGAAGAACTCGTACGCCGCACGCATGACCTGCCTGAAGTACGCGCGGTGGCCTGGCGGGAAATGCAGGCGAAGTACCTGACTCGCGACCAACTCGCTCAGCGACTGGAGAGACTCAAGGCCGTTTGGCCTGATCTCCGCAAACGGCTTCAACAACAGCTCATTCCATCGGACGAGATTGCGCAGATGCTTCACGAAGTAGGTGCTCCGGATCACTGCTCCAGGATCGGCATCGATGTGTCACGTTTGAGGCGAAGCCACCACGAGGCGTGGCAGATCCGCAGTCGGTTCACCGTGCTGGACTTGGCCGCCGAGACCGGGTTGATGGATACCTGCCTCGATCGTCTGTTTGGTCCGGGTGGCGCATGGGCAGGCGGCAGGTAAGCCCCGCTTCGCATGATCCGCGGGCGAGCTTCTTATGGGGTCTCGGCTCACCCATCCATCACTCCGCTTATCGCCCCAGGTGAGGCTCGCCGCTGCGAGAGCGCGGTGGGGCGGAACCCAGCTTTTCCCACCGCCCATAACGGATCAGGCTGTAGCCCAGCACGGCAAGGAACGTCGCCGTACAGACTTTGCGCAGGTCCACGAGCAGCTCGTCCCATCTGGCAAAGAGATCGACGCTCGCGACCGCCAGCACCAGATGCGTGGCCAGGGCCAACACGCCGAGCATCGCCAACGCGAGTATCAGGGCCATGGTTGAGCGAGGGGTCTTCAAGGTAAGATGACGGTGTTTCATGATTGCCGCCCTCGTCGCTGATGGGCTGAGCACCCGGACAACTTATGTCCATAGAACCGCCAGCTGTATTGTACACAGCAAGCAGGAAGAAGGCCATCCTGGAAGATCGGCTTGACTTGTCGCCTCCTCTCCCGGCCCTTTGCTTTGCTGTCACCGGCGTGGTTGACGGTTGCCTCATCCGCGGGTATCAGTGCGGCCGAAAGATGGTATGATGTCAGTGTGCCGCGGACGTGCTCCGCGAGCCCGGAGGCGTGCCCGAGCGGCTGAAGGGGACGGTTTTGAAAACCGTTGTGCGGGGAACTGCACCGGGGGTTCGAATCCCTCCGCCTCCGTTGGTGGTTCTGGAAGCTCACGAGCGAACGGAAGACGCTGCGACCGATCGTATGTTGCACGTCTGAGACACTTCTGAGGCGCTTGCGGTTTCGGCTGAGCATTGCAGTCGTGCTGCCTGGCCTCTCCCTTTGCCGTCACAGCCCTGATCGTCCGAGAAATACCCGCTTTGAGTCAATTGGCACACAAGATGAAGAACGCCTGCCCGAGGAGCCAGGCTGGGCCGGGCAAAATCAGGCTTTGTCTGACGGTGTGCGGGCTTTGTGGTTGGCCAGCAGGTCATACCCTCGGGACGAGTTAACGCCGTCGTGTGAGCGTCATAGCGGCAACGGGTGCCTTGCGCCGTCCTCGTGGTCTCTGCTTTCAGAAAGGATGGTTAGAGGACATGGCTTCACAACCGAGATCGGTCGCCCTCCGACGAGTCGTGGTCTTTTTGGTGATGGCACCGATCCAGATTGCAGGCGCCCAAGCCCCGTCTCCGAATACGACACCCACCGGGACGCCACAAACAGGCATGCCCTTGACGCCGAGTGAGCCTGCGGTCCTGCGAGTTGAGAAGGCATTTCCTACGGGTGACCGGGCCACGAGTATCATCCTGCTGGAGCGAACCGCTCCGGTGGAGATCCGTCGAGGTACTCCCTTCGGCTATGACATCACACTGACCAACCTGACCCGTTCGACACTTGACGACATCGTGCTGACGGAGCGCTTTCCCCCAGCTTTTGAATCCACGACGATGACGCCAGAGCCGACAAGCCGAGAAGGCAACACGGCCGCTTGGCGTTACAAGGCCTTTCCTGCCGGAGGCCGAGCCGTTATTCGAGTTCTGGGCTCAACCGATCGCCCGGATGACCTGACTTGGTGCGCCACGGTCGCATTCAACACCGGGCTTTGCGCGACAACCCGCATCGTCGAACCGAAGCTGGTGCTCACCAAGACGGCACCCACCGAAGTCATGGTTTGCGATCCGATCCCCATCAGGCTGATGGTGACCAACACCGGCACCGGCACCATGCAGGGCGTGCAAATCAGCGACCAGCTTCCGCAAGGCTGGCGGATGGATAACGGCACGGGAGTCGCAGCGTTTAGCGTCGGTGCGTTGAGACCCGGCGAGTCGCAGGGCTTCACCTTCCAGGCAAGGTCCGGACGCACCGGCGTCTTCGTGAACGAGGCCACGGCGACCGAATCCGGGGGCATGACCGCCAAGGCCAGTGCTGAAACGACGGTCCGCAAGCCTGCGCTCAGCCTAACCAAGAGTGGCCCTGACGTGCGGTTCATCGGCCGGCCCGCCGAGTACACCTTGACCGCTACGAACACGGGAGACGTTCCCGCAACGGACGTCATACTGGTGGACGCCATTTCCGGCGTTGGGGAGTTTGTGAGAGCGGGCAGCAACGGCCAGTTTGCGGACGGCAAGGTCACATGGGCTCTCGGGACGCTGGCGCCGGGTGCGTCCAAGACGGTGGAAGTCGTGCTCGTGGGTCGGAGGGTGGGCAGAATAGCGGATGAGGCTGTGGTCACCGCCTACTGTGCGGACGCCAAAGCCCAGGCGAGTACCGAGGTCAAGGGCGTTGCGGCCATTTTGCTGGAGGTGGTCGATGTGGCTGATCCCATCGAGGTTGGCGCGGATGAAACCTACGTGATCACGGTCATCAACCAGGGCACGGCCAATGACACCAACGTTCGTATCCAGTGTACCCTCCCAGCCGAGTTGAGCTTCGTTTCCGCTGAGGGGCCGACCGCCTACAAAGCCGAAGGTCAAACA
>JAAYDF010000002.1 GCA_012729395.1 Phycisphaerae bacterium
CCGCATACGGATTGGGGATCAACAGCAAGACCCGAACGGGCTTCAAATCGGCCGAGGACGGCACCCCCGCCGTTCCTTTCGAGCTGCGTTTCAAGACCACCACCGCCGACCTGGCCGGTGCGATCCGTGTGCCGGCGGAACCGCAAGGGCCCCACGTCGTCAAAACCGATCCCCCCAACGGCGCAACCGACCTGGAGGCCGGCACCTTTGACCTGACGATCGTGTTCAACGAACCGATGAAGAAGGGGCAGGCCTCGATTATCACTCCGCCGGATGGCCCCCGCCTCAAGCCGATCGGCCAGCCGCGATGGGAAGACGCCCGCACGTTCGTCGCCACAATCATGCTTGAGCCCGCTCAAAACTACCGGCTGGGTATTAACGTGGCGGACCCCAAACGCTTCGTCACCGCCGGCGACGAGACACCGGCGGAGCCTTTTGAGCTGAGGTTCAGCACCAAGGGTGCCCCGGCCACGAATGCTGAGGCGGCGGGCAGATCTCCGGCCTCCTCCGACCGCTCCACCCAGGAAACCCGGCTTCGCTATGACTACCGGCAGGGAGACGCCGGCCGGGCCATCCGCAAATCGACCCTGGACATGACGCTGAATCTGTCCAACGGCCAGAAGGTACCGCTGGGCAACAAGATGGGCCTCAACTGCATCGAGGAGGTTCTCGCGGTGGAGAACGGCCGACCGATGGAGGTCCGCAAGCTGGTCAGCGAGTACCTTATGCTTCAGATCGATCCGCAGACCGGCCAGTCCCAGGCGGCACCCAAGCTGGACGAGCCGGTGGCGGTCAAAGTCAACCGCCGTTCCGACCCCGCGGGGGTAACCGCCGAACAAGGCCGACCGCCCAACGAGCTGATGGAACTTCTGGCCCAGGATAGCTTCGTCGACCTGTTGCCCGCCGGCCAGATCAAGGTCGGACAACGGTATGATCTGCCGGCCGCAACCATCGAGGAGATCAAGCAGACTTTCGACAGCTCCGGCACCGGGCGATGCGACATCAAGCTGCTCGCCCGGCGTATCGGGCCGCTGGAGGTCGAGGACGCCCGCAACGAGATGTACAGAGCTCAGGGCGGCGGCACTCCGGCGACCTACCTCTTCGAGGTCGTCGAATTCGGTATCGAATGGAAGCAGGAAGGCGTCCTGGAAGGCGGCGTCCCCTTCACGATGGAGGCGGACGGGAAGATCGTCTTTGCCATCGAGGCGGGCATCCTGCTCACCTCCGACGTTGACGCCAAGATCACGATCAAGCCGATCGAGACCCAGGACGAAAACGGTCAGCCGCTCACCGTCAGCGGCGGCGGAACCTACACCATCCGCAACAGCTTCGAGCCGATCAACTGGACGCGAGGGGTCACCCGCAAAGGCGACAAGGGCCCCGTGCCGGCTCCTGCCGCTGGAACGCTCAAGCCGGCCTCACCCGACGAAGGCGGCCTTGCACAGAATCCCATGAGCACGCCCCAAGGGTCCATTAGCCACCAGTTGGGGCTGCTCAAACAAGGCAATGTCGAGGCACTCAGAGAGTGCTTCACGAAGGACATGCGGGAACGCGTCACCGACGACACGGTCAAGGCCGGTCAGGAGAACGCCGCCAACGTCACCGTCGATGATCTTCTCGGCGAGGTCATCGAGAGCGAAGGCCTCGGCAGCACCCGCACCGTCAAGATCAAGATGAAGAACGGCCGAACGCTCACCACACTCGTTTTGACCGACGGCAAATGGCTGGCCGAGACGATCTGGTTCAAGTGACCGCCCCGAAACACCAGCATGACGTCCGGGCGGCTGGAACAACCAACGATCCCCCTCGCGGTGAGGAGTCAATCATGATGCGACAGAGATGGCACCGGTTCGCAGGGGTATGCGCGGCCCTGGCGCTCTGCCTGACACAGCCAGCCGTCGCCGCCCCGAACGTGGTCCGAAGCAGTCCGCCCGACGGCGCCGGTGACGTCGATCCGACCACCGCCCAGATCGTGGTGGTCTTCGATACCGCGATGAAGACCGACAGCTACAGCCTCCTTCAGGTCGCCGACAATGCCTTTCCTGAGATGCTGGGCGATGAACCCATCAGGTTCACCGACGACCGCACCCTGACCGTGCGGGTGAAGCTGGCTCCCGGGACGGCATACGCCTTCGCGCTGAACAGCGAACGGCGTCGGGGTTTCAAGGGCAGCGACGGCACGCCCTTGATACCTACCATCATCCGCTTCACAACCGGCGGGCAAGGCACGGGCGGATCACCCCAACCTCAACCGCTCCAGGAGTCTCGCAGCCCCTTGGCCGACTTGCGCGAATCGCTTCCGCAGGGAAACGCGCCACAGACCGATGCGCCCGCATCCCCGGGCGGAGCACCGACGCTGCCCGCGGGCTGGACCCTGCTGGATGACAAGCTATACGGTACGCAGGTGGCCATCCCGCCGGGCTGGACGCCCAGGGTCCGCGGCGGCGTTGCCCTCTGCATCGATCCGGATGACGTAGACAAGGCAGGCGCGTTCTTCGTACCGGTTCTGCTCAAGCAGCGTATCCGCCCCGACGAACTCGCCGACCAGCTCGACGAGATCCTTCGCCGCGGCATGCCCGACTACCAGACGCGCACGGACGCCAGACCGACGGAGGAATGCGTGCAACGCAGCCTCGCCGGCACAAGCGGCAACACGCGAGTCGCGGGCAGCTACCGGGCCGTGATCAGCCGATCGGGCATGGGCTTTGTCATGGGCTACCTCGGTCCGCCCGACCGTCTCGAACAGCTTCGCCCGACGTTTCACAAGATTCTCGCCAGCTACCGCTTCACCGGCCCCAAAATGCGATTGCAGCCGTTCAAATCGGCGGCCGTCGAGCTGCGGATTCCGCCCGGCTGGCAGGTACAAACCAGTGAAGCCAACGGCACCGCCAACCAGGACATCGACTGGGTCGCTCTGTGCCCGGACATACCGGGTGCAAGGGCCTTCATGTTCACGCCCAAGTACTGCACCACGAACTGGGTGACCGACGCGTTCAACACCTCGATCGATCAGATGAACCTGGCCCTGTGGCGGAACAAGGGCTACGAGGTAGCGGACATCGGATCCGATCAGCAAGCCTTCCAAGCGGGCCTGGGCAAGGTAGTCCCGGGGCTCCAGGTCATTCGCGAGCAGAGCTTGGACGAGCTGCGCGATCTCCTCGCCGCCATCTACGCGACCGGCGTGGCAACCCTGCGACAAACCGGTGGACGCTGGGATTTCTACGCCTACGAGTTGCAGGGCCGACGGCAGGTCCAGGGGGTAGACCTGCGCTGCGTGATCTACCTCAGCGCCAGCGCCATGATCACCCCGCACACCAAGGGACCGATGGGCCTCTACACCGTCGCGATCCGTGGGTACGAGGCCCCTGCCGACAAGTTCGCCCAGGTGGCTACTTGGCTCGAACGCGTCTGCACCAGCTTCTCCTACAGCGAGTGGTGGATCCGTGAGGTGCAGAAAGCCAACGCCCAGGAGGCCCGCCAGATCCGAGAGTTCTGGGCGCACATGAATAAGGTCGATCGGGAAATCTGGGACAACCGAACGCGAACCCAATCGGCGATCAATGAGATGATGTACGACTCGCTGATTGCCGGCACACCCGGGTACGTCAACAAGGAAACCGGCACGATCGAGACAATCCCCACCGACCGGGTGGACGCCTTCCGCGATGAGTCCGGCCAAGTGGTCAGCCCGGAGGAAGTTATCGACAAGAAGATCGACCCGCGGTGGGCTACCCGGTTGCGCGAAGCCAACGCTGACGATTACATGAACTACGACCGGCGAGCACACGTCTGGCCGTGATGCCGCGAGATCGCCGCACAGCCCTTCGCCCACCACCTCAGCGCGACAAGCGCGAGGCCGCCGCCGCATCGAGCACCCAGACGACCGCCCCACTTTGCCGCAATCCCGCCGCCGGCAGAATGCCTGGATCGGCCGCGGGCGAGAGGATGCGAGCGACGATCTCGGCCTTGTCGGCCCCGGTGACGAAGAAGACCACTCGCCGGGCAGCCCGCAGAAGCGGAAACGTCATGGTCATCCGCCAAGCACCCAGCTTGGGCACCTCATGAGCCACGATCAAACGGCAAGCCTCGGTCACACCCGAGGTGCCCGGAAACAGGCTGGCGGTGTGCCCATCCGTCCCTACGCCAAGCAAGACCAGATCCAACGAGGGAACCCCTTCCCGCCCAGCAGACACCACCTCACGAATCTTCCGCTCGTACGCCGCGGCGGCCGCGCTCAGATCGTCGCTGTCAGCCGGCATGCGGTGGATGTGATCCGAGGCAATCCCCAGCGGCGCCAGCAACGTCTCGCAAGCCATACGATAATTGCTGTCCGCATGCTCCGGCGGCACGGCCCGCTCGTCGCCCCAGAACCAGTCCACGCGGTCCCACGCGATCCGCTCGCGCCACGCCGGCTCCGTCAAGTGCCGGTACAAAACGGCTGGCGTGCTCCCTCCAGCCAGGGCGACGGATCGCCTTCCCTGACGACCGGTCAGCGCCTCGGCCAGGCACTCGGCCGCCAGCCCAACCGCCTCGGCCGGGTCACGCCCGATCAACAGCCGCCCTTTCTCGCCACTCACATCCCGTCTCGCATGCAAGAGCACCGCCCCACATCATCCCGTAGCGGTCACCCCCTGACTTCGGCGAGCTCAGCGTCGAAGACAGACGAGCCGTGGCGACCGGCGAGCGGTCACACTTCAAGCCGCCGCCCCCTGTGCCAACCGAACGGCCACCACCACAGCTACTTGCCCAGACTGTCCGCGAACGCTTCCGCCAGCACGCTCACGCCCTCGACCACCGCCTCCTCCGTGATACACAGCGGCGGGCTGATCTTGATCGTTCCGCCCCCCAGCCCGACCGGCGCAAAGAGCATCAACCCGCGTCCGACCGCGTGCCACACCACGTCGTGGGCAAGCTGGCCATCCGGCGTCAGCGATTCATCCTGGATGACGTGCACGCCCGCCACCAGCCCCTTGCCGTGAATCGCCCCGATGCGGGCGTCAAACGGCTTGAGCTGATGCCACAACTCGCGGTGCAGCACCTCCCCCATCCCGGCGGCATTGCCGATGAGGTCTTCCGCCAGAATCAACTCGATGTTGGCCAGCGCCGCGGCCACGCAGATCGGGTTTCCGGTGTGCGTGCTGGTCATTGAGCCGGGCGGATAGAGGTCCATGACCTCCGGCCGACCGACGATCGCCGATACCGGCATCGAGCTGCTGATCCCTTTGCCCAGGCACATGAGATCGGGCACCACGCCGTAGTGCTCGAAGCCCCACATCTTGCCGCAACGCCCGAACGCCGCCTGCACCTCGTCGAAGGTCAACAGCGCATCCCACGTGTCGCACCACTCACGAAGCTTCTGGAAGTACTCCTGCGGGCCGAAACTCGCGCCGCCGCCCTGGTACGTCTCGACGATAATGCCCGCGACGTTGCGCGGCTCGACTCCGAGACCCGCCAAAGACTCCTCGAAGAAGTCGAAGCTCGTATCCTCGCAGCGGAAGCCATCCGGGAACGGAAGCTGCACCATGGCCGGGTCCATGTGCCCGATCCAATCCTTCAGTGCGGGGATGCCCCCGATCATCTGGGCACCCAGCGTGCGTCCGTGGAAGGCGTTCGTGTAGCTGAGGATCACGTCCTTCTCGTTGCGCATCTGCCGGCCGCGAGTCCGCATCAGCTTGATCGCGCACTCCGTGGCCTCGCTCCCGGTCGAGAGGATAAAGGCCTTCTTCAACGGCTCCGGGGCCAGCTCGCACAATCGCCGGGCCAGCCGGATGCGCGGCTCGTTCGGGAAGCAGTAGTTGTGGTACAGCCCATGCTCAATCTGCCGAACCATGGCCTCGCCGATCTCCCGGCGACCGTGCCCCGCGTTGGCCACCAGCACGCCGCTGGAGAAGTCGATCCACCGGTTGCCGAACGCGTCATGAATGGTGAAGCCTTCCGCCCGATCCCACATCACCGGCGGCTGCCCCCCCATGGACCGCGGCTCGTATCGCCGCGAATCCTCCAGCATCGCCCGCGTCTCAGGCACCGGGAGTGGCGTCGCAATCCGCCGCAAACGACTCTCAACCTGGTGGACCGGAATGTTCTCAATCGTCACATCCGCCATCTCAATCCTCGTCGTTTAACTAGACACCTACGGCGCTGGCTCGCGTCGGCCCATGACAACCGCCCTCGCCCTGCTCAGAAGCCGGACAACCGCCACAGCCGGGTCATGCACACCAGGAGCACTACCCATACTCACCGGCTCCCTCGCCTTCGGCCCGGGCAGTAAAGGTGGACAGTATACCGCCGGCCCAGGGCAATTGGCAGCCACTCGCCATCCCCGCCCACGAACGAACCGCGAAGCGAAAAACGCAAAGCCCGCCGGGTGGTATTCTCCCTAAAATGGCCACCTCTTCAACACGCCAAACGGAGTGCGCCGTTCCATACAGCGTACGCCAAACGTCCTGACAGCAAGCGTTTTGACGAAGTCCCGTCCGCCCAAGCCCGGCCAATGCGGTCAAGTCATCATGCCGCGGAAAAACACATCCAGAAAGGAAACATCCAAACCCTAGGCCATTTGCGGCGTATAAGGTTGTAGTGTGAGGTCACATGCGCCCCAACCGGGGCGAGCAGGCGCGGCACAGCCCGGCTGGGTGGCCACACTGTTCGGGGCCGGATCCGTCATGAGGGCATATACCAGAGCGTCCGCACGTTCACGGATCGGTTCACCCTGACACAGCGCCGAGCCATCCACCAGCCACTGTACCGCGCCCGGGCCAAGGCACGGTTGCGTACTCGGCTCATGGATGGAGTAGCTCGACGTGACAACCATCACTGCCAGACACCGGACCCAGGCGACCACTGAGCAGCCCTTCTACGCACCTCATCCGTGGCTACGCTCCAAAGCCGCCCAATCGAACGCACGCAAGGTGCTCGCCTGGATCGCCGCCGGCATGCCCCCGGCCCATCGGCCCGAGGAGGGCGATCTCTTCAAAGCCCTGCACACCTGCGCGTACTGGGCGTCCGATCGTCGGCAAGCTCAGGTCTCCGCCAGTACCCGCCGCCGATGGCGAAAACACTGGCACCGCGTACGAGAGGCCGTCGTGCAATTGAACCTCGGCCTCGTCTACCGCATGCTCGACCACTTCCGCAGTCCGGACCTCGACGATGACGACCTGCTCAGCGAGGGCATGCTCGGACTGGCCCGAGCGGTCGATCGGTTCAACCCCTGGCGCGGCTTCCGCTTCAGCACCTACGCCTGCAACTGCATCGCCCGGTCGTGCATGCGCCGCGGCCGACGCGAACTGCGCTATCGCAGCCTGTTCCCCGTTTACTACGACCCCGCCCTCGACTCCCCTGCCGAGACCACCAGCTCCGAGGTAGACCTGCGCCTGGAGCGGCTGCGCCACGTCCTGCGCATCAACAGCAGCGACCTGACCGAGCTGGAGTCCCGCGTCCTGCTCGGCCGATTCCCCCAGGGCAACAACGACCGACTCACCTTCAAGCAGATCGGCCGGTCCGTCGGCCTCAGCAAGGAGCGAGTCCGCCAGATCCAGAACACCGCCCTCGCCAAACTCCGCGAAACCCTCGAGCAGGATCCGATCCTGCAATAATCAACTGGGCGCAACTTGCCACCCGCGCACCCCCCACACGCTTTGCCTGCGGCGCGAATCGCCTTGCAGACACGGCTTATGACTGGATCTGACTGAGGATGCTTGGGTCACGAATCTTGTCGTCCCGGGCAAGGAGGATAGTTTTGGAGAGCACCTCGGCCGTCCGCGGATCGTCGTCGACGAAGGGTAGGAACAGCCGCCCACGGTGCTGCGCATGGACGGGAACGATACAGAGCATGCGCCCCGGCTGGCGATGCACGACGGCACTCCCCAGATGGACGGAATAATGCCCCAGTGTGCCGGCAATCAGGACGTGCGGCTCCTTCACCCGCACGTTGCCCAGTTTCAGCAGCGCGCAGGTTTCGCGAACCAGCGCGCCTCGCACTTCCACGGTCGAGGCGCTGGCTTCCGGATCCACGCCGCCGCGATGGGCTACGCTGACGATCAGATCCACGTCGCGCATGACCTCACTGAATACGCGCGGGGGGATATCCACTAACGGCAGATACCGGCCATCACGTCGCTGGGCGAAGCAGACGCTTTCGACGGTGAGACCCTCCACCTCGGCCGGGGTGGAGAAATACTCGGCAAACGAAAGCCATGCCGTCAGCCGCAGTTCGTGGAACGTACGATGAACGCCGATCTCCGGCCGGGATACCCAGCCGCGCTTGCCGAGCAAGGCCAGCGCCTGTCGGGGGTTGACCTGATGGCCGGCGTAGCGTTGCGAGGCCGTCGCGTCGCTCTTCTCCACCTCCGTCACCAGATACAGCTCACGGAAGACCTGCTTGAAGGGCTGAACGCGCTCGCTGTTGAAGCAATCGCGCTGCCAATCGTGCCAGCAACCGGTCGCCAGAAGATCGTGCGCATGGGCGATGCGCAGACCCTCGTTCTTGCGCACCGGCTCGATATGGCCGCGTTGGTCGCGCAGTCCCTGTCCGGCATCCACGGGGTAGCCGATGACCCCCTCGCCCACCAGAACGAGCCGCTGCAGCATCGTTGCCAGGACCGGGTGGTTGAACAGCTCCCGCAGTTCCTCGCCCGTGAAAGTGTCACCCCGGCACATGGCCTGTTCGAGCGAGGTGCGCATTCTCGATGCCTGCCTGCGCAGCTCCGTTCGGCGGGCCGACAGTCGCGCAACGACCGGGTCCTTCTTTGCTCCCGCGGGGACGGTTTTGAGCGTTTTTCCCGCCTTGATGACGGTTATGTCGGGCTCGCCCTGCTCATCAAGCCGAAGGGCGACCTGCACTTCGCCGACCTGGGCGGTGACCGGACCGCGGGCCAGATCGGCGACGGCCTCAGCTTCCATCGCCCACTCCAGCCGCAACGGATCGGGGTAGCCGGCCGTCCGGGCGAGGTTCTGCATGGCAATCTCCACGGCCCGCCCTTCACTCGCCTGACGCTGTGAACCGAACTGCCGGCTGGTCCGCCGAAACTTCTGCATGAGGCGATACCGTTCCAGGAGGCGCTGCTTCCTCGCGGAGCCGCCGGGCAAAGGCAGCAGGCCGAGGGCCCGGACGGCATCCTGATGTCGCTTCTCGCTGATACGGGCGAGCAGTTCCTGTTCGTCGAGTTGACCAAGCATGGCCCGGGCGAAGAGCTGGGCACGGGTGTGTCCTCCGGCCGACGAAGCGTATTTGGCGGCATGGTCCAGGCTTGCCCATCGCTCGGTGCCCAGTTCACCCCAGACGCGGTGGAACCAGTCCACGTCAACCGCACCGTCGAGCAGATCCTCCCGCGACAGAGGCGTGCGCTGGCTGACTTCGCCATGCCAGACTTCGCACTCCTCGTGGCCCATGTGCCCAAGGCGATCTTTGGTATGGGCGTGCATCCACCAGACCCCCTCGGCCAGACCGGCCCAGCCCACGGCGTGCTCGATGTGTCGCACCCACTGGGGCACGTAGACGGCCACCTCGATGAGCCGCTTTTCGGGTATGCGTGCCTCGCGAAGCTTGGCCGTCACGTCCTCCGGCGTGTCCGTTTCGAGAGGATGACTCGCGCGCAACAGGTGACTGAACACCGCACCCTTGCTGGTTGAATCGCCGGGGTAGCCTCGCAGCAACGTGATTCTGCCCAGGGCGACGAGCAAACGGACGAACATCTCGGCGCCGGGCACGGAGGAGAGGGCGTTGGCTGGCTCGGACGCAGCCGTCGGCGTTTCCCCGCGGGCCAACTCGATATCCAGGATTCGCCGGCGGCATTGTGCGACGAGTACCTGCAGCCGGGGTGCATGAGTAATTGCCGGAGGCATTCGTCGTCGCGTCACCTGTGTCAGCCCATCAAAGAAGCGGCGATCCTGCCTCTCCGGCCGCGGTCCGACCAGCCAGTCGATGAAGTCGGCCTCCGTGGCTGCGCCGATCTCGTGCATGGCCACCAGTTCGTCGAGGTCGTAGACGCGGCTCAGGATCAGCTCTGTGCCGGGACGATGCGTCCACCTCAACAAGCCCCAGAGCCGCTGCATCTGCTCCGGCGTCCACGCCTCAGGAGACAGCCGACGATGACCGCGGGCTACTTCCGTGTAAGCAATGAAAGGCGAATGATCCCGCCAGAGCCAATCCCACTTGGAGTTGGATATCTGGGTGAGCAACGGCTCGTTCGCATACGTCAATGAGGTTTCCGCGGCGCGCACCAGGAACTCCGCCGCCCCCGCGGGAGGATGCAGCCGGAGCAACCACTGAATGACCTCCTGCATCACGTGCTCATAGCGCGGCAGAGCGGGGAGTTGGTCCGTGCAGGCGTTCGACAGGGTCCGCACCGCCCCGGCGATGCGCTTGAGCAGACCTTTTGCGGGAACCTCCTGTGAGGCTGGCACCGCGAACAGGTCGGCCAGACACCGGTGATCGCCCGCTTTCCAGTGTTCGCGGCTCCAGGCCTGCTCCAACCCGGAATGGAAGAAAGCCAGGGCTCGCAGCAACTCCAGCCCATCTTCATCCCGGTGGCCCTCGGGCCGGTTCGTCCACCATCGTTCCCAGACCTCGTACAGCGGCAGCCTCTGGACCGCGTCGGCGACGGGGACGTCCACCGGAACCTTGGGAAAACCCCAGCGCATGCTGCCGAGCAACTCGGTCCGTGTGTTGCCAGCCCCGTCTTCGAGGGTGATCGGCGCCTCGCCGTTTTCGTGCACAAGTGCATCCAACGTACACAAGCAATGAGCGGCCGCCGCGGTCATCAGCGACAGCTCGTGGCGGCGCGGAAACAAGGGCGGCGTAAGCTTCTCCGGATCCATCAGCCCAAGCCCATTCTCCAGAAAGTAGCCCTCGCCCATACGCCCGAGGATAGCCTCCAGGTGAACGCGTTCCGCTTCTTCGTGCGGCGGATGGTCCTCGGTGAACCGGCTGGCGCGACGGCGGCATTCCTGCGTCGAACGGTTCGCCTCGACCATCTGGCGGAGCAGTTCGAGCCCGCCCGCACGCTGGAGCTCGTTGGTCGAGCCCATCAGCCGCTCCGCACTCGCCAGAACCCGCCGATCCGACCGCCCGAGAAGCAGGGACAGCAGGCCACGCCGCAAATCGCTCGGCTTGCGGGTCAACAGCTTCTCGACAGTCAGAACCTCCTGCTCGTTGACCTTCATCGTGGCGACAGCCAATAGTGCATCTCCCCGTACGTTCGGGCTCGCATCGCCGAGAAGGCTCAGCAGCGTCTCGCGCGTGGTGCCGTCCCATCTCTTCTGTCGCCCCAGCCGAAGGGCCACGGTGCCGCGATCGTTGGGGGCCATGCGGCCGAGGTAGGGCAACAACCGGCTGCACGGGCGGGACCCGAGACAGTTCACCAAGGCATGAGCCAGGATGCGTGCGTCGGCGGTGAGCGACGCCCACGGCCAAACCAGGGGTCGAAGGGTTTGTACTTGGGCTGGATACTTGGCTATCAACCGCTCGATGGCTTCGAACGCGGTTTCGGGCATGGGGTCGGCCAGATCGGTGTGCAACCCCAGGACGGCATGCGTCGCCACGCGCAGGTCAGCATCGTCAAAGGCCGGCACGAGGGCTTCGCGGGCGTCTGAAAGCCCAAGCATGGACAGCAGGTGAACGGCCACAAACCGGTGTTCGAGCCGTGGATCGGTGACCATACGGGAGGCGGCGGTGATGGCCTCGGCGGTATTCTCAAAGGCCATGGTCCAGAGCGCCAGGTAGGCCGTCTCGGCATCATCAGCCCGCAAGGCATCCCACCGACTGCCGGGCGTTTCCAGAAACCCGAGGACGGTTTCGGCGGCCTTCCGCAGAGGCTCGGGCGAGGCCGAATCCCACGCAAAACCAAACCATACGTCCACGGCCCGGGCCACAGCGCTGAACCGCAGCAGGTCGTGTTCCAGGATCAGCCGGAGCATCCGGCGAAAAGCCTCCGGATGTGCCTCGCTCACCGTCTCCAGAATAGCCTGGCGAAGACCTTCTTCTCGTTGCGCGGCCAGGAGCAGCCGCTCCAACACCTCCCACCCCTCGGGTTGAGATGCCGTGAGCAGCGCCCGGATGACGTGCTGGCCCATACAGGCAGTCTCGTGTTCGCCGGTGGCAGTGGCCCGCAACAAATCGAACACCTCGCGCGCATCGTCCCCGCCGCCTTCCATCGCCCCCGCCAACAGGAAGCCGATGGGTACATCCGTCAAGTACGCTCCGAGGTAGGAAGCCCAGGTGGCGACCCAGCGGATGTCCGGGTCATAGCCGCGCAGCAAAGCCGTCACCCGGGCCAGCCAGTCAGCCCGCCGCTCGGTAGCCAGTTCCCGATCATCAGGGTACCGGAATGCCCGCTGCGGATAACCGATCAAGTAAGGTGCCCGCGCGAGCAGCTGCCACGTGGATTCCAGCTGCGGCACCAAGCGGGGAAAGAGGGCTTCGAAAAGCCGGCGTCGATGCGCTGCCGACATGCGGTGAAGCCGATCGCAATAACCGGGCCATGCGGCTTCGGTCTGCTTGCAGTAGACTACGCCCCACTGCCCCGTCTGCGACAGAAGGACCGGCTCCAGATACCGTCCTCCCCCTGGCAACCGTCGAACCGCGGCCCGGCGCTGTTCGAGCCAGTCAGCAACCTGAAACCCCTTCAACGCCTCTTCGGCCTGCTCCCGGCTAAGCACCTTCACCCTCCTGCCAGCATAGTCAGACGCACGAAACGCACACGGCTCTCAGGATTCAGGAATACCTCGTGGTCCAGCTCATGCTGCTGCTCGTCGTCAATGAAGACGAGGTACAAACCATCCACGAAGGCCTGCAGGGCGGCAGCGATAGCGTGCTCCTCGTCCACCTTCTGCTCCCGATCACGGCCGCCCGGATCCACCTTGCCTCGCCGAGCCCCTTCCTCAATCTGACGCTCCGTGAGCACCCGGATGAACCGTGCGTCACGCTGGCGACGACGAAAAGCCTCCACTTCCTCAGAGACAATCCGACCGATCAACGTACGTAGGGTAATTCGATCACCGCCGGTCTTCGGAGCGGGTGGGTAGGGAATCGACCAGTCTGCCAGCGACGGCCATCGCGAGCCGAGGACCTCCACACCCACCGTAATCATTCCCAACATGGTTGCTCCTCCCTGTGGTCAAGCATCGCGGGTCAACCCGCCTACGAGTAACCAGCAGCCGTGCCCGGCCCTCTGCCTAACCGGAGCTAATTGTACTTTGCCCCTACCCCAATTGCCAGCAGCGTCTGCCCCTCCGGTTGCCTTGACCAGTGACCGCCCACGTCCGCCCGATGCCGCCGCCCGAACGAACGCCCGTAAGGGGCTCGCCTGGAGCGGCTGCGCCACGTCCTGCGCATCAACAGCAGCGACCTGACCGAGCTGGAGTCCCGCGTCCTGCTCGGCCGATTCCCCCAGGGCAATAACGACCGACTCACCTTCAAGCAGATCGGCCGGTCCGTCGGCCTCAGCAAAGAGCGAGTCCGCCAGATCCAGAACACCGCCCTCGCCAAACTCCGCGAAACCCTCGAGCAGGATCCGATCCTGCAATAGGGGTGCATCTTTTGTTCAGTGGCAGGCCTCATCCGCGTCGCACTGCTCTGTGAGCAGTGTTTTTCGGGGGACAGGTACTGCTGACACAGCAGCGGCACACGACGGCGCGCGCCAGCCCCGCAGGCCTCCACGGTTCGGTGGATGCACCCCTGCAGTAGAGTCCTACCCCCTGCGCCTATGCGTGCCCTCGCAAGCCTGCTATGATCAGCGATCTCGCGGCCCGGGAGCATTCGATGCGTGCCGACAAAGAAGAACCCGTCAAGACAAGTTGGCCATCCAGTTCGGCGGATGAGGCCCTGGTGCCGGATCATGCCGGTTGGGCAAGACAGGATCGTCTGAAAACCGGGAGCGCGGCGGCTTTCATGCTTCAGCATCTGGTTGCCGGCGCCGTCAGCTTTGTTCTCTTCGTGGGCGGTTCGATCGCTCTGCTCATCTGGGCCATGATCATCGACAACGACCCCGGCGGCCCCATGTTCTTCCCCGTCTTCGTTTTGTTGGTTTTGCTTGCTGCCGCCTGTGCCTGCGTGGTGCTTTTCTGCTTGACCGCCGGTCTTCAGTTGCTCAGGCGTTGGCTACGGTTCCCGTGGTGGGTTCCCCTGGTGGCGATCTTTCCCCTGACCTTCGCCACCCTGGCGTTTCCTGGCACTACCGGATCGGTCAGGTCGGGATTATGGCTGCTTGCGGCCAGCGCGATTGTCACGATCGCCTTCGGCATGTACTGGGCGGCACTTCAAGCGGCCGGGGGCCTGCTGGATCGCATCAGAAGGGCAAGGGCAACCCAGCACGAGGACAGAAGCCAGTCGGTCGACATGGCTCGGTAGGTGCGTGCCCGCAGGGCAGGAAGGGCGCCAGTTCACACGCGGTAATGCGTCACGAGTCAACAACCGTACCGCGGGCAAGCACCGCACCGGCTGATGTCCTCTGCTCTCTGAAATTCCTGCGACCGGAATGCAAAGACGGTCCGTTCAAGCTACAATCGGGCCATGCGAGCAACCGTTCAGCGTGTACACGAGGCTCAGGTCGTCGTCGACGGCGCAGTGGTCGGGGCCATTGCCACCGGGCTACTGGTCTACGTAGGTGTGGCTCACGATGACGGGCCTGCCGATGTGCGTTACCTGGCGGAGAAGATCAGCGGCCTGCGGATCTTCACGGACAACAACGGAAAGATGAACCTCGACGTGCGTGAAGTCGCGGGCAGCGTACTGGTCATCAGTGCCTTCGCTCTTCAAGCCGACGCACGCAAGGGCCGACGCCCGTCCTTCGACGCCGCCGCTCCTCCCGAGCATGCCAACACGCTCTACGAACAGCTCTGCGACACACTGGCCGAGAGCGGCCTCCAAGTCGCCCGGGGCGTGTTCCGAGCCCACATGGAAGTCAGCAGCGTTAACAACGGCCCGATCTGCATCCTGCTGGACTCGAAACGCGTCTTCTGAGGCCTTCCCCGCGATGCGGTGACTTGCGTTACGCGACGCCGCCCGTGGACATGCACGCGACCGCGTCTTCGTCCTGCGCGCTCGGCTCCAGCTCTCCGCTGAAGAGGTAAGGCCGCACGTCGTAACCGTCGACCCCGGCCACGCAGAGGTTGCGGCACATGCGGAGATCAAGCAACCGACCCTTCACTCGTGTCTCGCGATCACAGATCGGGCCGCTGAGCAGTTTGACCAGCGGGCGACACGGAGCCTCGGGATGATTGCCCACCACCACCGCTTCCGTGCCGTCGGACAGCGTCACCGTCGAGCCAACCATGAACGGCGGCACCAACCGCAGCAAAGCCTCGACCACCACCGGATCGAACCAGCCACGCACCTGCTCGCTACGCAACTGATGAATCGCGATGATTGTGGGGACCATTCCGCCCCTCGGGCAGAGGAAGTGGTCGAACGCGTCCACCACGCTGACAATGCGGCTGAAGATGTGAATATTGCGTCCCTTGAGCGGAGCGGGCGGGCGGGCCTTGTCGCGCGACTCGCGCTTGGGGAACCCCGAGCCGTCGAACCGCTGATGGTGGTTGAGCACGACATTGGCGGCCACCACCGGCAGGTGCTCGCGCACTTCGTCGTAGCCCGCGATCACGTGCAGTCGATACTCCCGCCACTCCCCTTCGGGGTCCAGAATGCACCGGCTCCGCAGCTCATCGGGCATGGGCAGCTTGCCGATGTCATGCAGCAACGCCCCCAAGCCGAGCTGGCCGGTATTCTCCGCCACATGCGCCGGCAGAGTGCTGCGCTCCGCTCGCAGATAACCGCTCATGTGGGCACCAATCAGCAGCGACAGATAGCAGCAGTTCGCCAGATGACCCGACAGCAGCGGGCAGCAGGTCGCCAATTGGTGGGTGATGACCTCGTGGTCCGGGTCGGCCACGATCTCCGTGAGCATGTGCCGAACGGCCTTCTTGTACTGGTGCAGGTTGACCTTGACCGCGACGCGGCGTTCGAGCTTGTCCACCGAGCCCTGCAGCGCGTGGTAGAGGGCCATGTGTCCGCGGTTGATCCGCTCGTTGGCCTCCCGGCCGATCTCTTCGAGACCGGGAAACTCGACCCAGACGTGGCTGAGTCGGAAGTCCGCGAGCCGGGTGATCATCTCCTGATCGAGCACGTATCCGGTATTGAGCAGGACGAGATCCGAGCTGGATGGATGGAAGACCGGCTGAGCAAGAACCATTCCCTCGCGAATTGATGCCAAGGGTACGAGGAGCATACGTGAGTCCCCACCAACAGATCAGAACGGTTTTCCAATTTTCCAGTCGGCCCTGCCCGGCCACCGACAGGCCGCACCGGCCGAGCGTCTGAAACCATACAATACACTCGCGGCCAAGTGACGCGGTCCCCCCATGGATTTCCGCGAATCTCGAGCCCGCACCGGCGAAGCTCACCCACGCGGACGGCCCCTTCGGCCCGCCCCAGACCGCAACGGACGACTTAACATGCTGCTAAATATGATGTTAATGGAGTATTGCCCCCGCTCGCGGCGACCGACGCACGTCACCGTCCCCCCCCCGTGGCGACCGGTACCCGTGGCGGTCGCCCCCCCCGGTGGCGGCCGGTACCCGTAGCGGTCGCCCCCCGTGGCGACCGGCGACTTGCGCTCTCCCCCGCCCGGCGGCCGCCAGAGACGGGGGCCCCAACTACAGCGATGCCGTACTCGGCCCCGACCGGTTCTCTTGCCAGAGCGGCCAGAAACCCGTTTACAGGCGGGCAAGCGGTCATTATACTAGCCGGACTGATTTGGACTGGACTGAAATAGGCAACCACGCTTTTGGAAAGGACATCCGCCCGCATGATCAAGGTGAAAGCCCGGGGTAATGAATCCCTCGACCAGATGCTTCGCCGCTTCAAGAAGATGTGCGAAAAGGAAGGCTTGACCAAAGAAATCAAGCGCACCAGCTACTACGAGAAGCCGAGTGAGCGGCGTCGGCGGCGCATGCGCAAATCGCAGAAGCGGGATTTCCGGCCGGGTGGGCCGGTCCCCGCCGGCAGACGCTGAGGCGCAACCTCGACCGCGGCGGATGTGATTGAGCGTTGAAGCACGGATTTGTCCGGCACCTGCCAGCCACAGGCGCGAAGGCGACCGGTGCCGGGGACACTCAGGTGAATTCTCTGCGCATCCCAGCTCTTTCAGCGCCTTGGTGCGCAGCCTCAAAGCAGTGTGACACTGGTGTCTCGCCTGGACGGTGCGGCGGCAGGGTTTTGTCGGCGCGCATCGGCCAGAGGGCACCGATGATGTTCGGGGTCATGAGGAACCCGCCGGCGCGGCGGGGGACGATCAAGTTAGGAACTGCGATACGGGACGTTCGTGAGACTGAGCGGCCCGGCATCAACAAACCCTCAAACCAGAGGAGATACGTCAGCATGTGTCAATCGAGCAGCAAGTCGATGGTCGAGCGCTTGGCCTGGATTCTGCCGGCGGTCGCGTTATTGGCCGGTGTCTCGCCCCTGTTGGCCCAAGAGATTCAGCAGGCTCAGGAGGTCCAGGTGATTCGCCCGGCGATTCCGCCGATCTGGTGGATCGCCCCAGCCGGGGCCCTGGTGGCCCTGCTCTTCGCCTTCAAGTTCTACAAGGAAGTTGCGGGCGCCGACCAGGGCGACCCGGAGATGATCGAGATCGCCAACTACGTCCGCGAAGGGGCGATGGCCTACCTGAAACGGCAATACAAGGTGGTCCTGGTCGTCTTTCTGGGGCTGGCCGGGGTCCTGGCATACATGGGGTATGTCCTCAAGGTGCAAAATGAGATCGTCTGGTTCGCGTTCCTGACGGGCGGTTTCTTCAGCGGCCTGTGCGGCTACCTGGGCATGCGGACGGCGACGCTGGCCAGCAATCGGACGGCCGCGGGTGCCCGCCAGAGCCTTAACGCGGGCCTGACTGTCGCCTTCCGAGCCGGTGCGGTCATGGGCTTCGTCGTCGTCGGGTTCGCCTTGATCGACATCACCGGATGGTTCCTGGTCCTCTACAAGTTCGCCCCTGAAATGCACCTGTCCACGATCACCGTGGTCATGCTGACCTTCGGCATGGGTGCCTCGACGCAGGCCCTGTTCGCTCGTGTCGGTGGCGGCATCTACACCAAGGCCGCCGACGTTGGCGCCGACCTGGTGGGCAAGGTTGAGGCCGGTATCCCCGAAGATGACGCCCGCAACCCGGCCACCATCGCGGATAACGTCGGCGATAACGTCGGCGACGTCGCGGGCATGGGCGCTGACCTCTACGAATCCTACTGCGGCTCGATCCTGGCCACCGCCGCCCTGGGTGTCGCCGCCGCCGCGGCTCTGTTCGGCTCGGAAATCAGCGAGAAAGGCGCCGACGCCGCTATCCGCTTTGTGGCCGCCCCGATGGCTCTGGCGGGCGTGGGCATCCTCCTCTCCGTGATCGGCATCTACCTGGTCCGCACCGAAGAGAAGGCCACCATGGCCGTCCTGATGAAGGCTCTCAATCGCGGCGTCTGGGGCAGTAGCGTGCTGATCGCCATTGCTTCGGGAGCAGTCTCCTACCTTCTGTTGGGCAACATCGCTGGCGTCCAATGGTACGGCATCTGGGGCAGCATCCTCGCCGGACTGATCGCCGGCCTGGTCATCGGCTACTCGACTGAGTACTACACCAGCTACGACTACAAACCGACGCAGGACATCAGCGCCCAGGGCATCACTGGCCCGGCGACCATCATCATCAGCGGCATCGCCGAGGGGATGAAGTCCACTTGGGCCGCTTTGGCGACGATCATCGTGGCCATCGCCTGTGCGTTCACCTTCGCGGGCGGCGGGCATGAGTTCATGCTCGGCCTCTACGGCGTGGGCTTCGCCGCGGTAGGCATGCTCGCCACCCTGGGCATCACCCTGGCGACCGACGCTTACGGTCCGATCGCGGACAACGCGGGCGGCAACGCCGAGATGACCGGCCAGAAGCCGGAGGTCCGCCAGCGAACCGACGCTCTGGACGCCCTGGGCAACACCACCGCAGCCACCGGCAAGGGCTTCGCCATCGGGTCGGCGGCTCTGACCGCCATGGCCCTCCTGGCCGCCTACGTCGAGGAAGTCCGCTTCGGCCAGATCTACGAAGCCCGCGACAAGGTCGTCGCCATCTCCGAGCAGCCCAGCGCGACCGAGGCGGTCTTCCTGGGCTACGGCAAGTTCGGCTCATGGCTCACCGGCGACGGCAAGAGGACCGAGCACGTCGAGGCCTACATGGCCTTGGACCTCAGCAGTGACCTGACCGAAACACTGGGGCTCCAGGCCGGCGTCAGTCGGATCACTCTCGGGCCCGAAGGCAGCCTGGAAGACAAGTTCGTCCGCGAGACCACGCTGACCGATCCGAACGGCGGTAAACATGAGGTGCGGCTGGTTCCCGCCCGCCAAGCATCAATGCTGCAGTTCATGGAGTTCTACGGCGTGACGCTGATGAACCCCAAGGTGCTGTGCGGCCTGTTCTCCGGCGTGTTGCTCGCGTTCGTGTTCTGCTCGTTCGCCATGAAGGCCGTGGGCCGGGCAGCCAACTCGATGATGATCGAGTGTCGCCGGCAATTCGAGAAGATCCGCCAGTCCCTCCGCAACCAAGGCAAGGATGAGGACTTCGTCCAGAATCCCGATAACTGGCCCAAGCGGGTCACCGTCGATGACCACCAGTACCCCGACTACGCCAACTGCGTAGCCATCTCCACCGCGGGCGCTCAGAAGGAAATGATCCTGCCCTCCCTGATGGCCATCATCGTCCCGGTGTTGGTGGGGCTGATCTTCGGCGTGCCCGGCGTGATGGGCTTGTTGGCGGGCGGGCTCACGAGCGGGTTTGCTCTGGCGATCTTCATGGCTAACTCGGGCGGGGCCTGGGATAACGCCAAGAAGCTCATCGAGACCTTTGGAAGAATCAAGGCGTCCGAGATCGTGAATGACCCGGCGGCCCGCGAGAAGCTTCCCGCCAGCATCAGGCAGGAGCTGGTCGCCCGCGCCGAACTGGCCGTCCGCACCGGCAAGCCCGACACGATCATCTATGGCAAGGGCTCCGAGGACCACAAGGCCGCCGTGGTCGGCGATACCGTCGGCGACCCGTTCAAGGACACCTCCGGCCCGAGCCTCAACATTCTCATCAAGCTGATGAGCATGGTCTCGGTCGTGTTCGCCGGCTTGATCGTCAAGTACGCCCCGCAGATCGGTGAACTCATCGGGCTCGGCGGCTGACCGGTATCGTCGCCCCCGCCAAGGGTGGACGGCGACGCATCACGCATGCACAATAACGCGGAGGCGCCTCGGGAGTACGAGACGCCTCCGCGTTTGTTTTGCCAAGGAGATAAGCGGAATGACCACGGCCAAATACGCGGCCATAGGCGGCGGGCTGCTGAGCCTGGCGACGGTGGCCCTGGCGCTGGCGGCAGCCACGGCGGGCAAACCCGCGGCCGGCTTGGAGGGCGAGAAAATGATCCTCACTGTCCTGGATGAACTGTGGGAGAAGGAACGCGAGGGCATGCTCAACATCCCGCCCAGCGACGGTCACATCCTCCGCCTGCTCACTGAGGCGACCAACGCCCAACACGTCGTCGAGATCGGCACATCGAACGGCTACTCCGGCATCTGGTTCTGCCTCGCCCTGCGAACGACCGGCGGCAAGCTGACCACCCATGAGCTCGATCCCGCCCGCGCCGACCTCGCCCGCCGCAACTTCGAGCGGGCCGGCGTCGACTCCCTCGTCACCCTCGTCGAAGGCGACGCCCACAAACAGGTCACCAAACTCACCCAGCCGATCGACATCCTCTTCCTCGACGCCGACAAGGCCGGGTACGTCGATTACCTCAACAAGCTCCTGCCACTCGTCCGGCCCGGCGGGCTGATCCTCGCCCACAACACCACCGACTGCGGCAGCCAGTTGCAGGACTACGTCAAACTCGTCACCAACCACCCGGAGCTCGAGACCATCTTCCTGCGCGAGCAAGACCGCGGAATCAGCGTCACCCTCAAGAAGCGCGGACCGTCCAAGTAGCCTTCGACCATCGGCTGACTATGCACCGCAGGAAGGTACCATGCGCTCGCTGACTCTCGCGACATACGCCCTGCTGCTGTCCGCCTGGCCTATCGCGGGAATCATCGCGGCCCAACCGGCGGCGCAAGCACCCTCCGGCTCCAAGCTCGATCGGCCGCTCTTCGTCAACCCCATCGCCGAGGGGGCCGACCCCTGGACCATCCGCCACGGCGACCATTATTACTTCTGCCAGAGCGAAGGCAACGACGGCATCGCGGTCTTCAAGTCGCCCAAACTCACCGACAAGGGCGTCAAACGCGTCGTCTGGCGAACCCAGCCCGGCACCTGGAACAGCAGCCAGGTCTGGGCGCCCGAGCTGCACCGCGTCAACGACCGCTGGTACATCTACTACTGCGCCAGCAACGGACGCAATGCGAATCACCGCACCGGCGTGCTCGCCGCCGTCACCGACGACCCGCAGGGCGAATACGAGGACAAAGGCGTCGTCTACACCGGCGATGACCTGGCCGGCCAGACCGACAACCGCTGGTCCATCGACGCCACTCCGCTACAGCTTGGCGATCGCCTCTACCTGATCTGGTCCGGCTGGCCCGCCACCGAAGACATCCAGCACCTCTATATCGCCCCCATGCACAATCCCTGGACGGTCAGCGGCAACCGCGTCAAACTCCGCGAAAACGATACCTACGTCTGGGAGCGAGTGTCCGAAAGCCTCAGCGAACGCGGACTCAACGAAGGTCCCCAGATCCTCAAACGACACGGCCGCGTCTTCATCATCTACTCGTGCAGCGGCTCATGGGAACCGACCTACAAGCTGGCCATGCTCTACATGGACGAAAACGCCGACCCGCTCGATCCCGCCAGTTGGACCAAGCACGACCGCCCCGTTTTCCAATCCACCGACGAGGTCTTCGGCGTCGGGCACGCCAGCTTCACCGTCTCGCCCGACGGCACGGAAGACTGGATCGTTTACCATGCCAAGCGTTCGCGCGAACCCGGCTGGCAGCGGGCGGTCTACCTGCAACCGTTCGGCTGGACTGACGCCGGCTTCCCCGACTTCGGCAAACCCATCCCCGCCGGCCAGGCCCTGCCCGCCCCTTCAGGCGAACAGCCTAACCGACCCGGTGACGCGTTCCGCGAGTCCTTCGCCGACGGCACCTGGGACCGCTGGGTGTACTTCGGCCACAACCGCTATCTCCGCGTGATCGACGGCAAACTGCACCTCGGCCGGGCGCCCGGCTCCGGAGCCGTCAACCTCTACCGCTGCGGTGAAAAGGCCCTCGTCCGTGGCTTCGAGTGGGAGAACTTCTCGCTACGGGTGCGCGTGCGCGTCACCGCGGGCCAGCGAGACGCCGGCGCCCTCTTCCGCGTCCAACAGCCCGCCCTCGGCTACGACGCTCAGGAAGGCTACTTCGCGGGCATCATTCCCGCGACCAACAAGGTCATCCTCGGCCGGACCGACGGCAAAGGCTGGCATGAGCTCGCCTCTGCCGACCATCCGATCCAGGCCGGGCAATGGTACGACCTCCGCATCGAAACCCGCGGCGACCGCATCCAGATCCTGCTCGACGGCCACCCACACATCACCCACCGCGACTCCCATTACCGCCGCGGCATGGCCGGCCTCCGCGTCGTCGACATCCACGCCCAATTCGACGACTTCGACATCACACCCCATCCAGCCCCCGCGACGCAGTAACGCCCAGTATGCAACCATGCTGCTCACGTTGCGGGTACTGCTGAACTCCGGGCAGAGCAGCTCGCGTGATAGCGTGGCGGTCACTCCCTGCGGCGACCGGCGTAGCTCGCCACATCTCACAAGCGCCGGGAGGCCCTACCCATACCGCACGATCACGCTCTTGGCATAATCGGCATCGCCGGCGAAGTCGGCGGGCAACGGCGGACGTTCGAGGATGGTGCAGGACCGCCTGCCCGCGGCGGCGAGCAGGGATTCCTCCAGACGGGCCAGGGGCAGATCACGCTGGTTGCTGGCCAGCAGGATCTCGCCGCCGGGGTCCAGCAGGCGGACGGCGCCGGCGACCAGTTCGTCCAGCCGTTCGGCAAGAACGAAGGCACGCCGGCCCTGCGACGGTCGCGAGAAGGTCGGCGGGTCGAGAATGACCAAGTCGAAGCGACGGCCTTGACGCTCGGCCCGCTTGTAGAACTCGAAGATATCCGAACAGAAAAACCAGTGGCCGCTTTGATCCAGACCGTTGGCGGCAAAGTTCTCGCGGCTCCATTCGAGGTATCGCTTGGAGAGATCCACGCTCGACACGCTGGCCGCTGAGCCCGCGGCGGCGGCGACGGAGAACGCACCGGTATAGCTGAAGGCGTTGAGCACTCTTCGACCGGCCGCCCGCTCGCGGATGCGCAGGCGGTTGTCGCGGTGGTCGAGAAACAAGCCGACCGCGAAGCCGGCGTAGGGCCGCACGATATACCGCAAGCCGTGCTCCGTGATCGCCCGCTCGGCCTCGACCGGTTCGCCCAGCCAGGGTTGAGGGTCGCGATGGGCGGTATCGGTGTCCCGGCTCAGCCCACCGCGATCGCGGACGAAGAACTTGCGGTAGACCGCCCGGGCACCCGTACGACGCAGGATCTCCTCGGCGACCTGTCGGATGGCGGTCTCGTCAAGATAACACTCTGAATCTCCCGTTGCACCGCTCCCGCACCGGCGAGACGCCCACCACGGCGGACAGGCCGGTGCCACACCATTTGACAGCTTCCCCCTCCGCTCCCTGATGGTCGCGGCTCTGTGGACCGGCAGCTTGCCTGTCGGCCCACGGCTGGCAAGGGATCCTTGTTCGTGGACTTGAGCGATGAGCACATCGCCCAATTGCTCGATCACCAGTCCTGGAAAACCGTCCGCTTCGCCGTTGATGAGACGCAGAGCATCGGTGACGCCGGACGCCCGCAGGGGAGCCCGCGCTGACCAAGCCGTTTCGACCGATCTAGTGAACTGACGATTCATGAACGCCCCCGATACGCCGCCGCAGTAAACCGCCTCGACAAACCACGCAAACCAGCCGACCCAACAAACCATTCGAACCAGCCGACCCAACAACAAGCCCGGAGCGCAAGCGACGGGATTGTGCAGCGTCAGCGACGTACCCAACGAGCCCGGAGCGCGAGCGACGGGATTGTGGAGCGTCAGCGACGTACCCAACGAGCCCGGAGCGCGAGCGACGGGATTGTGGAGCGTCAGCGACGTACCTTTCGCGTTCCCGGCGTAACCCACTCGCTTGCGCTCGGGGCTCGTTATTCGCTCGCTTGCGCTCGGGATTCGTCACCCACTCTCGCTCCGGATTCGTCACCCACTCGCTCGCGCCTTCTCCTTCGCCAACGAGCCCGGAGCGCGAGTGACGCAGCCAACGAGCCCGGAGCGCGAGTGACGCAACCAACGAGCCCGGAGCGCGAGCGACGGGATTGTGGAGCGTCAGCGACGTACCTTTCGCGTTCCCGGCGTAACCCACTCGCTCGCGCTCGGGGCTCGTTATTCGCTCGCTTGCGCTCGGGGCTCGTTGTCCGCGGAAGCGGTGCCGTCGCGCAGCGGCGGGACATCCAGGCCGACCGGTCGCAACGCCATCGGCACATCTCGCCCCAACAGATGCAGCCACCAACCGCGTAGCGACAAGAACATGGAGAATGCCACCGGCACAAGCACCAGAGTGAAAACCGTCGCCACCAGCAATCCCCCAACCATCACCGCCGCCAGCCCACGGTACAACTCGCTGCCCGCACCAGGCATCAGCGCGAGCGGCAACTGCCCGAACACCGTGGTCAGAGCGGTCATGAAGATGGGGCGCAAGCGCGTGCGTACCGCCTCGGGCAACGCCTCCTCTGGCTTCATACCGTAAGTGATGTTATTGAGCG
This sequence comes from Phycisphaerae bacterium, assembly GCA_012729395.1. Lineage (GTDB taxonomy): Bacteria > Planctomycetota > Phycisphaerae > UBA1845 > PWPN01 > JAAYDF01. The sequence continues at coordinate 24,849 of JAAYDF010000002.1, forward strand.
TCTGGTGCACGATGAGAATGGCGTTGTTGACGACAATGCCCAGCAGGATGACAAAGCCGAGCATGGTCACGACGTCCAACTGTTGGACGGGGCTGACCGGATCGCGCAAACTCATCCAGTGTACGATCCGCAAACCACCCAGCCCCCCTACCGCCGCCAGCGGCACCGTCAGCAGAATGGCTAACGGATGAATGAACGACTCGAACAGCGCCGCCATCAACAGATAAACCACCAGTAAAGCCAGGAACCCGCGACTCTCGATGACCGCACGCACGGATTCCAGATTCCACCCATCCCATCGGCCGAACATCGCGGTCCGCGTCTGCACAAGCTTGTCGGCATTGCCCGCCAACGAGACGTATACCGTGGGATCGATCCGCCCCTGGGCCCGCAGCTTGGCAACGATCTCGTCGTTGATCGTGTTCATCACCGTCTCGATAGCCATGCCGATCGGAGACGGCACCTGCAACGTCACGCCGGGCATCGCCTCGATGTGGTTGATCTGCTGTGGGGCGCCCACATACTCGAACCGCGTCACTGATTCCAGCGGAACGATCCGCCCGGTCGGCGTGAAAATCGGGATCTGGTGGATCTCATCGAGGGGCGAGCCGTCGGCGTTTTCCAGCTTGATGAGCATGTCGATCTCGTCGCCCGCGTCACGGAATCCTCCGACATAGGCCCCATCCACGCCCGCCGCAATGATGAACCCGACATCGCTCACGCTCAGGCCCACGTCCGCCGCCCGCACCAGATCGGGGATCGCCCGAATCTCCGGACGCGGCAGGTCGAAGCTGGGCGGCACCGGCCGGGCAAAGCCAAACCGCTTGAAGCACTCGGCAAGTATCTGCGCCGCCGCCGCGTTGACCTTGCTCAGATCGCTGGACCGGATCTCCACGTCAATGGTATTGCCGCCATCGCCGCCACCGAAAAGCGGCACCTGCTGAAAGAACGCGTTCGCCCCGGTCGCGCTGGGACACGAGGCAAGTGCCTGCTGCAGCAGCACCACCAGTGAAGCCACGTTCTCGTCATCCCGGCTCGTCACCCCCATGAAAGCGTTGTTGAAGTACGAGACGAAGAAGAAGTTGTTGATCGGCGGCGGAGTCACGGGCACCATCTTGTCGCCGACCCTCATCATCACCGGCGGGATGGCGGCGGCCTCGGGCGTACCGGGCTCGACACTCCAGTAAGGCCGCAGGTAATCGTCCAACTCGTCGGCGATCCGCCCGAACTCGGTCAAGCCCAGGCCCGGCTCGGTAAGCATGAACCCGAAGACCATGTTGCGGTTCCCGGCCGGCAGGTAGTCCGTCGGCGGCAACAGAGCCCACGAGCCAACCAGCGAACCGACCAGGAAAACTGCGATCACCGCCAGCTTGGTCAATCGCCCCCGGTTCACCCAGGTGATCATGTCGCCCACAAACCACGCCAACCGTCCAACCTTCTGCTCAGACGCCTTGATCCTGCTCTGCCCCAGCACGCGAGCCGATAGCGTCGGAATCACCAGCACCGATACCAGAAGCGACATGAACACACCCGCACTGATGGCGATGGAAATGTCGCGGAAAAGCTGACCCGCCTCTTCCTCGATGAAGATCACCGGCAGAAACACTGCCATGGTGGTCAACGTGCTGGCCAGGATGGCACCCCAGACCTCACTGGCCCCGTCCAGTGCGGCCTGGAAACTCGACTTGCCCATCTGGCGATGGCGGTAGATATTCTCCAGGACGACGATCGCGTTATCTACCACCATACCCACCGCGAACGCCATGCCCGCCAGCATGACCACGTTGATGTTCCTGCCCAACATGCTGACCGCCAGGAACGTGGCAATCACCGACACGGGAATCGAGAAGGCCACCACCGCCGTCGCTCGCACATTGCGCAGAAACAGCAGCAAGACCAGGGACGCCAACGCACCGCCGTAGATCAGGTTGTTCCGTACCAGCCGGATGGACGAGTGGATGTAACGCGTCTCGTCGTAGATTTGCATGAGTTCCAGTTCCAGCCCGCGGCCGGTCAGAATCTCCTCGTTCACCTTGGCAACCTGCTGCTTAAGCCCCTCCATGACGACGATGACGTTGGAGCCGGTCTCACGGTGAGCGGGGATGGCCAGCACCGGCTCGCCCTTCGAGCGAACAAAGGCCCTCGGCTTCTCATGCGTCTTGACCGCCCGGCCGACGTCTCGCACGAAAATCGGGCCGCCGTCGCGATAGGCGATCACCGTATTGTCGATCTGCGAGGTGTCCTCGTACTCACCTACGGTACGGTAGATGAAATCCCGCTTGCCGCTCTCGATCGTGCCGGCCGACACGTTGACATTCTGGGCTCGCAGGGCTGACTCAATATCACGCAACGTCAACCCGCGGGCCGCCAGCCGATCAGGGTCCACCAGCACGTGAACCTCCCGCTCGCGACCACCGTACACGTTCACCGAAGACAAACCCTCGACCCGCTCCAGAATGGGCTTGACTTCATCCCACACATAGTCCCGCAGAGTCGTGACATCGGTGCCGTCCCGGCTCCGAAGCATCAGCCAGGCGATCGGAGTCTCCATCGCCGCGTCCGCCGCGACGACCTCCGGCTTCTCCACATCCGGCGGATAATCGCTGACCTGATTGAGCTTCTGGTCGGTCTCACGCAGAGCAACGTCCTTGTCGACCCCGACGAAGAACTCCAGCGTCACCGTGCCCTGGCCTTCCACAGCCTCGGAAGTCAGTTTGCGCAGCCCCGAGACGCCCTTAAGCTTCTCCTCCTGCCGCTCAATGATCTCTCGTTCAATCTCGCGGGCACTCTTGCCACTCCAGCGCGTGGTGACCGTAACCCGCGGCTCGTCGACGTTGGGTGTCAACTGAATCGGAATGTCAAAGAGGGCCAGCGTGCCGAACAGACCGACCAGCAGCACACCCACCGCCACCTTGACCGGATTCGTGATGGTGAACCGAATGATGTCCACAGATTAGTTCTCGCTTCTGGCAAACTCAGGACGCGTCTCGCGTCGTCGGCGCCTCGCCCGTATCCGTACCTTCCGGAGTCGGGACCACCGTTACCGGCATCGGACCGTAGATCCGATCATGCCCCTTGACCGCCACCGGCATGCCCGGCTGCAACGTCGGCGAACTGATCGCGATCCAAGCCTGGAACCGCCCGCCCGACTCATCTCGCACCTCAGCCCCAAGCCTCACGGGCATCGGAATCCCCGTCACCCCGCCCGCCATCTCCGACTTGATCACCGCGACCACCAGATCCGTCCCGCTGCGCTGCAACACCGCGTCCAACGGCACCACCAATGATTCTTCCGTCGGCCCGGCCGGCATACGCGCCCGCACGAACATCCCCGCCTTCAGGAGATGCTCCTTGTTCTCCAAGGCGATCTCCACCGGGAAGGTCCTCGCCTTCTCGTCCGCCTGCGGAATCACGTGCTTGATCTCCCCGTGAAACGTGCGCTGCAGGGCATCGATCACCACGCTCACCGGCTCGCCAACCTTGGCCGCTCCGATCGCCGACTCCGGCACGTCAACCCGCACAAGCACCGTCTCCAGATCAATCAGATCCACCACCGGGCCGCCCACCGATACCGACTGGCCCACTTCCACATGCTTGCGCACCACATGCCCCGCGAAAGGCGCTCGGATCACCGTCTGGTCGAGATCGTACTTCAGCCGCGCCAGAAGGACCCGCTGAGCCTCGACCACGAAACGGGCACGGGCGATCGTCTCCTTCCGCGGCCCCGCCTCCGCCAGCTCGTGCCGGGCAACCGCCTGCAAGTACCGTTGCCGGGCCGCCGCCGTGTCCGCCCTCGTGTCGTTGTACTCTTTCAAGCTGGCGGAACTCTGCTCACGCAACCCCTGCACCCGCTCGAGTTCACGCTCCCACTTCTCATGGATCGTCTTGGCCTCCTCCATCTCTGCGCGGGCCCGATCAAGATCCTCCTTGCGAGTCCCGGCCTCAAGCTCCGCCAATTCCGCTTCGTACTGCGCCAACTGAGCCTGGGCCTGCTCAAACGCCAAGCGATGGGTCGTATTCCGCAGACGACACAGCACCGTGCCCCGGTCAACCCAGTCGCCCTCGTCCACCGCGAGTTCATCCACCAGGCCGGCCAGCTCGCTGGCGATCACGCTCCGTGTATTCGGCTCTACGGAGCCAACCAGTGTGATGGTGAGAGGGACCATCCGTTTGTCGACCGGCACGGTCATGACCGGCGAGGCCGGCGCCTGGGCCAAGACCGACGGCACAAACGACAGACAGAGCATCAAACCGCTCAATCCCAGTATCACCGCATGGAGCCGACACGCCGACTCTCGATCGCTCTGAGACCACTGAACGCTGCCTGCCATACTCAGCACTCCCGACGCCGCGACTTGCCTCGACCCCTTGCCGGCCCGCTTAGTCCTCGGACCTGAATCCGACAGCAGGAACGGAATAATTCACGCGACGAAATTATGTCACCGGCGCACACTTTATTCAAGCCACGCATCCTGAGCCCCCCCTTTTCCCGGCCCGTTCCATAGCGGAGAATATCCGGTCATGCCGTCGCCCTCCACTTACAGTCGCATCCTGCAGCGGCTTCAAACCCTGCTTGATCTCGTTCTCCCGCGAGGATGTCCGGGCTGCGACCAGCCTCTGGGCGAGGACGCGCCGTGGTGCGAGACCTGCACGACGGCTCTCTTGGCGGCCACCAGTACCCCCTACTGCCCGCGATGTGGAGCCGCCGCGGAGCCGCATCTTCTGGATCCGGCCGGCTGCCGGCTGTGTCGACGCGAGTCTTCCGCGTTGGATGGACTGGCTCGCGTGGGCCCCTACCCCACGTTGATCGGGGCGATGGTCCGTCGATACAAGTACCAGCGTCAACAGCGTCTCGATCGGCCTCTTGGATTGCTCCTCGCCCATGCCATCGCCGGTCGATCATGGGCTGGAAGTATTGATGCCCTGGTGCCCATACCGGCCAGCCTGCGGGAACGGCTCTCCTACCGGTTCAGCCCGGTCGCCCTGCTCGCCTCGACCGTAGGCAAGCAGTTGAGCCTGCCGGTCCTGCCCCTGATCGTGGTTCGCGGGAAACGGCGACAGCAGGTGGGGCTACCGGCCTCGCAGCGGGCAGCCAATGTGCGGGGGATCTTCCACGTCGCCCGCCACGCCCGCGTACGGGGGGCTCGGCTGTGCCTCGTAGATGACGTGGCCACGTCCAACGCGACGCTCCACGCCGCGGCTCGGGCCCTCAAACGAGCCGGTGCAGCCCAGGTTTACGGGGCCGTCCTGGCCAAGGCAGCCATGCACAACGCGTGACCGGCCCGGGCATGGTATACTAGCCCCGTCGCGGTCTTGGGATGCATGAGGCCGGGCACGAAAGCTTGACACCGCACAGGCTCGGCCCGATACCCTAGCCTGGTACTGTGGAGCCGACTGATCGTCAGGCGTCAATCAAGATTGGCTAACCATCGATTCATGCGAACCCGCTTCAAGGCAAGCATCGTCCATTCTTTCGCCCTGGCCGGCTTGGTCGGGTGGGCTCTGTTGTGTGTCACCGGTTGCCACGACGGGGATTGGCGCTTCTGGCGATGGCCGGATCGCGACCCAGACCAGCAACCCATCGAAGGCAGTGTCCATGCGCCGTCCACGGCTCCGGGGCCGGCCAGCGTCTTTCCTGCCCCGGCAGGGATCGACGACCGGCCGCTGGTCATTCAGAGCATCGAGTTTCAAGTCCTGCGCGTGCGCGCGGGCAAGGGAGCGTTCAGCGAGTCGGGCAAGATCTGGAACGCTCTCGACGAGGAAGTGTTCGCCGCGACGACCCGAGCCCTGCTGCGTAAGAACGGCCTGCGCCTGGGCGTTGGAAAGCTTGCTTCGTGGCCGCAAATCAAAGCCATCCTCGACGCGGAAGAGGTCGAGATCTCGACAAACCAACAGATCGTGCGTAACGGACTGCCGCTCACCGTCGAGATCGACCCGCAGATGCGGGACCAGACGCTGTTCCTCTTTCGTGAGGACGGCACCATGGCCGGTCGAACCTACGCCAGCAGCCGCATGGTGCTGCGCATCGAGTACTTCATCCCGCTCACCGATGCCGACGCGGTCGTCGTCGATGTGATGCCGGAGATCGTGTTACCCTTCTCGCGTCCACGGCCAACCCTTGGGCCGGACGGCTGGGTACAGGAGGAGATACAACAGACCACTCGGCCATTGCGTGAGCTGGCCTCCCGCGCACCAATGGCCCCGGAGACCTTCCTCGCCATTGGGCCGTCCGGCACCTCTCACCAGGGGCATCTGGCTGGCTCGCTGCTGCTTTGCGAGGAGATCGACGGGAAGGTTTTTGAGTCCATGTACTTCATCACGCCGCGCGTCCGCAGTCGCGTTCCGGCGTTACCTTAGGAGCCAAAGAGGAAAGCGGGCCAATGATCTCACAGCCGGATGACCCATTCTTCCGTCAACTGTGCACCCATGCCGCCGCCGGCATCATCGCGGCGGATGAGCAACTGTGCATCCGATTCGCCAATGCTGCCGCGAGCCGTATTCTAGGGTTGGCGACCGAGAGTATCGTCGGGCAGCCGATCTCGTCTCTTGTCCCCGCGGAACGCCAGGCGGTGGCCCAACGGCTCTTTGAACGAGCCTTGCATCAGGGCGAGACGAGTGATTTCGAGTTCTGCTACCGCGACTCGCCGGACCACCCGGTGTATCTGGCTGTCTCGATTTCGCCGGTCATCGACGACCCTGGGGAACGAGTGGGCATTGCTCTGCACATCCGCGACGTGACCCGTCGCGTGCAGGCGATGAAAACGCAGGCCCACGACGCCAAGATGGCCTCATTGGGCACCCTGGCGGGCGCGGTGGCTCACTACTTCGGCAACCTGCTGGGCGGGCTGGTCCCCACCGCCGACTTCGCCCTCAGCCAGGACAACCCGGAAGCCCTGCGCCGGGCATTGCGATCGATCGCCACCACCTTGACACAAACCGGCAGGCTGACCCAGGGACTGCGGGCTTTCGCCGAAGGCATCCACGCGATCGAGGCCGACGAATGCCTGAGCACCATCGTTCAGCGTTTCGCGGATGATTGGCAGCCTCGGCTTGCCAAACGCGGCATCGACCTGGAAACCAGCCTGCAACCCGTCGCCAAAAGCCTCCCCCCCCATCCGGTCATGGTTGTGCTCGAGAACATCGCGACCAACGCGTGCGAGGCCATGCCCCAGGGCGGCAAGCTGCGTTTTGACCTTGCCACCGACGCGGACGGACGAAGCGTGTTTCTGCGAATCGGCGACAACGGCCCCGGGATCTCTGAGGGGGATCTGCCCCATGTTTTCGAACCATTCTACACTGCCATAACCGACACCGTACGGGCGGGCGGAGAACACCTGGGTCTGGGCCTCGCGGTGGTGCATGGGATCGTCCGCTGCCTGGGTGGTACGGTGACGTTGTGCTCGAGCGCCAAGGACGGCACGATCTGCTCCCTCCAGTTTCCCTGCGACCCGCCGAACGAATCGACCGCGATGGGGCAAACGCCCTAAGATGGTCATGGCCGGCCGGCCGTGCACGACACCACACACAGGCACCGCCATACCTCCCAATCGAGATCCGCTTAACTCGCTGCTCGCCCTGATCCTGGGGCAAAATGATGCACGCCCAACACCCCGTCGATGACCACGCCGGACACCAGAATCCCGGCCGCGATCGGGGACGTGGGCCCATGGATCACGAGTTGGCGCCCACTTGAGATCTACGCTCGCGTCTCATTGCCGGGACTCTCGATTGCGTATAGAATCAATGGTCACACGCGCGCGGGAGTACACTGGCAACCCCAATAGCCAGTGACATAGATGAGTCCCGATCGCGAGCGGAGGGTATCATAGACAGGAGAGCAGTCTCACTTAGTCAAGCTTGGGCGGAGCAGCGGCCGATAACACAAAGGGATGGTCGGCGCCGTTCCGCAAGAGCGATGACCTCAGTGACGTTGCATCTTGGTAGTCGTCTGCGCGATTCTTGAAGGCCGAAGACGGCACGCGCGCCCAAGCTTGATCAGCCTGGGTCTGTTGCCAGTCAGGATAGGGCATGAAACGTCGCCTCAGTAAGCAACGCATTCAGATACTGCTTGGCATTCTGCTGTCCGTGGGGTTATCGATTCAGGGTTACCAGTTGCTCACCGCCGAGGTTGAGGGACTGCCTCCCGCAGCCGAGGTGACCCCAGCCAAGGTGCGGCCAAGTCAAGCCTTCGCAACCCCTGTTCCCTCGACTCCCGCCGCGGCTGAATCGCTGGAGGCCTTCGCCGCCCGCGACCCGATCGGGTTCTTCGACATGCTGCTGGACCGCTACGACCGCAGTGTGCGTGACTACACGTGCACCTTCACCAAGCAGGAACTGATCGGCGGACGGCTCAGCAGCCTGCAGACCATGGAGGCGATGTTTCGCGAGAGCCCCTTCAGCCTGCGGCTGACGTGGATTAAAAACGCGGACAAGTGCTCGCGTGTGCTGTACGTGGCCGGCCAATGGATCAAAAACGGGCAGCAGATGGCGGTCGTTGAGCCGGGGGCCATTGCCCGTCTCATCGTCCCATACGTCATGCGTCCAATCCACGGCACAGACGCCAGGAAAAGCTCTCGGCGCACCATGGACCAGTTCGGTCTGCAGAACTCTCTCGCATTGACCGCCAAGTTCTCCAAGCTCGCCCGCGAACAGAACCTCGAAGCCCTGGCCTTCGTGGGGCACGGCAAGGTCAAGGATCGCGAGACCCTGGTCTTCGAGCGTCATCTGCCCTACACCGGTGAGGAGGGAGTCTGGCCGGACCGCGTGCTCGTCGTCCACATCGACAAGGAACTCCTGCTGCCCGTGCTCTGCCAGGCCTACGCCGACGACGACAAAGCGGTTCTCCTGGGCCACTACCAGATGTCGGACATCAAGTTGAACGTCAACCTTCCCGATTCGACCTTTACCAAGGAAGGCATGGGCTTGTAGGCCGTTCTTGTCGCCTGCAGGCAGAAAAGGGTGTCAGGATGATTTTTTGGCGAGTACGATGACGCTTTGGAATTAAGTCCTTGCCCGCCAAAAAATCATCCTGACACCCTTTTCTGCTGACACCTTTTTCTGCCCCGAATCACATGCCCCGCTGGCAAAGAAGTCGCCATCTCGGTACCCTTATCGGGTCGGCCCAGCGGCGAAGAGTCGCCCCCGGCCCCGCGGCAACGCCGTGCGGGCAACGCCGGCCCGTGTGTTCCGGGAACAGACAACAGACTGAAGATCCGCCCACAAGGCGGCATACGCATGGAGTCTTTGGTGACGGCTATGCCAGGAATCACCGTCGAACAGGTTCAATCGTGCGGAGTGGTCGGCGCGGGCGGCGGAGGCTTTCCCACCCACGTCAAGCTGCGGGCCAAGGCCGAGTTCATCCTCTTGAACGCGGCCGAGTGCGAGCCCTTACTGCACAAAGACAAGGAAATGCTCCGTGCCTACCCCGACGAGGTCATCATGGGTCTCGCCGAGGCAGGCCGGCTGGTCGGTGCCCAGGAAGCCGTCATTGGAATCAAGCACAAATACCACGACGTCATCGATCTGCTTAGATCCAAGCTGCCCGGCGGGATGCGAATCGCCGAGCTGCACGACAGCTATCCCACCGGCGACGAGTTCGTCCTCGTCCACGACGTAACCGGGCGCGTCATCCCGCCCGGCAAGATCCCACTGGCCGTCGGCTGTGTGGTCATCAACGTCGAGACGGCCTGCAACATCGCTCGTGCCCGCCCCGTGACCCGCAAGTTCCTGACGGTCGCCGGCGCCGTCGCCAACCCGGTCACGATAGAGGCAGCAGTGGGTACCACCTTCCGAGAGGCACTGGGCTTGGCGGGCGGGGCGACCGTGCCCGACCCTGCGGTACTGGTTGGTGGGGTCATGATGGGCCGGCTGTCCACCGACCTCGAAGAACCCATCACCAAGACGACCGGCGGGCTCATCGTCCTCCCGCGGGACCACACCCTCGTGCGGCGATACAGTCGCTCGTGGCAACAGGTCTCCCGGATCGGCGCCAGCGCCTGCGACCAATGCTCGTTCTGCACCGAGATGTGCCCCCGCTATCTGTTGGGTCACCCGATCGAGCCGCACAAGGCGATGCGTTCATTGGTGTACAGCCAGACCGGCGAATCAAGCGTCATTGGGACGCAATTCTGCTGCGAGTGCAACCTGTGCACGATGATCTCCTGCCCGGAGGATCTTGATCCCAAGAACGTCTGCGCACAGAACAAGCGGCGGCTGGCGAGCGAGGGCAAGCGATGGGAAGTGGCCGCCGACGAACGCCGCCCCGCGCTGCACATGGACAACCGTCGCACACCGCTCAAGCGGTTGATCACCAAGCTCGGGCTCAGCGACTTCAACAACACGGGCCCACTTTTGCCCGACAGCTACAAGCCACAGCGAGTCCGCCTGCCGCTCAAGCAGCACGCCGGCGCGCCCGCCGTACCGGTCGTGGAAAGCGGCGCACAAGTGAAGGAGGGTGATGTCATCGCCCGGCCGCCGGAGGGGCAGCTCGGCGCCGTCCTCCATGCCAGCATCACCGGGCGGGTCAGCAGTGCCAAGGACGCCCTGGTCATCGAAACGTGATACCCCATGAAAGGGACATCAGACTATGCGTGAAGCCATCGGGATGATTGAGTTGAGCAGCGTGGGCGTCGGGTACCTGGTTCAGGACGCGATGCTCAAGGCTGCGGACGTGGAACTGGTGCTGGCCCGAACGATCTGCTCGGGCAAATACATGAATGTGGTGACGGGCAACGTGGCGGCCGTGCGAGCCAGCATGGCCGCGGGCTTGGCTGCCGCCCCGGACGGAGTGATTGACCAGATCACCCTGCCTAACGTGCACGAATCGGTCTTCCCGGCTCTCGGGCAGTCCGTCACGCTGCCCGACGGCCGGCCCGGTGCGGTGGGCATCGTCGAGAGCTTCTCCGCCGCGAGCATCATCGAGGCCGCCGACGCCGCCGCCAAAGCCGCCGCCGTCACCCTCTTCCGTATTCACCTGGCCATGGCCCTCGGGGGCAAGGGTTTTCTGCTGATGGCCGGCACCGTCGCCGACTGCCGCGCGGGAGTCGATGTCGCCGCGGAGGTCGTCCGCGAACGCGGCCTGCTCGTCTCCTCCGTAGTCATCCCGGGGCCGAGCAAGGAACTCTTCCGCGAGTATATCTGAAGATGGCATCAAGGACGCGATCGGCCCAATGGATCACTGTCATACCACCTTGCGGCACGCATGAGACGAGCATTCATCTCGTCTCTGCAAAAGAATCATTGGCTGCGGAGAAACATCCATGAACAAGCCAACCCCCGGCAACGACGAGTTCGTCGACCGGTTCATGCAACGTCAGGCCGCTGAACGCTACCGCGATCGGTATCGCAGCGGAAGGCACGCCAAAGTCAACCAGCGCGAGCGAGCCTGCCTTCATCAGTTGGTGGCCGGGCTGGGGCCGCTGGAAGTCAGTCTTGATCTGCCCTGTGGCACCGGTCGACTCGCGGACATACTGGCCAAGGCGTCGAGGAAGGTGATCCTCGCCGATTCGTCTCCACTGATGCTCGAGCTCGCCAAAGAGGAATTGGGCGAGACTCCGGCCGAATACCTCCAGACCAACGCCGAACGGATCGATCTGTCCACCGGCAGTGTCGACTTGATTCTGTGCCATCGGCTTCTCAGCCATATTCCCGCTGCCGAGGTCAGGGCCAGAATCATGAAGGAACTCGCCAGGGTGACTCGCCGATATCTGGTCATCTCCTGCTATCCGCCGGGCATTCGCACACGCATCAAAGGCCTGCTCCGCCGCGTATTCCCTGGAAGCCGGCCGGCCAAACAGCCTGCCACGCTGAAGGAGTACCTCGATCTCGCCAACGCGGTCGGCCTGCGACTCGTCGGACGCCATACCCTGCGGCCCGCGCCCTTCCGTGCGGATTTCGTCGTCTTCGAGAAGGCGAACGCGAAGTAGAACAGATCCACAGGACCGGAAGGTATCTCTCCATCCGTGTGGCACTGTTCCCAGAGCAGTGCCACGCGGGGGTTTGTACGCGGCCCACGCTCCTCGCGGAGCAGTGCATCCGGCGCGTGGCCTCGGGCACAATCGGCCTGGTTGGCTCCCGCAACAAGGCGACACTGTAATCCGGGCGGTCCGGCATTGACGCGTCGCCGCTTGAAGGGCTCGTCGCGGGAGCCTATCCTCATCGCTCGGATTCCGCTGGGCGGACGACGGCGGTGATCCATGGCTTTTTCTCGCAATGGCTGCTGCGAGACTGCGTTGTTACATGAACGGAGGCATCACAGCGGTGGGCATGGCGCGATACGCGAACCCCAATCCCCAAGATCGAGTCTTCTTCGCGTATGACCGCGCGCTGAAACGTCTCGGCCTGCCAGGCATTCTCATCCAGGTTCACCTGTGCATGCGCGGTCCGATCGACGTCGAGGGCCTACGGCGAACCCTGCCGGCCATCTACCGTCTCTATCCGGCCACCGCGGCCCGGCTGGAACAACACCCCATTACCGGCAACCCGCGATGGCGGCTCGACGTACCCGAGCCCGACCCGCGCCGGGTGGTCCGCGTGCATCAACTCGCCCCAGCCACACAGGAGGAGTTCCATCGCCGCACCGAGGAGCTGCTGCGCGAGCCGCTCGAGCTAACCCACCGTCCACCGGTGCAGTTCCACATCTTCCGCGGCTTGCCCAAAGGGGACATCGTCACCGTCCGCTGGCCGCACGCCTTCATGGACGTACGCGGCAGCACACTGCTGCTGGAGGACATCGACGAGCTGTACCGCAAGCCCCGACCCTTGGCCGACCTGAGCAGCCTCGGCGATGAACGCCGGCAGGATTTCGAGAGCCTGACGAACGTCGGCGGCCTCCGCGAGCAGTGGCGAACGCTGACCGCCAGCCGGGGGCAACGCGAGCCGCGGCCTCCGCACGATCTCTTCCTGCCGAGCGAGCCCATCCGCCTGCCCCTCGGCCGGATCCGTCATACAGTCCGCCTGCTGACACCTGACCAGACGCGGCAGACCCAGGAGGCCTCGCTGCGCGTCTGCGGTTTTGCCCGGTTCGGCGATTTCGTGCGGGCTACCGCCCTGCGTGCATTGCACCGGGTGATGGGTGACCGGCCGCGAGCGGGCGACACCTACTCCACGCTCAACTTGCTCGACCACCGCAAACGCCGGCAGCGCGGGCCCGTCTGCCAGAACTTCTTCAGCGGCCTACCGATGCGCGTCCCCGTCGCCCTGGCGGACAATCGCCGGGCCGTCGCCGACGAATTCCACCGCCAGACCGAGCAAATCGTGGCGTCCGGTGGCATCGTCCGTCACCTGCTGACCGTCCGCACTGTGGCCCGGCTGCCCATCGCGGCCCTGGCCGACGCCATGTACCTCAACATGCGGCCGGATGGCGCCTCCGCCCTGCCGGTCGCCCTCGGGACCCCGCCGTCCATCCAGGTCGGCTTCTCCGGGGCCTCACCCACCGCGTCCCCCACCTTCTGTGGGGCGACCTGGGACGAAGTGTATGGCATCGGCATCCCTCCACCGCTCTCCGGCTTCGCGGTCGACCTGAACCTCACCGGCGAACGACTGCACCTGACCGCGACTTACTATGAAACGCGAATCCCCTCGCATACCATGGACGCACTCATGGACGACTTGGCCGCGTCTCTGCAGGATCCGACTTGACCGCGACGCCAGGTCAACCCGGGGGTGGGACCATGCGGGTGCTGTTGACACCAATCGGCAGTGCGGGAGACCTTCATCCTTTCCTATGGCTTGGGCAGGGCCTTCAGGCTCGCGGCCACGAGGTCACAGTCATCACCAGCGCGTATTTCAGCGACCTGGTGAATCGAGCCGGTCTGGATCTCGTAACCGTGGGCACCGCCCAGGATTACGACGCGGTCATCGAGAACCCCAACCTGTGGAACCCGCGCAAGGGCTTCGAGGTCTTCGCCCGGCAAGTGGCCATCCCCCTGCTGCGGCCGTTGTACGAGATCATTGCCGACCGACACATCCCCGGGCAGACGGTGGTGGTCGCATGCGGGTTCGCCTTTGGAGCCCGAATCGCCCAGGAGAAGCTCGCGGTTTCCCTGGCCACGATCCATCTTCAGCCATCCATGATCCGCAGTGCGTATCGGCCTTCGATTATGGCCGGCCTGCCCAACCTCGCATGGATGCCGCGGTCCTGTCTGCAGGCTCTGTACGCTGCCGTGGACGTGCTGGTCGCCGATCGCATGCTCGCCCCAGACGTAAACGCCTTTCGGGCTGAGCTTGGATTACCGCCCATCAGTCGCCTGCTGGATCAATGGTGGAACTCGCCGCAATGCGTGTTAGGGCTGTTCCCGGGCTGGTTCGGCATGCCGCAACCCGACTGGCCGCCGCAAACCCGGCTGACCGACTTCCCGCTGTGCGACGCCCGCGACTTGGAGCCCATGCCGCCGGGCGTCGGCGAGTTCCTCGACGCTGGCGAACCGCCGATCGTGTTCACGCCCGGCTCGGCCATGCAGCATGGTCGGCGTTTCTTCGAGACCTCGGTCCGCGTCTGCCAGCGTCTGGGCCTCCGCGGCCTGCTGCTGACCAAGCACCGCGAGCAGTTGCCCGAATCGCTGCCGCCGGGCGTCCGCCATTTCGACTACATCCCCTTCAGCCGGGTGCTGCCCAGGGCGGCGGCCATCGTGCATCACGGCGGGGTGGGCACGCTCGCCCAGGCCCTCGCGGCCGGTATCCCCCAACTCATCGTGCCCTTCGCCTGCGACCAGCCCGACAACGCCGATCGGCTTGGCCGCCTCGGGGTCGCAGCGATGGTCCCCCCTTCTGCCTACCTGCCCCGCCTCGTCGCTTGGCGACTGCGTAAACTCCTTCAATCGCCCGCGGTCCGCAGCCGCTGCCAAGCCCTGGCCCAGCGAATGCGGCGCGCCAATCCGCTCGCCGACACGTGCTGCGCCGTCGAAAACCTCATCGGGCCCAGCCCCGCTGCCGCGAGCGAGAGAGCATCCGTGTGACACTGCTCACAGGCCGCGCGATTGCTCTGCTCGCGAATCGTGAGGTGTATCAGGCAACTGAATGCGTGCAAGCGAATTGGAGTCGGTGAGCCAAGGGGGTCGGCCTTTGATTGTGCCGGCCGCGATTCGCACGATCTCCTCGGGCGAGTTGACCATGTGCAGGTACTTGCCGCTCTTGGGACGGTGCTTCAAGATACCCTCGACCGTCGGCCGCCAGAAATCGCCGAACACGAAGATAGGCCGCGGTGTGATCAGATGCTTGCAGACATATTCCCAGACCAGAGCCAACTCGGTCAGTGTGCCCGTCCCGCCTTCGAGCACCACGTAGGCCGACGACATGTACATCATGTCCTTGATCCGCCGCAGCAGGTGCTCATGGTGAATCTCATGGTCGATGTAGGCGTTAGCCCTGAGAATCCTGCCGCGGGCGTTGTTGAACGCGGAACAGGTCACGCCGATGGTCAGCCCCCCGGCATCCTTCGCTCCGCGAGCGCTGGCCTCCATGGTGCCGTCGTATCCCCCGTTGGCCACGATGTAGCCTGCCCTGGCCAGCGCCTGCCCGATCTGATAGGCATGCCGGTAGAGTGGAGCCGCCGGTTCAGCCGAGTAGCTTCCGAAAACGCAGATGATGTGTCGCTGTCCAAACTCACCGGCCACGTGTGTCGTTCTCCACGAACCGCCCGCTCGCCTCGGTGCGTTTGGCCTGGCGGCCAGAGCGCACAAGCCCCCCTCACCCCGGGCAGAAGTCTCAGACGCGGAAATCTACCCGATGCAAAGGCACGCGGCAACGCCATTCCCAGAAGACGCGGAACCACGGGTGCATCCGCCGTTCAGTGGCAAGTTGCCAAAGGCGAAGTATCGAGGGTGGCATGCGTCGGTACTCCGACCCGTGGCCCAATGCGGACAGCCACTGGTCTGGGTACAGACCAGTGCCACCCAGTGCCCCTGAAATTCGGATGCGCCCCGGAAGCACTGCCCAGGCAGCCAACCAAGGCAACCCGACAAGGCAATCCTCCCTGCGGGAATATCGGCTCCCCGCTGCTGCGAGGCCATTCTCTTCAATGAAGCCGCCCGGTCGGTCCGCTTCCGCTCGCCCAAACGAGAGCCACCGACCGATAAACAGGACAGACTGCGCGGTCCGGCAACGACAAAACTGCGCATACCTTGTAGGATGAACCCCGGCGGGAACTGATCGGGCGGTCCCGGGCGCGGCTGGCCAGCCGATCCGTATCGCCGTCGGGCTGTGATTCAGTCATCGGTCAATCGCGGGACAGTCAGGCTCTCTCCCCGGGTCAGCGTTATGGGGGCCTGAAGCGTCTGGCCACGCGGAGCGCGAATTCTGGTCATGGAGGACACGCGGTGGTGTGCACACGTCAATGCTGGGGCGCGGGACTGATTCTGCTGGGGCTCTTCGCGGGCTGCAACAAACCGGTGGAAGAGATCGCCCGCCCGCCGGAGGATCCCGACTATTATCGCCAACTGCCCCCGGGGGAATTGGCCCTCGTCAAGCTGACCGACCCGAGCCAATGGCCCGACTTCAGCGGCGGGTTCGCCCACCGTACCGGGCTCGAACAGGCAGCCATGAACAGCCTGGAGTACATGACCAAACCGTCCTCCAAAGCCTTCTTCCCCTACGGCGACATCAGCCATGACCACGCGGTCGCCAGCATCGAGGCGTTCATCGAGGTCATCCGCAACGCCCGCTCCGGCGAGGAACTGGACGCGACGATCAAGGAACGGTTCGACATCTACCAATCGCGGGGATGCGACGATCACGGCACGGTTCTGTACACCGGCTACTATCGCCCCATCTTCGACGCCCGCATGAAGCCGGACGGCGAGTTCCGCTACCCACTGTACAAACGCCCCGATGACCTGGAACTCAACCCCGCTACCGGCAAGTACCAACGCAAGGGCGGCGGGCCTTACCTGGCCCGAGCCGAAATCGAACGCGGGGCCCTCGCCGGCCGTGGACTCGAACTGTGCTACCTCCGCGACCGCTTCGAGGCCTACATCGTGACCGTGCAGGGCTCCGGCCGATTGCGCCTCGAGAACGGACGATTCTTCGACATCGGCTACCACGGCGACAACGGGCATGAGTACGCCTCCATCGGGCAGGCCCTCGTCGACCAGGGGCTTATCACCCCCAGTGAGCTCTCCCTCCAGGGCCTCATCCGCTTCTTCCAGCAGAACCCCAATCAACTGGAACAGATCCTGCCGCAGAACCCAAGGTACGTGTTCTTCACGCCCCGAACCGGCGGCCCCTTCGGTAGCCTGAATGTCCCGGTGACCCCATTCCGCTCGATCGCCACGGACAAAGAGGTCTATCCGCGAGCCTGTGTCGCGTACTTGCAGACCTTGGTACCGGCCCGCACCGCCGACGGAGGTATCCGCAACCACAGCTACCACGGGTTTGCCCTGGACCAGGACACCGGGGGAGCGATCCGGGCGGCCGGCCGATGCGACTTCTTCCTCGGCACCGGCCCGGAGGTGGGCGAACTCGCCGGACGCACGCTCGCCGAGGGCAAACTCTACTACATCTTCCTGCGGCAGGGAGTGCCCGATGCGGGCACCGCCGTCAACCCCCAGCCACCGGCCAACCCCCAGTCCGACCAAGTGCCGGAGTGGTGACCGCCGGGTAGCCGACCAACGGGCGTCGGCCACCGTGTCGGCATGCTCCATCCGCGAGAACTGGTTGAAGCGGAATGGGCAAAGTGGTACCGGTTGAGCCCGGCCGAGCGTTGGCTGGAGAGCGAGAAACTCTGGGCGGCGTTCTTGCTGCTGGGAGGCTCTCTTGATCCCGAGCCCGATACGCAGAGTCCTCTCTTCGATCCGCGAGTACCGCGTCCGCGCCCTGTTGATGGGCGGGCAGGCGTGCGTGTTGCACGGCGAGGCGGAGTTTGGAGCATTTCGCGCAATGGCGTAGCGGCCGCCGCCCCCGGTGGCCGGTGAACTCGCAAGGAATACGCCGGCCGCCACGGGGGGCGACCGCTACGATGGGTCGTGAATTGCTCCATCCGCGATACGCACTGACCGCACGGGCGGCAGCCCCTCGGGGCCGGAAGAGCAGCAATCCCTCCCGCCCAAGCGCTCACGCGGGCGGCAGGCCCATGGCTCGGCGCCAGGCGCTGAGCTGCCCGAGGTGCACCTGGACGTGGCCGATGAGGTAGAAGTTCAGGGCCGCTCCCACCGTGGGCAGCAGCTCGCGGAGTCGGCCCTCCGCGGGGTTCACCGCGTCGAAGGGCTCATCCGCCGCCGATTCAATCGCCGCGATTGCCGCTTTGTAGGCATCGAAGAACATCGCACGCAGTTCCGCCAGCGGCGGGTAGATCCGACCGTCGGGATCGTCCTGACACTCCACGCCGAACTTGAACAGAGCCTCGTAGGAGGCGGGGAACTGGGTCGGCCCGACCGGCAGGTTCAGACACTGCATCGTGCGGATCGGGTAGAGCGACAGGTGCCCCAGAACGAACGCCGCATGGTTGGACTTGACCACCGCTCCCCCCGGGGCGGCGAAGCGGGCGTAGTTCTCCTGCTTGACGCCTTCGAGCAACCGCTCCGCGTACATCTGCCCCAGTTTCGCTCCCGCCGCAATGATCGTACCGATGCGTGGCATGATGAGTGACTCCTTAGCAAATGGGCGTGACTCGCGGCCAGCCCGGCTCCTGGGGCCAAACGGCGAATGTCCAAGGCCCAACGACCAATCAATGACCAAGCCCGAAACCCGAACGCCGGCTGCGGTTGCGGGTGTTCGGCATTCGTCATTCGGACTTCATGGGTCATTGGTGCTTCGCCACTGGTCATTTCGCCCGCGGATGGCGAGTTACACCCTGACCAAACGACGGCATTCCAGTGTCCCTGACGCGGCCTGCAAGGACCGCTGTCCCACATTATAGCGCCATCGCTTCCGCATGTCCCGGACTTGGCGGGATTCGCGAAGCCGCAAGCGGCAGGTGGTCACGCCTCCATCGCGAACGTGGGCTTGCGACTCTGCCACTTGCCGCGGGTGAAGTCCGGGCACTCGATCGGCGCACCGCGATCGGCGATGGAGCGCTCCGACGCGGGGATGACGACGCACATCGTCGCCGAGTCGTACACGTCGATCGGCGGCGACGTGCGTCTGCGCACCGCATTGACAAACTGCTGCAACTCGAGATAGTCCGTGCCCCCGTGCGTCGCCACAGCCCCGTCGGCACCCATGGCCTTCCACCACGCGTGGTCGAACTCCTCCTGGTACGGGGCAAACGGCTCCCAGTTGTGCTGCTGTGGCTCGGGCGTGCGTTCAACAAGGTGCACGGAGCTGCGTACCTCGTCGTAGAGCCCCAGCGTGCCCTGAATCAGCCAGCGGTTGTCGTATGGCCGCGGAAGCTGCATGTCGTAGTTGATCACGATCGACCGGCCACGCTTCGTCCGCACGACCGAGGTCACGATATCGCCCTGGGCGTACTTCTGCCTGGCCAACGGATGGTCCGGCCCCAAGGTGCGAGCAAAGTACGCGTTGATCCCGATCGAACTGGTCGCGGTGGAGGTCATGGTGTCGAAGGCATCCCCGCAGTTGATGTCCATCCAACTGAGCACCGGGCCCAGCGAATGCGTCGGATACTGGTCGGCATTGCGCTCGATCAGATACCGGGCGGGCCAGCGCGGGTTGCCCTGGCGGTCCCAGAACCAGTGGTCGATGCACATGTGCGAATGGGCACAATGGCAATGCACAAGTTGCCCGAGCAGCCCCTTGCGAGTCATGTTCAGCACCGCGAGGTTGTCGCGGCGGAAGCTCCAGTTCTCGAGCATCATGCAGGGCACGCCGGTCTCCTCGTGGGTGTTCACAAGATCCCAGCACTCCTGGAACGTCAAAGCGGCGGGCACCTCCACGCCGGCATACTTGCCCGCCCGCATGGCGTAGACGGCCATCGGCGTATGCCAGTCCCACGGCGTGGCGATGATCACGGCTTCCAGGTCGTCGCGGTCCATGAACCGCTTATAGGCATCCTCATCGCCTGAGTATCCTTCGGGACGCTTCCGGCCGGCCTTCTCGACTCGATCCTGGGCGGCAGCCAGATGGCCGGCGTGGATATCGCACAAGGCGGGTACCTCGATACCCTCCAGGGCCAGGAGGACCGCCAACAAACCCTGCCCGCGCCCGCCACAACCGACGACGCCGACCCGCACGGGACGAGTCTTCTCCGCCGCCGAGGCCGCTTGGCCGCCGGCCGACAGGACAGCCGCCCCCACCGCCGTCGCCAAGCCGCCCTGCAGAAAAGTCCGCCGATCCAGCTCAGAATGTTGCGACATGCAGCACCTCTCGAAAGAATCACAGGAAGTTGGCCAGCTACCTGCCGGGCGGGAGCATGATAACCTACAGCAGGGCGCGACGCGAACGCTCTACAACACGCGGCAGCCTCGCAAGCCGACCGATGGGCCACCCACCACGCCAGACAAAAAGATAGGCCGCTTACCCCACGCAGGGCGGAGGCAAGCGGCCATTGGCTTCAGAATAATCCTCGCGGACCGGACACTTACTTCAACAGGCCGTCCTTGCGAGCCATCAACTTCAACAGGTCGATGACCCGGCAGGAGTAGCCCATCTCATTGTCATACCACGAGATCAGCTTGAAGAACCGGTCGTTGAGCTCGATGCCCGCGGTGGCATCGTAGATGCTCGACAGCGAGCAGCCGATGAAATCGCTGCTGACCACCGGCTCCTCGGTGTAACCCAGATAGCCCTTCATCTTGCCTTCGGCGGCGGCCTTCATGGCGGCGTTGATCGCCTTCATGGACGTCGCCTTCTCGGTGCGGATGGTGAGGTCCACCGCGGAGACATCCACGGTAGGGATACGGAAGGCCATGCCGGTCAGCTTGCCGGCGACCTCGGGGATGCACAGGGCGACCGCCTTGGCGGCACCGGTCGACGCGGGAATCGCGTTCTGGCTGGCACCACGCCCGCCGCGAAGATCCTTCTTGCTCGGCCCGTCCACCGTCGGTTGGGTGGCGGTCATCGCATGGATGGTGGTCATGAGCCCCTCGGCCACGCCGAAGTTGTCGAGCACGACTTTGACCACCGGTGCCAGGCAGTTGGTCGTGCAGCTCGCGTTCGAGACGATGGAATCGGTCGCGGGATTGAACTTCTCTTCGTTGACACCGAGAACAAACGTCGGAATGTCCTTGTCCTTGGCGGGAGCCGAGATCAGTACCCGCTTGGCCCCGGCAGCCAAGTGCTTGGCGGCCCCTTCGCGGTTGGTGAACAGGCCGGTCGACTCGACCACATAGTCCACGCCCAGGGCCTTCCAGGGCAACTCCGCGGGATCACGCATCGACACGCACTTGATTTTCTTGCCGTTGACGATGATGTTCTCGTCGTCGCTGGTGATCTCCGCCTTGGCCCGACCGTGCGTGCTGTCGTACTTCAGCAGGTAGGCCAGGTTGAACGCGGGCACCAGATCGTTGACGCCCACAAACTCGATGTCCTTATCGGCCAGGGCAGACCGCATCACAAGCCGACCGATCCGACCGAAACCGTTGATGCCTACGCGCAGTGCCATTGCGATTTCTCCTGCTTAACAAGGAACCTAGCTACGGAACCAATCACACCCACAGCCGGGCGACCGGAAGGATTCAGCCGGGGCGCCGGGGGTCGAACGATCCGGCAGAATAACCATCCCTCAGGCGGGGGTCAAGGTCGCCCCGGGATCCGCGTGAGACCGGACCGGTGTATCGGTGGATCCGCCGGCCCGCCGCTGTATGGTATGGGCGTCACATGCCATCCGCCGACGCCAGGACGGCCACCGCGGGGCCCAATGCGGACCGGCTTCGCCCGGCGATGCCTGAGAAACGCGCCGGCCTCGGATGCAGGCCAAGTCCACGGCTCAGGACACCTCGCTCCCCCGGTGCCTGTCACTATTCTGCCCCGCTGGTATGATTGCCTGTGACCGCGGATGGGTCAGGTCGAGGCGTATCTCATGCTCCGTCGTACCGCACAATTACCATTACACGGAGGCAAGGCCCCCGGCTGGCTCTTCGAGCGCATGCACCGCCTGGCCGGCAGCGTTACCCAGCTCATCGTCGAGGACCGTGGCCCCGCCGAGATGCTCCGCCGCCTCTCCGACCCGCTGTGGTTCCAGGCCTTCGGCTGCACCCTCGGCTTCGACTGGCACTCCAGCGGCCTGACCACCGTGACCTGCGGGGCCCTCAAGGAGGCCTACCGCCGCATGGGCCCCGACCTCGGCATCCACGTCGCCGGCGGCAAAGGCGGTGCCTCCCGCAAGACGCCCGAGCAGATCGCCCGCGTCGCCGACCACCGCAGCCTCCAGGGCGACCGCCTTGTCTACGCCTCGCGCATGTCCGCCAAGGTCGACAGCACCGCCGTGCAGGATGGCTACCAGGTCTACACCCACCACTTCTTCTTCACCGACGCCAACGAATGGTGCGTCGTCCAGCAGGGCATGAACCCCGACGCCGGCTACGCCCGCCGATACCACTGGCTGGGCAGCACCCTCGCCGACTTCGTCTGCGAGCCCCACCACGCCGTCGCCTCACCGCCCGCGCCCGGCGACCTGCTGAACATGACCGCCCGCCCCGCCGAGGCCTCGCGCCGCCTCTGTGCCGAACTCGCCCGCATCGAGCCGGAGCGTCTGCTGCGCGAGATCACCGTCGGCCCGTCGCTCTTCCTGCCTGCCCATCACCCCGTCGAGCCGGCCGACATCAACCTCACCCGCCTTCGCCGCGTGCTCCGCACCGCCTACGAAGCGCAGCCTCCGCACTTCGAGGCCCTGCTGACCGTGCCCGGCCTCGGGCCGCAGGCCGTCCGCGGCCTCGCCTTCCTGGCCGAGTTGATCTACGGCGAGCCCCAGTGCCGCGACGACGTCACTCACCGCTGGACACCCGCCGACCCCGCCACCTTCAGCTACGCCCACGGCGGCAAGGACGGCCACCCCTTCCCCGTCGACCGCACCGCCTACGACCAATCCATCGCCGTCCTCGAATCCGCCGTCCGTCGCGCCCGCATCGACCCCACCGGCCGCGACCAGGCCCTCTACCGCCTCTCCGCCTACACCGCACGGTACCGGTAGCCTGAGCGAGATCGCAGCCGATCACCACAGATGTTGACAGGGGAGGCCGCAGCCAGTACTTCCAACAGCGGTCAAGCTGGCTTTCGGTGATGTCGACCGATCCACAGCCGGCGCGGGTTGGCAGACCCGTCGACGAAGTCCGAAGGGGCATGGCCGCCCTGCAAACGGCCAGCGGCACGGACCCCGCGATTCGGATTCTCGGCACAATCTGTAATGATTGCCGGCCGCGACCGACTACACATGTGTCGCGCGGGGCGAGTGGCCGCCCCCCCGGCAGGCAAGTCGGGCGATCCGGCGGAGACAACCGCACGGCACACAGACGCGCGAAGCGACGGCGACTATGAGCTGGATGATAACACTGCTGATCGTGTTCGGAATCGTCTGGCTGCTGTTGCTGCTGGACTGCCTGCGGCGGGATCGATTCTTTCCGGTGTTGGGACCCGGAATCCAGACCAAGGCCCTGTGGTTAATGACCTTCTCCCTGGTCAGCCCCCTCCTCGTCGCCCTGTACCTCGTTTTCGGGAAGCTGCTCAAGCCGCGCGCGTCGGTGCCGGTATGGGCTCGAGCAGGAATCCTGATATCGATTGCTGCCGCCGCGGCGGTGCAGTTCATCCCCCTCAGCTCGGCCGGACGAAGTCCCTTCACGCTGGTGCGCGATGCGGCGACGGGCAGAATGTTGCGCGAGGGGGGCTCGGGACGGGCAGGGCTCAGCTTGAACGCGTCGGTCCTCTCTGCGGAGAGCAACAGCACGTCGGTCAGCAGCGTCTCCAGCGGCTTTCAGGCGGCCTTGATGTGCGGTCACCTGACGCTGTTGAACCTCAGCGACCATCCCCTGATGCACGGCGTCGGTGAAGATCTGGCCCATCGGCTCGGCGAACTGCCCGCCGTTCGCAAAGTGGACTACTTCCCCGCGAATTCGTCGCCCCCGCCGGGATCGCGTCGACCGGATCTGCTCCTGACGCTGGACCTGGGAACGATCGACGAGACGACACTGCCCGCCTATCGGCAACTTGAGGCGGAGGTGCGCGTGAACGTCACCAGCGACGTGTGGCCTGGAAACCGGACCCATACCTTCACCCCCGCAACGCCGCCGGTCATCAGCCTGAATTGGACCTTGACGCTGCAGCATCGCAGCCGAACGGTCGGGTACGAGTCGGCGAACGCCCGACGTCGGGTCGCTTCCCAGAATATTGCCGAGGAGGTCGGAGGCAGCCTTGGCAAGCAGCTCGATCAGTGGCAGGAGGAACACGGCCTGCTGCAGGAACTGCCCGAGGGGTTTTACGGCCCCTACCGCGAGGCCCGCGATGTGCCCTTCGCCGATGAGCCTGCGTGCCGGCAGATGCTGTCTCTATCCGGCCTGTTCGAGCACAATCGGACAATATGGCTGATCGAAGACCCACGGGAGACGCCCGTGGTGATCGACGAGCTGCGCCGGAAACTGGAAGCGACAGGCTGGACGACCAGATCGCAGAGCCCCGCGTCCGGGGAGGTCACCGACCTGCGTCTCAGGCAAGGGGATCGGGCGTTGGAGATCTTCCCGGAGCAACGCCAAGATGCCGTGCCGGAACCAACCACCGGCCGAATCATCATCCTGTACCACGAGCCGGTATCGCCCGAGGCGCGCTGTGCCGCCCTGGCCGCGCGGCTCGATGAGTTACCGACGGCCGAGACGCTGCTGCGATTTGAGCCGATGGCCGACACCTGCGGCGCGGAGTTGCGCGAACGGTGGGGATTGCTGATCGAGTCGGAACGAAATCACAGCCGGCGAGACGCCGGTGCCACGCCGTAGCCGCCCCCCCCCGTGGCGACCGGCAGCACCGTAGCGGTCGCCCCCCGCGGCGACCGGAGCCTCAGTAGCGGTCGCCCCCCGTGGCAACCGGCAGCGCCGTAGCAGCCGCCCCCCGTGGCGACCGGCAGCACCGTAGCAGCCGCCCCCCGCGGCGACCGGAGCCTCAGTAGCGGTCGCCCCCCGTGGCGACCGGCAGCACGGTAGCGGTCGCCCCCCGACTTCGGCGAGCTCGCTTGGTCTGAGCTCAGCGTCGAAGACAGCCGAGCCGTGGCGACCGGGGACGCAATCAGAGCCGCGCCCGTATTTCAAAGCCGCGCCCGTAAAGAAGCGGTTCTTCGCGGTCACGACTCCGCTGAATTCCCGGCACGCACAGGCACCGCTCCCTCACGCTCGCGGCTCTGCGCGGTCGGCGCTCCGCATGGGCCCGGCTCTGCTCGGGCGCGATGACTTGTTTGGGATTGGGTGGCCCGAGGCCACATCGGAATGATGGCCGAGTCAGACGGTTGCCCTGGCGGTTTGTGGACTGGGAGTGTGCAAGGCCGGCCAACGGCCTTTCAGCCAATCGAGAACACGGATCGCCTCGGCCGGATTAGCCGAGAACACCGGATGGGGCGAGGCTGTCTGAAGACGAACGCCCACCTCATAATATCCTCGCCCCGCGTAGCGGCAGAAGCTCGTCAACCCGGCCAGAAAGTGCTTGGGCCGGCCCACCACGTGGACCTCAACCTCGACCGGCTCACCCACCGCGAAGACACGCCGGACCAGCAAAGCCAAGCCGTTCTGCGACAGATTCCGCGTACGCCCCATGATCTGCGTCGCCGTGCTGGAATCGCCCGGCAAAAACCGGACAATACAGTTGACCCGGAACGAGTGACGCACTCGCAACCGACGGCATTCTTCGCCAATCGGGAAGGTTCTTGTTCCGCCCGTTAGCGCACGTGCGTCAAGATCGTTCAGCAAGGTGTCCAATGCTGCGTAGTCGACGTACGTGGACGGCATATACACTCCCAGAAAGCCGCCAACAAGCCTGCCCGGTATTCACCGGGAAGGACACACGGCCCCCGTGGACAAACTCATCAGATCCCCATCGCCCCAGTCAGTTGAGCACATGCCGACAGATACGGTAGGAAGAACGCCATCGCTGCGTGTAGTCGGCCCTTTCCGGCAAATTCGCGTCACCGCGTCGGCATCGTCGGCTGCGGGCTTAGCCAATCCAGCGTACGCAAAGCCTGCGTGGGGTTGGCAGAGAAGATCGGTTTGGGTGCCGACACCTTCAACTCGATCCCCAGTTCGTGGTAACCCCTGCTCACGTACCGGCAAAAACGCACCACCCCGCCCATGAACATCGCCGGGCGACCGGGTGGCAGGATCTCCACCTCAATGGGTTCGCCCTGGCCAAACACCCGCCGCACCAGGACGCCCAACCCTGTCCGCGACAGGTTCCGCGTTCGGCCGGACAACTCCGACACCGTCGAGTAGCCCGCCGGCAAAAATCGGACCACGCAACCGCACCGAAACGGATGACGCGGATACCGCCTCTGGCACACCCAGTAGTTGTCTTCCGCCTCGTGCTCCTGCCGCTGCTGGGCTCTCATGTCCAATTCGTTGAGCACGTCGTCAAGAGCCTGTTTGTCCATCACCTGTGTTGCCATCGCTGAACCCCTCAGGCTCGAGCCGAGACACATCATGCGTATCGGCTGTCTGAATCTACTCCTTCGCCCGCATGTGGGGAGGATACCCACCCCACACATCAGCCAAATACTCACCCCAAACATGCAAAACGAATCGCCCCGAGTCAAAGAGATTGCTGCAATCAGGCTCATCTGCATCGGCGAAGGCTTTAACCGACGAGGGGCACGCCCCGAGGTTCTACGCCGATCTCGCATGCCCGATAACCGGCCAGCCCGATATGAAGTGCCGCCGGGAGGACCGCGTCAACGATGAGGCTTCCCGCCCGCAAACGGTCACGCACCAGCCGCCGATCCACGCGGCATATCGGGCCCGACCCTCACGCCACACAAAAACCGGGACTCCTCGCTCAACCGCCGGCATCACGCCCTCAGCCCATCGCCGCCGCAAAACATCATCGACGCGTTTACATTCAGTTACCTCAGTGATAATGTTACCCTGCCGCGAGCGACCACAGCACGCCTGAGGTCTCTCGCGAGACGGAGGCAAGAGACATGTACCGAGCCACCACACCATCCATCGGCTTGGCCGCAGGGCTCGCCTTGTGGGCGGCCGGCTGCACGGGAATGGATTTCGGCGGTGAGATCCGCGTCCCCGGCAACCAAACCCACGTTCTCGCCGAGGGCGAATCCCACCCATCCCCCATCCTGCTGCCCGGCGAGAGACTCTTCAACATCCATCAGACGGCAGGAAGCCGCACTCCCGGACCGGAAGGCACCGCCCGAGAAGACGCCGCCGCCACGAATGACGGGTCCGCCTTCTGCCTGGCCGAGGCGGCCAACGGGGGCTCCGCCAATGCCGAGTTCAAGATCGGCCATCGCATCGAGAATCAGACCGGGCAGGCACTCACCGCTGAGATCCAGGTCGAGTTCGACCTTGACTATGCGGTGACCGCGTCCGCCGAGCCGGTAGCTCAGACCCTCGCCACCGCCAACCTGCACCTGGCGGTCCTCGACGCCCGCAACCGCCCCGTAGCCAGCGCGGCGATCGTCCAGCTCAACAGCGACATGGCCAGCACCCAGGCCGCTATGAGCCATCGTCATCGGTTGCACACGGTCATCGAGCCGCCGCAGCGCTGCGCGAATGTTCTGCTCTACGGCAAAGTCATCGGCATCGCCGCTGCGGGGCAGCAGGCCTCCGCACGCGTCGAGATCAAGAACCTCCGCGTGCGCATAGACTGCTCCCCCGCACCGCCAGCTTCCTCGCCGGCCGCCAAACCATAAACCATCAAGAGCCCTACTCGTACGCCGCAATCATCTTGAGGAGAACCACCCATGTCCGCCGAGGCTGCCATCCAGACTTTTGACCGGCAACAGGAGGCCCTGCTTTTCGACCTGTTGGCCTTCCTGCGCTTCGAGACCATCTCCGCCCAGAGCGAGCACGCCACCGACATGCGAGCGTGCGCGGCGTGGATCTGCGGCCAGTTGGACGCCGCGGACATCGAGGCTCGAATGGTCGACACCGACGGGCACCCTCTGGTCGTAGCGGACAGTGGCCCTGTGCCCGGCAACGCAGCCGCTCCAACACTGCTCTTCTATGGGCATTATGACGTGCAACCGGTCGGCGACCTCGCCCTGTGGCATTCGCCGCCCTTCGAGCCCACGATCCGAGACGGGGCCATTTTCGCCCGCGGTAGTGCCGACGACAAAGGACAGCTCATGACCCACCTCGCCGCCATGCGCTGCTGGCGGCAAACCGGATCACCCCTGCCCGTGCGCGTCAAGTTCATCATCGAGGGCGAAGAGGAGATCGGCTCACGCAACCTGCCGCTCTACCTGCGAAACCACGCCGCCGAGCTCGCCTGCGACTACCTCGTCATCAGCGACACCTCCAAGCTCGACGCACAGACCCCCGCCCTCGCCTATGCCACCCGCGGGCTGGTCTACAAAGAGATCATCCTCACAGGACCCAATCGCGACCTGCACAGCGGCCAATATGGAGGTGCGGTGGCCAACCCCGCCAACGTCCTGGCCGCCATCCTCAACTCCCTGCGCGACCATCAGGGCCGCGTCACCATCCCCGGGTTCTACGATGATGTCGTGCCGCTCACACCCGAAGAACGCCAGCGACTCGGCACACACGGCCTGAGCGACGCCGACCTCGTCGCCAAAACCGGCTGCCCAAGTCCATCCGGCGAAACCGGATACACCACCGCTGAACGCTGCACCGCTCGCCCAACCCTTGACGTCAACGGACTGTGCGCGGGTTATACCGGCGAAGGAGCCGCCACGGTCATCCCCACCACCGCCACCGCCAAACTCTCCATGCGCCTGGTGGGCAACCAGAACCCCGACGCCATCTCGCTTGCCTTCGACGAAGCCGTCCGCCAAGTCTGCCCCCCGACCGTCAAACTGACCATCCGCAACCATTCGCACTGTGCGGCCTATCTGGCCCCCACCGACTCGCCCGGCATGCGAGCCGCCGCCCAAGCCCTGGCCGACAGTTTCGGTCGCCCCCCGGTCCTCACCCGCGAAGGCGGAACCCTCCCCATCCTCCCGCTGTTCAAGGAGGTTCTCGGGGCCGACAGCCTGATGCTCGGGTTCTCTGTGCCCGACTGCAACTTGCACAGCCCCAACGAATTTTTCCATGTGGCCGATTTCGTCGCCGGCACGCGCTGCATCCTCCGGTTCATCGAACGACTCGGACACATGTGACCCAAGGTGGCAGCCCAAGACCGTGACTCGACGGCCCGGGGAGCAGGGTCTCCCGCGGCATGGCCGGATCACTCATAACGCATTGCTAAATATAACGTTAATGCAAACGATGGCCCTCGCGGGCCGCCCATCCGTGCTCAGGCGGCCCGGCCGGGCCGGGGCCCGGCGTCCCGTGGCAGGCCGCTTTTTCGGCCCCAGGGTCAACGGGGCGGTCACGATCGCCGATGATAGAGCACTGCCTCAGTGTCACCGGCACGCCGCCGTGGCTTGACGCCGCGGCCTCGGGTTGCCACACTGAAGGTAGAGTGTTAGGTCAATAAACGGATTGACGAGACGCGTCCCGGTCACGGCCTTTGTCCCTTGGCGCGGTGCGGTTGTACCGCCATCAGGGCTTGCCGACGAGGCGTTTGGGAGACCCCACATGCGAACCAAGCATCATACATGGGCCATTGCACTCGTTTCGCTGATGTGTGCGACGATTCCCGCCACGACCGTTCGGGCTGACTTGCAGGACAACCTGCTCTGGGGCCTCAACCTGCTCGACTATCAGTTTGATCTGCAGAAGAATCTGCTCGGCAACGGATACGATTTCAATACCTCCGCCTACTACAACTCAAGGACGTTCCGGCTCGGCTTGGCCGAGTTGACCCTTGGCGACACCGCCCCAACGACCGTTTCGCTGCAGACCGGTTATACCACCCGCGGCCTGCCCTCCGCTCACTTTTCCCTCGCGAACGTCGGCCAACCGCTCAGCTACACGTTTGATGCCAATTACGGCTTCCAGGATTTCGTCGCCCAGGGCAGCATGCTTTTCGATATCGACACGCGAGTGAACGCCCTCGGCTTCTACGACCTGACCCTGCAAATCTCCAACCGGGGCACCTACACCACCGACGGTTTCGGCCTCACGGAAAACGGATCTCTCGATTTCGACATCGGCCCGATCGTGATCTCCGGCAACGTCTACGCCGACGCGGTTGCCGCACTCACCCAGCCGTTCTTTGACGCCACCGGCACACAGAACCCGTTCGCCAAGTTCAGTCAGGAGGCGACCAAAGTGGCGGCGTTTACCGAGACCTTCGACGAGGTCAGCGCCCGCATCAGAGCGGGCCAACCCATCAGTTCCAACGACGCCTCCAAGCTGGTCAGCAATACGATTCTCTCGGCCCTGCTCGGCGAGGAGCCATCGAGCAATCTGTTTGAGAGCCTGCTGCTGCCCACGATGCTCCAGGAGGTCATGCCCGCCGAGATGACCAATGCCACCAGCCGGGCACTCCCGGTTCCCGAGCCCGGCATGGCCAGCCTGCTCGCGCTTGGCCTGATCTTCTGTCGACGGCCGCGGTGGGCATGAAGCTGCCGCCCATGGCCCAGCATCAACCAGGAACGCGTCCGGAAACCCGCTTGACCACTGCACCGCCCCCGGGGCCCATTCGCCCACACCCGCAGACTGCCGCCCGATCCCGGCATGCTTTCCGAACCCGCCTCGCGGGTTGGCTGAGCTGCTCCCTGCTGATCACCCTGCTGGGGACAGCGTCCGACGCTCCGCTCTCCCAACTCATGGATCGCGAGCTGACCTGCCCGGTATGCCGCCAGGCTTTCGTGGATGTGGCGTGCATCAACGCCAACACCCGCGGGGGAATTGACCGGGATCTGTTCGCTCGATCGCTGGGCCCTCAACCCGAGTACTACCGGATCGCCACTTGTCCGCGTTGCGGCTACAGCGGGTACGACAGCGACTTTGC
Source organism: Phycisphaerae bacterium (assembly GCA_012729395.1). GTDB lineage: Bacteria > Planctomycetota > Phycisphaerae > UBA1845 > PWPN01 > JAAYDF01. The sequence continues at coordinate 55,743 of JAAYDF010000002.1, forward strand.
CGAGGATGTGTTCATTCCCCCGGACATGCGCGATCGTGTCCTGCGGTCGCCCCGGCTATCATTGCCCGAGGGTTTCTCCCCGGAGAGCGATCCTCGCGACCTTGACGCCGCCGACCGTTACGCACTGGCCCTCACCTGTTACCGCTGGCGGCAACAGAGCGACGAGGCCATCGCGTGGCTGCACCTGCGGGCATCCTGGATCGAGAGGGATAAAGGGGCCGTACTGCCTCACGACCCGCGTCTGGCCCGCGTGATGGGTTATCTTGAACGGTGGCGTCCGCCCCTTCGCCCGGGAGGCAATCAGGCGGACGTGGAGATGCAATTAGCCACCCGCACTGCCGAGGCCCTGGCCACGGGGCACTTCAATCGTTACCAGCGGCCTTACGTACAACTGGCACTCGCCCTGATCCTTCGTGGTCGAGGCGAGAACCGACAGGCCGCCCCGCTCCTGACCGACTTGGTCCAAGACAGTCTTCTGCCCGCCCAGTTGTCCGAGTCAATCGAGCGCATGCGGGCGTCGATCCTGCTCGAAGCGAAGCAGCAGCGTGCGGCCGCCGATCACTTGGAGAGAGCCCTGCTGATCAACCAAATCAACGCCGCCAACACCCCCTCAGCTTGGTATCTGCTGGGCGAGCTGTTCAGGCGACTTGGCCGTGACTTTGAAGCCATCCCCGCCTACCAGCGTGCTCTTGACGCCCCCGAGCTACCGCCCGACCTGCGCGACTGGGCCCGGCAACAGCAGGCATGGTGTCGCAAGTAGTCGCGTTCTGCCCGATACGCACCAGCGCTCGTCCGGCCGCCGATCGTCTCATGTCTCGGAGCCGGTTTTGATCGCAACGATCCGACGGATGCGATCCTTGATCGGCGGGTGACTGTCGAAAACGGAGCTGGCCCGATCCTCGAAATGCTTGATGGGGTGCACGATGTAGAGGGGTGCGGTGGCCCGATTGGCTACTTCGAGCACCTCGGGGTCGGCACTGATCTTGGCGAGGGCTGAGGCAAGCCCGTCCGGGTTGCGGGTGAGTTCCACGGCGGAGGCGTCGGCGAGGTACTCGCGCTGTCTGGAGAAGGCCATCTCGATGATCTTGGCCAGGATGGGGGCGACGATCGCCAGCACGACGGCGATGAGCATGATAATCAACACAGCCGCCCCACCGCCTTTGTTGCCCCCTGATCGCCGGGACGATCGGCGTCCCATCATGCCGCCCCGGCCCCACCACATGGACCGCCAGAACATATCGCACAGCAGCACGACCACACCGACCAAAGTAGCCATGAGCAAAGCGAAGCGGATATCCAGGTTGCGGATGTGAGCCAGTTCGTGAGCGATGACGCCCTGTAGCTCGTCGCGGGTGAGCTTGTTGCGCAAGCCCGTGGTGATCGCGATGATGCCTTTCTGCGGATTGCGGCCAGTGGCGAAGGCATTGGGAGCGGTGTCGTCGATGACGTAGACTCGCGGCACAGGCACACCGGCGGCCAAGGCCATTTCCTCGACCACGTTGTACAACTGGGGATCATCCCGCTTGGCGAGGGGCTTGGCTTGGCTCATCGCCAGGATAGCCGACGCCCCGCCGAAGTAGCTCGCCAAGGTTCCGCACACCGCAAGGATCACCGCCAAACCGGTCAGGCCAGCCGCGAAGTACGGAGCTTCCTGCGGGCCCGCCGCGTGGGCGCCGGTGGCGTACCCGATGACCAGCCCCAAGAGAGCGACCAGCAGGATGAAGCAGAAGATCAGAATCCAACTGTTCCGCCGGTTGCGGCTCATCAGGATGTGGAAGTCGACAGCCATCGCGTCCCCGTTTTCCAGCGATCATCCGGGCGGTGGTGCACCGGGCGGTCCCGGGTGCACCACTCGGGACGGCTTGCGTGTTCCTCGTCGCGAAGCGGCAAGCCGGCAGTGACGCTTATCCGCGAACCGTTGGATGAATCCGCAAGCCGGCCTCAAAACTGGACCTTCACCGGCTCGCGGGCCGCGGCGTCCTGCAACTCGAAGAACTCTTCGGGCGTGAACCCGAACATGTTGGCGATCAACACCGTCGGGAAGACCTGCAGCTTGGTGTTGTAGTTTTCGACCGTGTTGTTGTAGTGCTGACGGGAGAAGCTGATCTTGTTCTCGGTACTGGTCAGCTCCTCCTGCAACTGGCTGAAGTTCTGATTCGCCTTGAGGTCGGGGTAGGACTCGGACAGGGCGAAGAGCTGGCGGAGGGCCCCGGTGAGCATGTTCTCCGCCTGGGCCTGGTTGGCCACGCCGCTGACGTCAATACACTGCTGCCGTGCCTTGACGACCCGCTCGAGGGTCTCCTTTTCGTGGGCCGCGTAGCCCTTCACCGTCTCGACCAGGTTGGGGATCAGGTCATACCGGCGTTTGAGCTGCACGTCGATCTGGCTGTAGGCGTTGCGGACGCGGTTACGCGCCCCCACCAGCCCGTTGTAGGCCAGGATCACGAAGAGCACCACGACCGCCAGGACACCGATAGCCACCCAACCGCCAACGCTCATCGCCACGATGCTCCAGGTTGTCGCCACCTGAACCTCCTCTCTGCCCGATTGGGCTTGAGACCGGGACGTTCCCTGGTTCAAGGATAATGCCCCTGTCCGAGGCTGTCGACGATAAACCGGCGGGGGCTTTATAAGGGCCCGTCCGCGTTGACGTTGGGGGGCGGGCATGGTACTCATAGGGCGAAATGGCGGGCCTTCGAGAGGGGTCTGGCCTGGCAGTATGCGCCGCCGCACGCAGTGGTACCGTCGGCGAGAGCCCGGAACCGCATAGGCGTGGGGGGTATCGCGAAAAGAAACTGGAGTCCCCTGTGAAACCCAACCTACCGCTTCCCGCGATGATTGCCGCGGCCCTGGTGCTGGTCGGCCTGGTTCTGGCCGTTTTCACGGCCGGTCCGCTGGAAAATCCTCAGGACCGTCTGTTTCGGCAGATTGATGAGAAGGTAGCCCTCGCTCAGCGGATGCTGGCGGGGTACAACCCGGCCAACTCCCGGCTGACCGCGGTCCTTGGATCGGAGGGGCTCGAGCCGCCGGAAGGTGCCGATGGAAACTGGCAGACGTACGTCAGCAGCGGCGAGCAGGAAGGCGTGATGAGCGACGCCCTGCGTCGCCAGGCGGGGCAGATGCGGACCTTGGCGGACCGTTTCGGAGCTCTGGACGGCCAGACCCCTGCGGCGGCGGGCGCGTGGCTGGCCAGCAGCGGCCAGGCCTACCAGCAGTTGCAGGCTGAGCTCAAACGGAACATGAGCCTGCTGAGCGACGCCCTCCGCGTGCTCCAGGAAGCGATCGCCATGAGCGACGGCGAGGTCAGCGGCTCGGATCACCCGGCCGCAACGCGTCTGGAGGCCGCCCTCTGCTACCATCAGGCGGACCTGTTGAGGCGGGAAGCCGCCCTACAGCGAGCCATGGCCGACGAGGCCCGATTCCAGGTCATCACCGACGCCCGGCAATGGCAGGAACTGGGCAACCGGATTCAGTCGGCGTCCCGGGGGTTGGCGGAAGCGGGAAGCGCTGACGGGGAGCCTTCTGCCCCGGCGTTTGCGGAACGGATCGCCAGCCTGCGGACCCGCCGGGAAGCGGTTGCCGCAGCGATCGAGGAGGCCCGGGCGGAAGCGCAGCGGCTCTCAGCGATCATCCCGGACATCACCGCGCGGGCCAAGGCGGCGGATGCCCAGACTCGTCAGTCGCAGGTTGAGATGCTTGCGTTGAAGGAGGCGGGTATCGACACCTCTGATCCCGCGGCTCTGGACCGGTTCATCCAGGCATACAACGCCGCGGCTCAGGCGGAGCGCGAAGCTTTCCGTGAGGCCACAACGTTGGAGCATGGCGCACTGCGCAACGCCCGCGTGGACACCAACGATGACGAGCAGATCAGCGAAGCCCCGATCGTGGCAATCGACCCGGCGACAGACATCAAACCGGAACGCGGCCGGATCGCCCTGGAGAGTGACCTCGCCGCGGTGGAGGCCCTGGCCGAGGCCCTGCAGGTCGCGGCTCACGAGATCGACCGTCAGATCGAGGAACTCACCGCCAAGCAGGACGGCGCCCGGCAACGCGCTGCCAACCTGGCCAGTCGCCAGACAGCCATCGCCGAGGACGCCGCCGGTGCCGCCCGAATCGCCCTGGCAGCCGCCATCGAAGCGCACCGACTTGAGGACGAAGCCTTGGCCTTGGCGGACGGCCGGGGCCAGCAGGCCGCCAGTCGAGCCCGTCGGGCGGCCGAGAAACGCATCAACGACGCTCGCACCCAGAATGCCGAGAACAACCCGGATGCCCCCAATCCCCGGCTGACGATGATCACCGGCGACGCCAATCTGACGGGCAGTGCGATGGCCTTGGCCGGCGACATGGCCTACGTCATCGCCGCCACACAGGCCCAGCGGGGCGACGATCTCGCCCGGCACGAGGCCATGCTCCGCGAGATGCAGAGCATGGCGATGGAGGTGAACGCCAGCTTACTGCCGGAGGGCGTGGCCTTGGACCAAGTCCCTGCGGCCCTGGCTCAGGCCGATGCCGCCCGCTTGGGCATACAGGAAGCCCACAAAGCGGCGGTGGAAGCGGCCAAGCTCGCCCTCGAAGCCTACCAACAGGCTGATTCGCCATTACGCCAACTGTGGGTTTTGCACACGCAGATGGCTTCGGTTCACTACCTGTTGGCCAATCTGAGCACCGGCAACGAGGCTGCGGACCATCGCGATCGAGCCCTTCAACAGTACAAGCGGGCCCTGACCGGGCGTGAAGAACGTCCGGAGTACCCGATCTACCAGAACGTCATGGCTGACTTGCAGGATTAGCCGACAACGAGCCTCGATCACCGGCAAGCGGATAACGAATTCAGATCGCAAGCGAGTGGGTAACGAGCCCCGTGCGCGAGCGAGCGGGTGGCTAATCCCGAGCGTAAGCGAGAAAGTGACGAATCCTGTGCGTAAGCGAGAGAGTAACGGATCCCGAGCGCGAGCGAGGCGATAACGAGCCCCGAGCGCGAGCGAGTGGGTAACGCCCGGAACACGGAAGGTACGTCGCTAACGCTCCACCATCCCGGCGCTCGCGCTTCGGGCTCGTTGGCAAGGAGCAAGCCTCGAACGCAAGCGAGCGGGTGGCTAATCCCGAGCGTAAGCGAGAAAGTGACGAATCCCGTGCGTAAGCGAGAGAGTAACGAATCCCGAGCGCAAGCGAGGCGGTAACGAGCCCCGAGCGCGAGCGAGGCGATAACGAGCCCCGAGCGCGAGCGAGCGGGTAACGCCCGGAACACGAGAGGTACGTCGCTGACGCTCCACCATCCCGTCGCTCGCGCTCCGGGCTCGTTGGTCGCGTCGCTAACGCCCCACCATCCCGTCGCTTGCGCTCCGGGCTCGTCGGCGGGGTCGTTGGCGGGGTCGCCGGCGCCGCACGATTCCTTGACTGATACTTAGGATTTGCGGGCAGAGTCCGATTTCCGCCGCTTGTGTTCCGAGTTCGTTGGCTATGCTCACTCGCACGATGTATCGATCCTGTCGCGTGTGGCAGAGGCTGCGCGGCGCACCGGGCCCGGGAGGGCTGCCGGGATCGCTCTATCTCGCCGCGATGCTCTGTCTGACGCTGGCTTCCGCACCGGCCGCCGCTCATCCCCTGGGCGAAGACAGCATCACCCACTTCAGCATGCTGCACCTTCACCTGGATCGTCTGGAGGTCGATCTGATTCTCGACATTGCCGAGTACCCCACCGCGACCATCCTCCGCGACGAGATCGACACTGACCGCGATGGCATAGACAGCCCTGACGAGCAGCAGCGGTGGCTGGACCGCAAAGCGGTCGAGCTGGCGTCACAGCTCAAGCTGTCGATTGACGGGCAAGCGGTGGCCCTCGAACCCATGGAGCATCTTGTTGATACTCGCACCGGTCGGCCGATCGCGCCGGGCCGGCTGATGGTCACGACCCCGGGCGTGGCTAATCTGCCCACCTATCGCCTGATCATCCGTTATCACGGCAACTACCCGGCACCGCTGGGCGAGCAGCCACACACGCTAGCCTACGAAGACAACACGTTTCCCGGGCGACGCGGGCTGATGCGTATCCTGCTGGAGCGCACCTCGCTTATCGAGCAACTGCCGCATGCGGATGACCGGGCGTTGGCGGAACTCAGCGAAGGCGGAATCCCCGAGGCCGTGCGGACCGTGCTCGCACAGCGAGGATCGGGGCTTTCCGACGAAGCGATGCTGAAACCGGGGAAGGACGGGCAGAGCTGGCTCATCCACGACGGCCCGCGGCGGCACCTACTCGAAGCCAAGCGCGGCGGGCTGGGTATCCATCGGCTGCCTCGCGTGACGGCCATTCCACCCCGGCCCGACTACTGGGACGAGTGCCGGCTCGACCCGTTCATCTACGAGCAATACGACCCAGGCCACATGCCTTACGAACGCGAGACGAGCTTGCGGTTTCAGATCGAGGAGATCGGCGCCGACCCGACCTCGCCCGGGCTCGGGGCCGGCCTGGCCGCGGAACCTGACCCCGAGGCCCTCGCCGCGATGCTGGCTCGGCTCAACGACCCGCGTAACGACCCTGCGATCCGCAGCCCCTACCAACGTAACGCGGATCGCCTCATCGGCCTCTTGCATAGCCCTGGGGGCCTGTGGGTGTTTCTGACGATCACCGGGTTGGCGTTCGCCTACGGCGCGATTCACGCCCTCATGCCCGGCCACGCCAAGACGCTGGTGGCCGCGTATCTCATCAGCAGGAATGGCACCTGGTGGCACGCAGTGGTTCTCGCGGTCGTGGTGACCATCACCCACACCGCCCTGGTGGTCATCCTCGGGCTGGTGATTTGGGCCTTCCAGGCAACGCGGCCCGATCTTGGGCCGATGCTGCAACTATGGCTCGGCGTGCTGGCCGGCCTGCTGGTGGCGGTCATGGGACTGGCCCTGGCCTGGCGGGCGGCCACCGGGCGGACCGCACACCATCACCATCACGAACACACGCACACGCACGCCCGGCCATCCTGGCTCCGCACGCTTTTCACTCACTCCCATCCCCATCCGACAGCCGCGGAGCATGGCCATTCACACCCGCACAGCCACGAGCACACACACGAGCACCCGCACAATCACGAGCACCCGCACAATCACCAACATGAGCATCATCCCATCGCTGAAGGTGACCGCATCACCATCCGGCTGCTCATTCTGATGGGCATCACCGGCGGAATCGTGCCCTGCCCAACCGCGACGATCATGATGCTGCTGGGTATCGGGGCCAACGTGGTGGCCGGCGCGCTGTACGCCATCGGGATCTTCAGCCTCGGTCTGGCGTTGACGCTGATGGCCATCGGGTTCCTCGCCTTGGGTAGCCGCCGATTTGCCGCCAGGCTGTTGGCTGACACTGACCAGGACGGGCGAGAGAGGCTCTCCCGGCACGGCCACCGGCTCATGCTCCGGATTTTACCTGCCGTCAGTGGGCTCGTCGTCTTCGCCCTCGGCAGCGCGATCGCGACGCATTACCTCTACTATCTGCACACCGGCGCCGCCCTCTTCAGCTGGATTCGTTGAGTGCCTCGGCGGCCCTTTGGCGAAGACGTGGTGCCTGCCGAATGATCGCGGGGCAGGTAGTGAAGTCATCTCCCCTGCCAATGCGGGGCCAGCGAACGCGGCGACCAGTCGGCCAGCCAGGCCGCGAAGGTCCGCACCTCCTCGTCGTAGCTGAAGCCGGGAACACGACGCCAGATCTCAGCCGTGAAAGGCATCAGGGCGACGAGCACCAGCACCACGGTGACGCATGCTGCCAGATACCGTGCCCGGAGACGCTGCCGCAATGACATGAACGCGGTCAGCCGAGCCATCCGGGCCATCCCGATCACCGCCAGGAGAGCCGCCGGCGCAACCACCTGCTGATGGTAATGCCCCGACCGCCGGGTCATCAGCCACAGCAGCGTCACCTCCACCGCCAGCCACAGCCAGGCCAGCCGGGCCGCGTCGTGTTCGAGCGGCAGCTGTCGGCCCCGCGATTCGGTGGGTGTGCGGCAAGAAGTGCCCAGCACAAGGCCCACGATGGCCCACCACGCCGTGGCGGCCACCGGTGCGAATCGGTATCCATGCCACCCGCGCGGCCATGCCAGCTCCACATATTCGCCTGACCGCGACGCCAAGTCCGCTAAGTGCGGTCCCAGCCAGCCCCGCACATAGAGGAGAACCGCCGGCGGTACCCAGACCACGGCCATGCCGAACGCACTCCAGGCCACGCCTCGCCAGATGTCGCGAACCCGTCCTTCCTCCGCGGCACGCAGCAATCCGCACACGACCAGCACGACCGCCAGGCCGACTGCCGACTGCTTCACGCTCAGGGCCAGACCAAGCCCCACTCCGCGCAACAGGCCCCGCCAGGCTGGTCTTTGAACGGCAAGATGCGCCCACACCGCCAAGAGCATGGGAGCCAGCAGGTAGATCTCGTTCACATTGAGCCCGGCGACGTCCTCGTAGAGCGTGTTGTAGGCGTTGATGCCAAGCACCAGAAACAGCATACCCGCCGCGGCGGCGGTCCGGTCGGCGAGCCCGCGAGCCAGGAGCCAGAACAACGCATAACCCGCCAAGAGGAACGCCGAATCGAGCGGCAACAAGGTCAACCGCGACGGCGGAGCGGGCATCACGCGATACATCCACCCGGTGAGACAGGGCTGGCCTGCGGGTTTGTCCGGCACCAGGTCGGCCGCCGTGGCCTGTGGATCGTAAAACCGGTATGCCGCGACCGAATACACGAAGCTGTCGAACCGCGAGGGGGCACATGTGGCACTCACACGCCCCATGGCGTGGATCGCCAACGCCGCCGCAAGCACGAATGCAGGGCGAGCGAAAACCCTCGGCAACCGCAGGGCTCTCCGCGACACCTCATGGCTGGAATCGGCTGCCCCGGTGAGAAGCAAGACTCACTCCTCAGCAATCGACGGGATCCATCGACACAGTCGGCCTTTTCGCCGCGGATGAGGACGGGCAACCGCGCATCGTAGACGCCGTGAGCGGAACGAATACGCACACCGACACCCGCCCGAACTCTGCCTAACCTCCCCCCGGCAGGAGATACAGGCCCATCAACATGCCGCCCCTCCACGCCAGCAGCCCGGGCACCGCGAGGGCCACGATAGCCAGAGCCACCAGCAACCCCACCGTCCGCGTGATCCGGTCATCCGTCAGCCGCCCCTGCAGAAGGGCCGCAAGTTCCGCCAAACCGTTGGGCATCAGCCACCACAGCCCAAGAACGGCCAGTCGCACGTTCACCGCAAACCCCAGTACCCCCGCCAACAGCACGCATACACTCACCGCCGCCCAGCCCGGCAGCCACCAGCCCGGGTGGGTGGGCCTTCGCGGAAAGCGAGCCTGCGCGTAACCCGCCAGCCCCAGGGCGAGAACGGCCAGGATAACGGCCACGTCGCGGTGAATCGCGTACGCCGACTGCTGGATGCGATACCCCGACAGCATCGGCAAGCCCACCAGCCGCCCAATGACCAGCCCTCCCAGCCCGGCGAAAACCAGCGTCCAGGCTTGGGCATGGCCGGTCTTGGATCGCAAGCCGCTCCAGAACCAGCCCAATGGAAGGATGAATGCCGTCGCATCCAGCCCGCACGCGACCGCCGTCAACAGCACGCCCGCGGTCTGCCATCGAGAGGGTTGAGCCCGCAGATGCAGAACCACCGCCGCCGCCATCGCCAGCAGAGCCAGATCGGCCTGCGTGTTGTGCTGGTTGGACATCGCCGCCAATGGGGCCAAAGCCCCCAAGCTGAGGGCCGCGATCCCGCGACACCAGGCGGGTACTCCTTCCCACGTCGGCCCGGACGTCGATATGAACAGACCCACCGCCGCCAGCCAGACAGCCAGGAAACCGGGGAGCCATTCGGCGATCGTGAACTCTCCCTTGCCATGGAGAACCGCGACCGGCAGCGCGGCCGGCGCGGCCAACACGCCGCCCAGCAGCACCGTTGTCACCAGCCAGCCGCGCTCCTTCATGGCTTGGCCCTCTGCGGGAGATGATCCGCCGCCCGGCTCGGCGACCACGTCGCCTGCCACTGGGCAAACTCGACTACCTCGACCCGCGGGTCGAACTTGTACACCCGCATCGAGCCCGCCGCCAGCACGGGCATCGCCGCAAGCAAAGCCAGCGTCGCCGTGGTCGCCCCCAGCCATCGCCAGGTCGTCTCGCGTTCGCTCGCGGCCCAGCGCCGGCCGGTGTCACTCCGCAACGCCGCGATGGCCAGGCCGGCCAGCAGAGCCATCGGCGAAACCACCTGCTGGTAGTAATGCGTGCCCGGCTTGGTCATGCTCCAGACCCCCACCGCCTCAATCGCCAGCCAACACAACAGGAAGCCCACCAACCAGCCCTCGCTGCCTCGCGATTTCCCCACGGCCCCCGCTCGCTTCGACGTCAGCCGAACAACCGCTCCCACCACAATCCACCACGCCAGCGGCACAAGCGGCACCAGGTTGTGCCACGGCGGCCACGCGATGGGCATGATTGCCGCGTGCTCACCCGAGAGGGCAGCCAGCTCCCGCAGATGGTCGCCCAGCCACCCATGCAGCCCAAGAAACACAAGCATCGGCGACCAGGCCAAGCCGATGCCGATGACGGTCAGGCCCCCCGCCACACCCGCTTGCCGATAGGTCTTGCTTCGGATCGAGCTGAGCAAGCCGTGCAGCAGAAAGGCCGCCGCCAGGCCCACGGATGCCTGCTTGATGCTCAGGGCGACACCCATCGCTAACCCGCGAGCCAGCCCTCGCTTGATGGGCGACGCGATGGTCAGATGGGCCGCTACGGCCAGCAACGTCGGCAACATCAGGTAGTTCTCGCCGAGATTGAAGCCGTCGGTGATCGTCTCCAGCCCGTTGTAGTGGTTGTGGGCAATAACGAAAAACAGAGTCAGGCCCGCGGCCAGCGGCGAGCCGAACAGCCGCCGGGCCAACCACCAGAACACGCCGTACGCAGCAAGCATGAACGCGGATTCGACCGGGATCATCGCCAGCCGGCTCGGCTCACCGGGCCAAAGGTGGTAGACCCAACCGGTGAGCAGCGCTTGGCCGGGCGGCTTGTCGGGAATCAGATCCTCGAAAATCGCACCAGCCCGCCAAAGCCGGTAGGCGCTGATGGTGTAGTAGAAGCTGTCGAGCTTGATCGGCATGCAGAAGGCCGCGATCCGACCCGCCACATGCACAAGCAGAGCAACAACCAACAGACTCGCGGGGCTCACCAAGGCATGGAGCAGCCACGCACCGGGGGACGACAGGGCAACACCCCGCCTCCCGGCTTCGTCCGTCCACTGCTCGGCTACATCTTCAGCCACATGAACCGCTCGTTTGCTCTGCTGCCGGCCACGTATCCTTATGCAGAGTGTAACCTCCCGCCAAGGTCCACACATCCCCAAAGCCCGATTGCATCAGGATACGCGAGGCAAAGTAGGCCCGCTGCCCGATCCCGCAGAGCACGAGCACCGGCCGGTCGCGATCAAGCCGGTTCAGGTTGTCACGCAGCGTCTGCAACGAGATGTGAACCGCGCCGGGCAGTGTGCCTTTGGCCACCTCGGGGGTGGTGCGAACATCCAACACCTGTCCGGGCGGGATCGGCTCGCCGGGCAGGATCTGCTGGAAGAGTCCGTCGGCCTGGTTCTGGGCCACGAACGCGGCGATGTGCACCGGATCCTTCGCTGATCCGAACTGCGGGGCGTAAGTCAGATCGAGCCCCGCCAGATCGTCGATCGTACCGCCAAACCGGATCGCCGTCGCGATCACGTCGATCCGCTTGTCCACGCCCGCGCCCCCGACCGCTTGGGCACCCAGCACCCGCCGACTGGCCGGATCGAAAACCAGCTTGAGGACCATCTGCTCGGCACCGGGGTAGTACCCCGCGTGATGCCCGCCGATCGCGTACACCGCCGTGGCGTCGAGTCCCGCCTGCTTGGCCGCCTTGAGGCTCAAACCGGTCACAGCCGCCGCCTCGCCGAACACGCCCACAATGGCGCTGCCCGCCACCGGTGTCGCCGGGCGGGCCTTGCCGGTCACCGCATGCTGACCCGCCAACCGGCCATTGCGATTCGCGGGACCCGCCAGCGGGACGCAGACCGACTTGCCCAGCACCGCATGGACCACTTCCGTGGCGTCCCCTGCGGCGCAGATGTCTGGATCGCTCGTCCGCTGAAGCTCGTCCACCGCAATACCGCCGCTGGGACCAAGCCTCAGGCCGGCTTCGCGCGCCAACTCGACGTTCGGCCGCACACCGACGGACACCAGTACCAGGTCGGCCGGGATCTCCTCCCCGTTGTCGAACCGGACGCCGGTGACACGCCCCCCCTCGGCCGACAGGGCATTCACCCGGACACCCACCCGCACATCCACCTTGTGCTTGCGCAGTACCGCCTCGATCCGCGAGGCCATCTCCGCGTCCATGAGCGGCAAAACCTGCGGCTGGAGCTCGACCAGCGTCACCGCCGCCCCGCGCTCCGTCAGGGCCTCGACCATCTCCAACCCGATGAAGCCCGCGCCGATCACCACCGCCCTGGCCGGCCGATGCTCGTCCACGTACGCACGGATTCGGTCGCTGTCCGTCATGTCACGGAGCGTGAACAGATTGGAGGCTTGCAGCACAGCCCATGGCGGCACCACCGGCGATGCGCCGGGTGCCAGCACCAGTTTGTCGTAGGCCTCGCGCCGACGCTGCCCGCTGTCGAGATTGACCACCTCGACCTGCTTCGCTTGGCGGTCGACGCGAACCACCTCGTGGCGTGTGTGCACCTCGATGCGAAACTTCTCACGGAAGTCCGCCGGCTGGGCAACCAGCAGTTTCTTGCGATCCTGTATCTGGCCGGCAATGTAATACGGCAGCCCACAGTTGGCGAAGGAGACTTCCTCACCTCGCTCGAAGATCACGATCTCCGCCGATTCCGCCATCCGTCGGGCCCGCGCAGCCGCGCTCGCTCCCGCCGCCACACCTCCCACAACCAGAATCCTCGGTCTGACCATCACTGCTCCCTGTCACTACTTTCCAGGCCGGTGTACCATCGCGACGAACGACAAGCACCGCGAAGGCATCGCCGACCACACTGAACAAGCAGAAGTGCGACAAACGCCCATGCCTGCCGCAAACAGCCGTCACCTCGCGGCAGTCAACCACAAGAACCGGTCCCGCACGTGCCGGTTCGATTCCAGGGCATTCGCTCCAGGATCTTGGCCATTGGGCAGAAGCCCGTCAAGCCGGCTATCGTCAAACCGCACGCCACGAGCCAGTCAATGAGCAGGAACCAGGGGTGGACATACGCCAGAATCAGCCCGGCCAGCAGCAGCAGGCCCGCGCCGATCATCACCTGCTGCATGACGGAAATCCTGCCTCTGGCCCGAATGACTTCGACGCCCGCCTTCTTGCACGCCTCAAGGCCGCCCTCCACCATATGGACGTTTCTGAAGCCCACCTTCTCCAGTTGCTCGGCCGCCCGTGCCGAACGCATCCCCGTCTTGCACATCAGCAGGAGCTCTTCGTCCTGTGCCCATTGTCCAGCGGCGGTCAACACGCGATCCAACGGCACGCACTCGGCCTGCGGTAACCGCTCGGACGCAAACTCATCGAAGCCGCGAACATCTACAACCCGCCCCTTCCAGCAACCGACCTGATCCGCAGCAATCTTACGCATGGCTCTCACCTCGTTTACTTTTCACGCGCGGTCCCGTCGCGACCGCTCGCCGTATCCACCTGATCCTGCCCATGTCCTCGAATGCACCCCAGCAACCAAGCCGGCCGAGGGTCGATCACTCGATAAAAAACGGTTTTGCCTTCGCGTTCACAACCCAGAATGCCATGAGCCTTCATGATGTTCAGGTGCTGGCTGACCGCGTTGCCCGCAATCCCCAGTTGTTCCGTGAGCACCTTCACCGGCACTCGTTCCTCAAGCAACAGTTCACAAATTCGCAGGCGATGCGGATGGGCCAGGATGCGCAACGTCTCCGCAGCCCGCTCCAGGAGCGCCATCGGCAGCAGTGGGTGGGTCGTCTCGCTCATGACATATCATTATATCATGAAATCATGAGATGTCAAGCTATCGAGCCGCCTTGTCGAGGCCATTTGGGGTACAAACCGCGCCGTGCTTGACTCCGCATGGCCTTTGCGAGACTGTGTGCAGTAGCGTTCGGTACTCGCGCGAGTGGCGGAATTGGCAGACGCGCAGGATTTAGGTTCCTGTACCGTAAGGTGTGGGGGTTCGACTCCCCCCTCGCGCAATGGCTGACTGGCTTAGCCTGTTGCAGCTTCGCATCATGGTCCTATTCGGTCGTGAGAAGGTTGGGTCGCCAGGGTCCGGGAAAACACGTGGCGTCGTGTGTGGCTCTGGGAACTCAGGGGAGACACTCATTCAGAACGGCTGCAATTCGTCGGGCAGCTTCTTCCTTGCCGGTCTCCACCAACAGCGTGATCAGCCTTTCGGCTGACTCGTAAATGGCATCCGAGACGTTCTCCTCAAAGCCGAGGATATCGGAGAGCTTGCCGCCGCTCTCGAGTTCAACCAACCATCCCCCGTACTCACACATCAGCATTCCCCCGCCCTTTTCGACAGCGCCCCCCACTGCGTAACGATAGAATACGCTGACGCGTAGTCAATGGGGATTGTACCTCCGCTTATTGTCCACCATCCGTGGTACACGGCTTATGGTTCGCGGTGATCGCGATGATGGGAAATATCGCATACAATGCGTGCTGGGACTGGGATTTCCGGAACATACCCCATGGGCCTCATTGATTGGTTGATTCTCGCTGTCGGCCTTGCCGGCATGGCCGGACTCGGGCTGTGGACCGCGCGCGGAGTCCGTCGGCTCGATGACTTTCTGTTGGCCGGCCGTCGCTACCGCGGCCCCGCGTTGGCCCTCTTCCACTCCGGGAACCCCATGCAGAAGCTCTCATCGATCACCGCTCGCATGTTCCAGGTGGGACTGGCAGGGCTGTGGTACGAGTTCATCTACTTGGCAGCTTTGCCCTTCTGGTGGATTATCGGACCAGTCGTTCGGCGACTACGGATAGCCACCACGGCGGATCTGTTTGAGCGGCGGTTTCACCCCGCAACGGTCTGGCTTTATGTGGCATTCGCCGTCATCACCTGCATCCTGAGTACGACCGTCTGGCTGGTGGGTGTGCGCAAGCTGATCGAACTCATGGCCGGCAGTGATCTCGCGTGGCAACCGATGTTGAGCGTCATCATGGGTGTATCGCTGCTGGCCGTCTGGGCGGGCGGCTTTCGGGCGGTGGTGGTGACGGGCATCACACGCGGCCTGCTGATGTTGCTGCTCACCGCTGCCGGAGTGTGGCTGGTATTCGGGCAGGGTATGGGACCGGCCGCGATCCACGCGGGCAACGAAGCACTGGCCGCTCAGCGCCCCGAGCTACTGAGTCTGCGATTGACCGAGGAAGTCTTTGTTGCGCTCGCCCGGACTCCGATGACCCCTCTGTTCGTGGCCATGATGGTCGCGACGATGGCTGCGGGGAGCATCGTAGGGCCCATGGCGGCCAGCAGTTACGGGTGCGCGCGGTCCGAGCGGGCAACCGCGCTGGGCGTAGTGTCGGGTGGGCTGATCAAACGGGCGTGTGTGGTAGCCTGGGCTTTCTTGGGGCTGGCGTGGGTGGCCCAATACGCGACGCCGGACGTGCTCGCGGCGGATCCGACGGGGCCAGGGGCCACACTCTTCGCGGACGGGCTGTTCGCCCAAGCCAGCCACGACCTGACGGCCACGGTGGGGAACGGAGCCGCGGGACTGCTCTGGGTCGCTCTCGCGTGGGCGGCGGTCGAGGGATGTGCGGCCCCGCTGATGGTCGCCGGCGGGTTGATCAGCCGCAACCTCTACCAGCGATTTCTCCGCACCGGCCGGCCGGAAGACCATTACCTGCGAATTGCCCGCTGGATCGGGCTCGCTTGTGCGGTACCCGCTGTGCTGCTGGCTTTCGCGTTCAACAACCTGGTCGATCTCATCGAGATCCTGATCGCCCTGCCGGGCGCCATCGGGCTGGGAGTGTGGCTGGCCCTTTGTTGGCGGCGATACACGACCTGGGGACTGCTGGTCTCAACGCTCGGTGCCTACGCGGTATGGATCTGCTTAGAATGGCAGCAAGGCGTGACGCTTGTGCAGCGAGTGTTCCCATCGGCCGTCACGGTCATCAAGGGCAAGCTGGAGCTAAACGACGGCTGGATCATGCTGACGTACATGTCCGTGGCGATGGTGCTGGGCATCGTCACCAGTCTGCTGACAAGGCCTGAGCCACGCGAGAAGCTGGACGCCTTCTACCGGGTATTGCGCACCCCGGCAGCAGGCCCCGAGCCGACCGGGCAGACATTGGGCGATGCTGGAACCAGCCCAGCGTCCCCGATACGCAAGCTGATCGACCACCCCGACCTGGAGATCCCGGTGCCATCCCCCAGGATGATGCTGGGTTTGGCCGCAACCGTGTGCGCGGGCATCGGCATCGTCGCGATGACCTGGTGGCTGGCGCAGCGATGAGCGATCGGGCGTTGTCCGCGAGGCGGCACACTCGACCGAGACCTTCTTCGCAAAGCAGCGGAACAGGCTGCGGCTTGACGCGCAAGTCAAGCTGCTTCGCACAGATCGTCTTTCGTCGCGCGGTTGCGGTGTCGGCTACCGGACGCCGAGCAGGTGCTCGATGACCAATCGTTCGAGCCCTTCGTAGTTGCGGTCCTTGATGAACTCGGCCTCGGCCTTGCGGTTGAAGGTGCGAACCTTCTGGAGCATGAGCTCGAAGAACCGCTTGCTGTTGGCCAAGTGGGCAGCACTGTCCGCCTGCTTCTGCGTGCGGAAGGTTTTCACATCAAGCCCGACCATCTCGCCGTTGGAGCCGTAGCCGGCCTCCTCGAGCACGCGAACCTGGTTGAAGGCTTCGCGGAGATTGACGGCCGCGAAGTTCCTGTCCTCATCGAACTTGAGGCCGTTCTGATCGTTCAGATGCACGCTCCAGAGTTTCTTGTGATACAGAGCGAAGGCCATCTCGTCTGAGGGATCCAGGCCGGCGAGTTTGGCGTGGGCGGTCTCGATGAGCCCGCCGACGCGATCCGGGGCGTCGGACAGGTAAGCCAATGAGATCGCGTGTCCGATGGTAGGGACATAAGCCTGGTCCATCGGCTCATTGGGCTTGGGCTCGATCATGAGGTGCAAATCGGGGTTATGCCCGAGCATCTTGTTGATGGCGGTCATGAGCCAGTCGTGGGCGAGGCGGGCGTTCTTGGCTTCTCGGATGTAAGTCCCTTCGCGGGCCAGCCAGACCACAACGTTGTTCGTGCCCAGCTCCGCGGCAATGTCGACGCACTGGAGAGCGCGATCGATGGCGTACTTGCGGCAACTGGGACTGTTGGAGGTGAAAGCTCCGTCGATCGTCCTGGGGTCCTCCCAGAGGCGAGGGGCGACGAACTCGGGTTCGAGGCCTTCGTCCGCCAGAACGCGGCCCAGGCGGGCGGCCTTCTTGAGGACCGCGTTGGGACTCAGATCGTTGAGGTCGGGGACGGCATCGTCATCGTGAAACTGCACCCCATCGAAGCCGAGTTGCTTGTAGACGCGGAGTTTCTTGGCGAAGGCGATCGGCTGCCTGACCGGCGGGCCAAAGGGATCCGCCCCTTCGCTGATGTTCCAGGGTCCGAAGGAGAATCGATACCGCTTGCCGCCCGCCTTGCGTTTTGCCTTGGCCACAGTTCCATCCTTTCCACAAGAAAGCTTGGGTGCCGAGCCGCTCGGCACATGCGCGGGTCACAGGTTACCGGAAGTCTCCGCGACCGACAAGCCCGCATCAGCGAATTCGCCGCGGATGGGGTGCATCCGCCGTTCCGTGGCAAGTTGCCAAAGGCGAAGTATCGAGGGTGGCATGGGTCGGTACTCCGACCCGTGGCCAAATGCGGACAGCCACTGGTCTGGGTACGGACCAGTGCCACCCAGTGCCCCTGAAATTCGGATGCACCCCCGCGGATGGGCCTAGACAAAGGCTTCTCGATGCCGTGACCGCGACGGAACGGCGGGGACATGGGCCTGTAGGTGCGTTCGGGACGTCGGGGGACTGGCTCCTTTGTGCCTGCCCCCTTCCCTGGGAGGACCGCCCAACACGTCCGTGCCGACCCATGCCACCCGCCCGTCCAGATTGGTTAGGCGCAACGGCGGATGCTGGTACAATATGGGAACATCACCCGGCCGCGCCGCCGAACGGGGTGATGCGGGACACGTCGAGACGTTGCGAGGTACCCAGCGAGGGTACTCATGTTGGAAGCAGGAACAGGCCATCGCGACCGGTGGTGCCGGTTCGAGCGATGTGTACGAAGGAGCAACAGCTTCATGATCAGCGAAGAGATCACGCTGGAAGGGCATATCATTGACTCCCTGATCCTCTCGAAAGTCCTCGACGAGATCCTCGCCTTCGGGGGCGATTTTCGCCTGCTGGATGTCCACATCGGTCAGGATCGAAACGATCGAAGCTCGGCCACCATCGAGGTCAAAGCGGCCGACCCGAGCTCGCTCGCCGACCTGATGGCCCAGCTCGGCCGTCACGGTGCGACCTTCTACAAGCCGGAGGACGTCCGGCTCATTGAGGCGGAGCAAGACGGCGTCTTCCCGGAAGGTTTCTACTCGACGACGAACCAGCAGACGCTGGTGCGTTGGCGGGACGACTGGCATGAAGTGCGGCAGCAGGAGATGGACTGCGGCATCCGCATGGTCGGCGGGGACAACGTCTTCGAGTGCGTGCCGGTCTGCCATGTCCGGCGGGGCAACCGGATCGTCGTCGGACATCGCGGCGTCAAGGTGGTGCCGCTGGAACGATCCCGCGAGGGCGGCATGTTCGGGTTCATGTCTTCGCACGTCTCGACGGAGAAGCCCAAGAACGTGCTCATTCACGACGTCGCCCGGCGGATGTATGCCGCTCGGCAATCGGGACGGCCGATCATTCTGGTCGGCGGGCCGGCGATCATTCACACCGGATCCGCGCCGCACGTCGTCGAGCTGATCGAGAAGGGCTACATCCAGGTACTCTTCGCGGGCAACGCCCTGGCGACGCACGACATCGAGCATGCCCTTTACGGCACGTCGCTGGGCGTGCATCTGGACCGGGCCATCCCCGTTGATGCGGGACACGAGCATCACCTGCGGGCGATCAACACGGTTCGGCGTCACGGCTCGATCCGGGCGGCGGTGGAAGCCGGTGCGATCACCTCCGGCATCATGCACTCCTGTGTCCGGCACCAGGTGGCGGTCGTACTGGCCGGCTCGATCCGCGACGACGGCCCCCTCCCCGAGGTCATCACCGACGCACTGGCGGCCCAAGACCGCATGCGGGCGTACGTTCAGGATGCGGGCTACTGCCTGATGATCGCGACCATGCTGCACGCGGTCGCCACGGGGAACCTGCTTCCAGCCCGCGTACCGGTGGCCTGCGTGGATATCTCGCCGGCTGTCGTGACCAAGCTCGCCGACCGCGGATCCTTCCAGACCGTGGGTATCGTCACCGACGTTGAGCCGTTCCTGCGTGAGCTACTGGCCGAGCTCAAAGCGGTGGAGTTGTCCGGTCGGTGACGGAATCGAACTTCCAGGACGAACAGCAACAAGTTGCCTTGGTCCGGGTGACCAGCCTCGCCGGTCCGGGTGACCAGCCTCGCCGGTCCGGGTGACCAGCCCCGCCGGTCCGGATGACAAAGCTCTGCCGGTCCTGGTAACCAGCCCCGCCGATTCTGGCGAGCCTTCGGGTCCATTCGCCTTGCCGGCCCCTGCCGCGAGGGCGACAAATCGCGTACAATACGGCAGCCGACCCGGCACCAGCCGCTGGAGCGACGGCAGGAACAACGACCCAGAGGACTGACTCGACGATGGCAAGCCCCTTCTGCACCATCCCGGAGGCCTTGGCGGAACTGCAGGCCGGCCGGTTCATCATCCTGGTTGACGACGAAAGTCGCGAGAACGAAGGCGATCTCGTCTGCGCCGCGGAATCGATCACGCCCGAGATGGTCAACTTCATGCTGACCCACGCCCGCGGTGTACTTTGCGTAGCCCTGGCGAGGGAACGCTGCCGAGAGCTCAACCTGCAGCCGCAGACGATGGACAATACAGCCACACTGCACACCGCCTTCACCGTGACCATCGACGCCCATCCGCGATTCGGGGTCAGCACGGGGGTCTCAGCCACAGACCGGGCCACGACGATCCGCCGACTGGTGGACACGGAGGCCACGGCGGACGACTTCCTGCGGCCCGGCCACATCAATCCACTGATCGCATGCAGCGGCGGGGTGCTGGTTCGGGCGGGCCAGACCGAGGGCACCGTCGATCTGTTGCGGCTGGCGGGAATGCGTCTCGGCGGGGCACTCATCGAGATCATGAACGAGGACGGCTCGATGGCCCGTGTCCCGGATTTGGCCCGGTTCGGCCAACAGCACGGAATCCGCATGTGCACCATCGCGGACCTCATCGAGTACCGCCATCAGCGCGAGCCGCTCGTCCAGCGGGTCGAAAGCGTCAAGCTACCCACCCGCTACGGACAGTTCACGCTGCACGCGTACAAATCGGTGGTCGATTCCGACCTCCACTTGGCGGTTTGTTGCGGGGGAGTAGGCGAGCGTGACGAGCAGGGCCACCCCATCGAGTTCGACGATCCGATCCTGGTCCGTGTGCACTCCGAATGCTTCACCGGCGACGTGCTCGGCTCCTCACGCTGCGACTGCGGCGAACAGCTCCGAGATGCCATGTGCATGATTCAGAGCGAGGGTCGTGGGGCCGTCGTCTACCTGAGGCAGGAGGGTCGGGGCATCGGGCTGCACAACAAGCTCAAGGCCTACCAACTGCAAGATCATGGGCTCGATACCGTCGAGGCCAATGAGAAGCTGGGCTTCCCGGCCGACAAGCGGGATTACGGCATCGGCGCCCAGATCATCCGCGACTTAGGCCTCAAGAACATCCGCATCCTCACCAACAACCCCAAGAAGGTCAGCCGCCTGCAGGTGTACGGCCTGAAAGTCGTCGAGCAGGTTCCGATCCGCGTACCCCCCAATGACTCGAACCGCGCGTACCTGCGCACCAAGCGCGAAAAACTGGGCCACCTGCTTGACGGGGTGTAAGAGACGGAGAGGCAGGAGACAATGTAGGTGAGGCTCTGGCCTGCGGGTCGGTCATGGCGAGACGTGGATTGGTTCAAGGTATCTCGGCGTTCATGCAACCCAGTATTGCCCGCATTATTGACGCGAACTTCAACCGGGCGAGAGAGGCCTTGCGGGTGATGGAGGACTACGCGCGATTCGTCCTCGACGATCCCGCCGGCTGCGAAGCGGTCAAGAGCGCGCGACACCAACTGGCCGATTGCCTTCGATGCCTGCCGCTGGAGAGCCTCCTGACCGCTCGGGATACACCCGGCGATGTGGGCACGCGGATCACCACCGCCGGCGAGAGAGATCGACCGGACGCTCGGTCGGCCTGCATCGCCGCCGCTAAACGGCTGCCCGAAGCCCTGCGAACCATCGAGGAATACGCCAAGACTTTTGATCCAAACCTCGCGGCCAAGGTCGAGGCCCTCCGCTACCACGCGTACCAGCTCGAACAACAGGTACTCTTACGCGGCACACGGGCGGCACGATTCGCCCGGGTGCGGCTCTACGTCCTCATCACGGCCTCGCTGTGCCGTCAGGACTGGCTCGCCACGGCGGCCGAGGCCATCGCCGGCGGTGCCGGCTGCCTGCAACTGCGAGAGAAGGATTTCGAAGACCGTGAGTTACTCACCCGTGCCCGCTGGCTTGTCGCTCTCTGCCGGGAGCATGGGGTTCTGAGCATCATCAACGACCGGCCGGACCTGGCCGTGCTCAGCGACGCGGACGGCGTGCACCTCGGCCAGACCGATCTGCCCGTGGCCGACGCTCGCCGGGTGGTTGGGCCGGACCGGCTCATCGGCGTGAGTACCCACAATCCCGAGCAATTCCGCGCCGCCCTGGCCGAGCGACCAGACTACCTCGCCGTCGGGCCAATGTTCCCCTCGCCCACCAAGCCGCAGGACCATGTGCCCGGCCCGGACCTGCTCCGCCTCGCGACCGGGGAGACGCGGATCCCCGTCGTCGCCATCGGTGGCATCACCCCCGACCGATTGGCTATACTGGCATCAGCTGGCGCTGGTTGCGTGAGTGTCTGCTCCGCCGTGATCGGAGCGGACGATGTCCGTGACGCGGCCGGGCGCCTCTTGCTGCCGGGCGAACCATGAGCCTGACCTATGACCATCTCGAGCACCTGCGCCCCAAGGACGAGTGGCGTTTCCCGTTTCCCCCGACCTGCGGCACATGCGGATATAACCTGACCGGATTGCCCAAGAACCGGTGCCCTGAGTGCGGGACGGCCTTCGACATGCGGGAAGTACGGCGAAAGGCGGCGGAAACATGGGCCCTGGTCCTGCGGCTGCAACACGTTAACCACGACGCCCGCTTGGGGCTCTATATAGTCCTTGGCGCTTGGGCGATGGTGGGACTCACCCGGCTGCCGATCATGCCCGGCATCCTGCGGTGGCTGGATCTGCTCGCCATAGGGGCCGGAATGCTCGGTATGGTGCTGGGCAGTCAGGTGTTCAAGGTGCGGCGAATCCCCCCATGGGCCAGAGCCTACATCGGCGACCGCGAACCCGATCAGCTCTTGGGAGTCTGGACCCTGTTGCTCGGTCTGTCGCTGCTCATCGCTCCCTGGTGGTTGATGTGACCATGCACGAACACACCGAATGCAGCCGATACCCGAATCGTACAAGCAACAAGGCATCCAGAGGTAGGCATCCGGCGCTGGTCAATCGAGCAACTCACGGTTGATCGCGGCGGTCGCTTCACGGCAGACGGCAGAGGCCAGAGTCGACATCTGCCGCGTCGCCAAGACCGAGTCATGTTGTCGATGGACGCGCCCAAGCGTGTGTGACCAGAGGCGACAAGCTGCCTTGGCCAGCAAGGCCCCTCCGTTCGGTCACAGACGCCCTGCTGAGTTCGACATGTCACGGGCTGGTGTACTTGAGGGCGAATCGGCTTCGGAAATGAACGATCAGGCCCGGCCTGCCGCCGCCGACGTACCAATAAGCCCTTTTCAGCGGGAAATACGTCTCTTCGAGGTCCGAGCTGCCTTCGATTCGCGGGAACATAGCGGCCTTGGGGTCCGGGCCGCCGCTCCAGACCGTGTAGTCCACCGGGCTCGGCGGTTCGTGCGTGCGTTTGTAGTAGAACCGGCCGTCCTCGCCGCCGCAGCGGGGGAAATCGTCGGGAACCCAGATACCCGCCCGCGGTCGCCAGGTACTGTTCGGAAAATCAAAGAAGGTGCCGTTCTGGTAAGTTGGCCCCGGCGCCCGATAGCGGTAGGTGCGGGTGGAGTCGAAGACGTCGCGAAACTCCGCTTGCGGGATGTTGCTGGCGGTCCGCGCCAGGTAGCGCTGCCGGGCCAGCTCGATCGGCAACTGGAAGTTGACGTTCGTGCCACAGGCCGACCGAGTCGGTGGAAAGTGATCGCGGTTGTGCATCGCGTAACTGTCCAACGCCAAGGTGATCTGACGCAAATCCGAGTGAACATTCACCACCCGGGCCTGCAGCCTGGCCGCCTTGAGCGACGGCAGCAAGATCGCGATGAGCAGCGCGATGATTGCCACCACCACGAGAAGCTCGATCAAGGTGAAGCCGCTCGCGATAGCCAGGCGTACAGGTCCGGGTTTGCGTGCCATCAGCTATTCCACCGCACTGTTCAGACGGTTGCGCACCGCCACCAGATCGAAGATATTGATAGCCCCGTCTGCGTTGACATCCGCACGGAAGTTGGCGGCAGTCACCGGCTGGTTCAACTGGTTGCGAACCTGCACGAGATCGAAGATGTTGACCGCCTTGTCACCGGTGGCATCGCCGGCCAGGACGGTGAAGAACTGCGACCGGCCGACGGCCGCCCCCTGGTCCACCGAGACGATGCCCGGAAACGCCGCCGCGACGATACCCGAATCGCCAATGCCTTCGACGGTGATCGACAGCTCCGTCCCCGCCACCGCGACGGCCGTCACGCTGCCGGGAGTGACCGCGACATCAGCTACCGTGACCGCTCCACCGGTACCGCTGCCGGCCACCGCCTGATCGAAGGACACATCCAATCGTTGCGGCCCACCGACGCGGCCGTCCAGGCCCGCCGACCGGCTCAGATCCACCGCGAACTCACCTGCGGCACCGTGTGCGCAAACACCCGCCATGTGCGTCACGTTCGGGCCGGCGGGCACGAAGAAATCGACGCCGTCGTAATCCATGACCCAAAGGCGATAGCTGTCCTTGAAACCGTCGTCTTGGTTGCCATCCTCCTGATTGAGGATACCGGTGATGTCGAACGTACCCGTCGGGGCAGGATATGCACTGAAGCCTCGGCCCAGACCAAGGTTGACCGGGAAAGTGCGCCCGGCACCGTCCTGGACGGCCAGCATGGCATTCGGGCCCCAGTTCGAGGTGTCCACGAAGCTCACCCCGGTCAGCGTGACCAATGTCGCTTGGTAGCGCTCGCAGCCGGTCTGCCGGGTAGCGTCGAAGATGAAAAGGTCGTTCTCATCCTTCACATCGGACAGTGTCAGCACGGCCGGCGCCGGAAGACCATAATTCGGATCCAGCACGACCACCTCGAAATCGGCCTCCGGGATGTTGACGTGCTGCTCGTTGACGTTGGTCTTGCCCGCATGGAAGAAGCCAGGGGCGCGGGCTCGCACCTCGACCAAGTCGCCGGGCCGCAAACGATGGCCCACTGAATCGCCAAAGTCCAATCGGTCCAGCTCGGTCAGCCACGCCCGCGGGGTGTAGCTGCCTTGCGGGTGCCCCAGACCCATGGGCGTCTTGCCGATGTTCTGGCCCATCCACATGGCTGTCCCGCCGAAGTCTCCGTCATCGACCGTCTGAAAAAACACCTGCCACTGCCCACCCATGAAGGCGGTGGCGTCGGGCTCGGCCAGAAGCATGTCCTGAGGCCGGTTCAAGACCACGCCGCGCATCCGCACCGGAGCGGATACGGGGAACGTCCCGTTCCCATTCGCGTCGATCGCCTGATAGGCCGCGTGCGATGTGTAGGGCATCGTCTCCCAGTTCGGTTCCGTCGCGACGACCGTCCCGGCAATCCCAATCGCCGTCGCACCCGCCACCACAGCCCTGAGATACCATCCCCTCCGCTTTGCCACCCGCACTTCGTTGAAAGTCATGTTGCTCGCTCCTTTCCTGGGTTCATAACAACCAGCCCGGTCGGCTCACGGCAGCGCCGGGGCAACCGAGTATTACGATTCCACAGACCGTAATACAAGGCAGTCTACGAAGCAGGCTGACAGGTGTCAAGGGATAAAACGGGCGAAAAAAACGGAAAGAGGTGAGCGCGGTCGCCGAGGCGGCAAACGAAGCGGTTGCCGTGAATCCTGGCCCTCGGGCTAATGCAGCGACAAGCCAGTACTGGCCATCGACAGCTCGGCGTGCAGGACGCCTTTTTGTTGCCGGATCGCGTCCGCCAATTCACGCACCCGGTGGGCCCGCTCGCGGATCAGGATGACCTCGACACACATCTCGTGGCTCAGGTGCACATGGGTCGTGGCCAGCACCGCCTTGTGGTGCTTGTGCTGCAACTCGGTCAGCTTCTCGCCCAACCGCCGGGCGTGATGGTCGTAGATGATGGTCAGGCTGCCGACCACCTCGGCGTTGGCGTCCCATTCGAGTTCGACGAGTTGGTGACGGATCATGTCCCGGACGAACTCGGAGCGGTTGGTGTAGCCGCTGCGTGTGACCATCTGCTCGAGACGATCAAAAAGCGGCTTCTCCAGGGACAGGCTCAATCTGATCAAGTCCGGCATGAGCAATCTCCTCGCACCTGTGACAATGACCCGCCAACCTGCGGTGAACGGTCACCGGGCTTCGAGCCCAAGCGAACACTCGCCACATGGCACCGTCTCGCGCGGTATGCCCGTGTCCCACTGCCCCGCGCTATGGCCCACGGGGCCGGCTGCCACCAAGGCATATCATAGCATCCCGCCGCGTCAATACCGCACGCTCCGGTCTTCTGCCCAAGACCCCCGCCAACGAATGCGTCTTTTGTTGAGCGGCAGGCCTCATCCGTGTGGCACTGTTCCGTGAGCAGTGTTTCTCGGGGGAGAGGCACTGCCGACATAGCAGCGTTACACGACGCCGCGTGCCCGCCCCGCCAGCCTCCACGGCTCGGCGGATGCACCGCCCACCCACAGGCGACCTTTGCACGCCGCCATCGGACGGGTTATCGTAACCGCACTCGTACACTTGCCGGGGTGCACACCGCGAATCGCGCCCCAACCGATTGCCGACATAGGTCACGCAAAGGAGCCCGAGCTTGCAGTATCTTAACACCCTGGACTATGCGGTCATCGGCATCTACTGCGTCGTGTTGATCGCCATCGCCTTGTATCTCAAGACCATCGCCTCACGCAGCCTGGAGGACTACTTCCTCGGCGGCCGACAACTGCCCTGGTGGGCCCTGGGCATCTCCGGCATGACCAACTTCCTGGATATGACCGGCACCATGGTCATCGTCTCCTTCCTCTTCCTGCTCGGGCCGCGCGGGTTGTACGTCGAGTTTCGCGGCGGGGCCGTCCTCGTTCTGGCTTTCATGATGCTCTGGACGGGCAAGTGGCACTATCGCTCGCAATGCATGACCGGTGCTGAATGGAACATCTACCGCTTCGGCAATACCGCCGGCGCCAAACTCAGTCGCATCATCGCGGTCATCGGCGGCACCGCGGGCACCGTGGCCATGCTCGCCTATCTGGTCAAGGGCTCAGGCACCTTCCTGGCGATGTTCTTCGACCTGCGGCCTGAAGTGTGCGCCCTCATCATGGTCATCCTCACCACGCTGTATACCTTGGTCTCCGGCTTCTACGGCGTCGTTTATGTCGACCTCTTCCAATCAGGGATCATCCTGCTCGTCGTGGTCGTGATCACCACGATGGCCGTCTCCGCGGTGGTAGGCTACGACGGCGACCTGGGGACGCTCGCCGAGGAAATCACCGGCAACAGCCAATGGACCAGCGCCGTCCCGCACACCCAGACCGCCATGCCGGAAGGATACAAGGAGTTTGAGCCGCTGCTGATGGTCGCGGCCTTCTACCTGCTGAGGAACATCCTCGGCGGCTTGGGTACCGGCGCCGATCCACGCTACTTCGGGGCCCGCAACGAACGCGAGTGCGGCAAGCTAACCTTCTTCTGGACCTGGCTGATGACCTTCCGCTGGCCCTTGATGATGGGCTTCGCCATCCTGGGCCTGTTCCTGGTCCGCGAGTCGTTCCCCGACCAACAAACGATCCCCCAGGCGAGCGCGATGATTAGGGAAGCTCCTGAAGTCATCGAACGGTTCGGACTCGCCGATGAGCAGGCAGGAGACGCCTCCAACGCAATGTCCGCGCCCGCAGACAACGGGACACCGAAAGCCAAAGTCGGCAAGAACCGCTGGGAGGATCTGCTCTCCCAGATCACCACCAACCCCGAGCGCTTCCCGAACCTGGTCGCGCAGCTCAAGAACCTCTTCGGCGAGGAGGACTGGCGCAACAAGACCCTGATGATCGGCTACGAGGGCATCGTCAATCCCGAGCGCATCCTGCCGGCCGTGATCCTCAAACGCATCCCCATGGGCATCCGCGGCCTGTTCGTTGTCGCCTTGGTCGCTGCCGCCATGTCCACCTTCTCGCCAACCGTCAACATGTGTGTCGCCCTGTTCACCCGCGATATCTGGCAGGGGTTCATCAGGCCCAAGGCCTCCAACCGCGAATTGCTCACGTCATCTTACATCTTCGGCATCCTGCTCGTGGGCGGCGGGATGGCTATGGCCTACACCTCCGACAGCATCAACGACCTGTGGGACTGGATCATCATGGGCCTGACCGCCGGCGGGGCCATCCCCGGTCTGCTCCGCCTCTACTGGTGGCGGTTCAACGCGGGCGGAGCCAACCTGGGCACCGTCGTCGGCATCACCGTCGCCGTCCTGCAGCGCATCTTCCTGCCTCAGCTTGGTCCCATGGAAAAGTTCTCTCTGGTTACAGTGCTCTCCCTGATCGGGACGGTCATCGGCACCTACATGTTCGCGCCCACCGATCGGCGGGTGCTCGAGTTCTTCTACAAAACCACCCGACCGTTCGGCCTGTGGGGGCCACTGAAGAAGACCCTCGCCCCCGAGGTCCAGGAGGCCGTCCGTCGCGAGCACTTCTTCGACCTGATCTGCCTGCCGTTTGCCCTGGGCTGGCAGGTCACGCTGTTCCTGCTGCCCTTGGTCCTGCTGGTGGGCAACTTCCAGGCGGCGATAAGCGTGGGAGTGATCTTCACCGTCTGCCTGGTGTTCGTCTACGTCCTGTGGTATCGGCGGCTGCCGCCCGACCGCCCGCGCGAGATCGAGCTGGCCGAACTCCGCCGCGGCATGGATATCACCAACCCGGACACGGAAACGTGATGCCGGAATCAGCGAGCCGCCGGCGCTGTCCAGCGAGCCGCCGGGTTTATCCCGGCGCTTTGCGGGAGAAGGATCGGTATGCAGTTCGCCGTTTCTCGCCAGGAAGCAGGCGTCGATGCTCCGAACCGCAACGCGGTTGTACATCACAGCTCCGAACCGCAACGCGGTTCTGGGTACGGCTGCGGAAGGAGCATTGGCCGGCCCGGTGGCTGCGGACGGTAAACGCGACATGACACAGCAACCGACCACGACCCGGCGACGATCGCTGGTGGGAGCGCTCATTCTGCTCACCCCGGCGGCTGTGCTGGCCGGCGCGTGGCGACTCGGCGGCGTCTCCGCCCTCGAAGACGACCTCATCTATTACCTGCCCATCCGCCAATACATCGGCGAGTGCCTGCGTAGCGGCGAGCTGCCCCTGTGGAACCCCTGGGTGGCCATGGGCACCTCGATCGCCGCTGACCCGCAGAGCGGGCTGTGGTATCCGCCTACGGCCCTGTTCGCCCTGCTGCCGCCGCTGTGGGCCTACCCGACCACCATCGTGCTGCACTTCGCCCTCGCGGGAGCGGGCATGTACCGCTTCCTGCGCGCAAGTCGTCATCCCTGGCCAGTCGCCCTCTTCGGCGCGTTGGCCTTCGAGTTCAGCGGCTTCCTCGTCGCCCACCGCGTCCACCTTACCATGCTCCAGGCTGCCGCCTGGCTGCCTTGGCTGCTATACGCCTGGAGCCGCTTCGCTCGCAGCGGGGCCTTTCGTCACTTCGCCCTCGCCGCCGCCTGCCTCGGCGTGCAGATGCTCGTGCAGCACGTCCAGGTCTCGATCATCTCCGTCGCGCTGGTCAGCGGGTACGTCCTGGCCGTGCTCCTGCCGCATACGCGGTCACTGCTCTGGCAATACCCGGTCGGCTCAGCCCTCGGTCTGGCCCTCTCGTCGATCCAGACGCTGCCAACCTGGCTACACTACGCCGGCACCGCTCGCGGCACCCCCGCCTACCACCTGTTCATCGAGAACTCGTGGTCGCCCACCTCCGCCCTGCTCCTCCTGTTCCCCATGCTCTTCGGCAGCCGCACGCCCAATCTCTGGAGCCAGCCCTGGTGGGGAATCTCTCACTATTGCGAGCAGGCGGCCTACGCGTCGCTGTTGGTCCTGATCTTCGCCGGGGCATCGCTCGCCCTGCTAACGCGGCCAACCGCAACCGCTCGCCGCGGCGAAGTGCTGTTCTGGTGGATAGCGATGGTTGTCGCCCTGCTGCTCGCCCTGGGACAGTTGACTCCCCTGAGCCGTCTACTCTTCCATGTGCCCATCTACCAGAGCCTGCGCGTGCCCGCCCGATGGATCCTCGTTTGGTCGGTCGCCCTACCCATCCTGGCCTGCATCACCCTGACTGCGGCGATCCGCGACGAGCTTGCCGCGGTCCGCATCCGCCGGGCGATCCGCCTGTTCGCCACCCGCATCCTGCCGGGATCCTTCGCGGCCGCGTCGCTCCTGTTGATCGCCGCCCGCTTGCTGAGCGGCCCGTTGTCCGCACACCTGACCGGCTACCGCGCGACTGAGTTCTGGGAAGGACTCGTCGCCGCCGTTCGCCCCGGCAACCCGGCCCTGTGGTGGCCGCTGCTACTCATGGCCGCGACCGCCTACGCGGTGACCGCCTGGCTCCGCAGTCTCACCGCGCCCCCAGTCCGCCCGCGGGAACATCAACAAGCCCCGAGCGCAAGCGAGCACCAACGAGCCCCAAGCGCAAGCGAGCATCAACGAGCCCCGAGCGCGAGCGAGCGGGGGGCGCCGACCGCGGAAACACCTTCGACATCGCAAGAGCACCACTGGCACACTGAGCATGCCCCTCGCATGAAGAAAGAGCCCAACGCCAGCCTGCCGAGCCGATGTTGGATTCTTTGCGCTGTGCTGTTACTGGATCTGGCCGGTGTCGCGGCGTTCATCGACGTGGACACGGACACCTACCGGCAAGACGACCTTCGCCAAGCACCGCCCCTCGCCGAAGCCATCAAAGCCCTCAAGCCGCAACCTGGTGATCGGCTTCTCGTGCCCCGGCCCGCTGCCGACTACAACCGCCCTATCGAGCTGCTCTGGCCACAGACCAACATTCCACACCGCATCGCGACTTTCCAGGGTTACGGCCCCTTCTGGCCGGTCGCCAACCGGCTGCTGCTGCGTTTCATGCCCTGGGGCTCCAGCGAGGAGATCCTCGCTTTGCTGAATCGTCCCGACCTCTGCCGAGCCTTCGGCATCCGGTTCCTGGCCGTTCGCTCACCCGAGGAACGCACCGCCCTGGCAAGGTCATCGCGATGGCTTGCCGGGGATCGTCGCCATGAGAACCCACCCCAGGAGGCAGCCTTCGCACCAGATCGACGTTTGGCCGCCGGCGATGACCTGCTCTGGCCCGTCCAAGTCGATGAGCAGGGCCTCTATGCCCTCAGCCTCCACGCCGCGCCCGGCCCAACGCCCGCCCATCGCTGGTTCGTCCGGATCGAGACTCCGGACGCGGCCGCCCTCACGGATACACGGACGATCGAACCCGTGGACCTGGCCCTCGGCCCGCGGGAGATCCGATTCCTCTTTGCCTGCGAGCAAGCTCCCGGCCCGGCACAGATCCGCATCAAGGCGGAACGCGGCGAGCCCGTGCACATCAGCCGGGCTTCATTCGCACTCGTTGCCGCCGACGCGGAAACCGGCAAACCGACCCATCCGACCTTCCAACATCGGCACGACCTACCCGGCGACATCGCCCTGCATGAGCTGCCATCCCCCCTGCCCTGGGCGTACTGGGCAGACCACGTCGGCGTCGTGCCGACTCTGCTGGACGCAGTGTCACACCTGCAGAAGTCCCCAGCGAGCGATACCCCGCCGCCCACGATCATCGAGTCTCCCGCGGACTTGGGCGATCTGTCGGCCAAGGCTGAGCGGACGGTCATCTGGTCCCGGCCGACCGGGCACAACGTGGTACTGACCGCGGAGAACTCGCGGCCCGGCCTGCTGGTTGTGAATGAATCGTTCGATGCCGGGTGGCGGGCTGAAATCAACGGGAAAGCCGTGCCCATTCGGCGAGTGAATGCCATCGTCCAGGGGCTCGTTCTGACCGCCGGCCGCCACACCATCACGTTGCGCTACCAGCCTCGGGGGCTAAACGCTGGGATCTTCGCAAGCTGCATGGTAGGTTCAGTTTTGCTCGTCGGCCTGACTGGCTCGCTCGCGCGGCTGGCGATGCGCAAAAAAGATCGGCCAGGCATGGAGAGCGCTGCCCTTGGCCGATCAGTTGGGGACTAGCAACATACGGCCCACCTCGACAATCCATGGGCCATACGGGGTCTTGTCGC
>JAAYDF010000114.1 GCA_012729395.1 Phycisphaerae bacterium
CCGGCCTAAGCCGAAATCATACGCGAACGCGAGGCTCAACACCAGCAGTGCGGCCTGCGCGAGCGGTTAAACTCCGCGCGTCATGACCCCTCGCCGCACGGCAGTACCATTCGTGTCAGGAACCTTTGTTTGGCTGATCGGCGGGATTGGCGGTTGCCGATCAGCCAAACAAAGGTTCCTGACACCTTTTTAGGGGTTGTCGGCAGGGGGGAGGGGGATGGTGTCGGTCTCGTAGCCGGAGAGGTCGGGCAGGTTGAGCAGGCTCTCGACCAGGCCGGGGTTCACCTTGATGTCCTCAAAGGAGGCGATGATCTCGTTGCCCTCTTGCTTTTCGCGGGTCTGGACACGGACGGGCAGATCGAGCGTCTTGTCGATGTAGAAGTGCACGGTGTCGTATTTGCGGGCCATCTCAGAATCTGGTCTGGGCGTGCATTCGAGATGGTCGGTGTGCTTGGGGTCTTCGGTTTTTGGGGGCAAGACCTTTACGCTGAAGTGCTGGAGGATGTCGGCCTTGCGTTGGCCGAAAGGCAACGGGAAGGGTCCCTGTCCGAGCTTGAAGACTTCGAGTGTTTCGCCGGGGCGTACGATCTCTCGGCGGGTAATGGTAGCGGTGGTTTCGCGGGCCTCGATGTACCATCGTCCGTCGAAGACGTGCCACTGCTTGCGACGAGTGGTGATGCCCTCGTGTCTAAAACGGTCGAACTCGATGAAGAACCGTGGGTTGGGCGAGGCCTGCTTGAAGCGGAGGATGCCGCGATGCTCCTGGCGGTCTTCGAGGACAGGGTCGATCTTGATGAACTCGATCTTGGCCTCGATGCTGTCAATCTTGTCACCCTTGGCCTGGAGGCGATCGAGGATGCGTTCGACGGCGGGATCGAGGGGGGGCTCGGGCGGCTCGGCTGGGGCGGTGGTGGTGGCCGGCTGCGTGGCGACCTCCTCGGCCGGTGCCCAAGCCGATGGGCACAGGATGGCCAGCAGAATCGCGAGTTGCGCGTACATCACGAGATGTCTGCCAAGTCCGTTCACGGCGTACCCCTTGCTCCTGAGACCAGGGTTGATTCCTGCGGGCGCTCCAAGTGGCTATTCTAAGATGACGGCCCGGCGGATCAAGCGGCCACGGCAACGAGTTGCCTTGGTCCTACGGCAACAAGTTGCTTTGGTCCTTCGGCGACAAGTTGCCTTGGTCCTACGGCAACAAGCTGCCTTGATCCTACGGCAACGAGTTGCCTTGGTTCGGGAGATGGCGGAGGCGAGTTGTGGATTGGTTGCGGGGAATGGGTGACTGGATGGCGAGCGTGGTCGGTGGATTTGCGCCGGGCACGGTCGCGCTGGTTGGGGCTGGGCCGGGCGACAGTGGGCTGATCTCGGTACGGGGTGCGGTGCGGTTGATGCAGGCGGATGTCGTGCTGTATGACAAGCTGGTGGGTGAGGAGTTACTGGCCTTGCCGAGTGAGGGGGCGGAGCTGGTTTTCGTGGGGAAGCGGCGGGGTGAGCATACCTGGCGGCAGGAAGCGATCAACGCGGCGTTGGTCGAGCATGCCCAGGCCGGCAAGCGGGTGGTGCGACTCAAGGGGGGGGATCCCTTCGTGTTTGGCCGTGGGGCTGAGGAATGCGAGCATTTGTCGGCGGCTGGTGTGCGGTACGAGGTGGTGCCGGGCGTCACGGCGGCCTTTGGGGCACCGACAACGGCGGGGATTCCGCTGACGCACCGCGGCGTGAGCCGATCGTTCACCTTGGTGACCGGTCATGCTGAGCCGGGAGATGTGGAGGGCTTGAACTTTGACGCGTTGGCCGGGATGGAGACACTGGTTTTCTACATGGGGTTGAAGAATCTGGCCGCGAATTGTGCGGGGCTGATCGCGGGCGGCATGCGGCCGGCGACCCCGGCGGCGGTGATCCACTGGGGTACGACATCGCGGCAGCGGACGGTGGTGGGGACACTGGCGGATATTGCGGATCGGGTTGAGGCGGCGAAGGTTGAGCCGCCGGCCATGGTGTTGGTTGGTGAGGTAGTGCGGTTGCGTGAGCGGATTGAATGGTTTGAGCGACGACCGTTGTTTGGGCTGACCATCGTGGTGACCCGGATGCGAGAGCAGGCGGCGGCGTTGAGCGGGGCTCTGCGGGCGGCGGGTGCCGAGGTACTGGAGGCTCCGACGATCGCGTTGGCGGAGCCTGTGGAGCCGGCTGGCTTGGACCACGCGGTGGCCTGCTTGAGGGAATACGACTGGGTGGTTGTGACGAGCGTCAACGGTGTGGATGCACTGTTTGGCCGGTTGCGGGCGTTGGGCGGTGACGCGAGGTGGCTGGGTGGGGTGGAAGTTGCGGCGGTGGGCTCGGCCACGTCGGCCCGGCTGTCGGAGTACGGGGTGCGAGCGGACCTGGTGCCGGGGGAAGCGACGGGCGAGGCGCTCGGCGTGGCGATGGTTGAGCGGGATGTAGCGGGTCGGCGGGTGTTGTTGTTGCGGGGTGACCTCGCGGGGCAGGAGTTGCCGGGGGCGTTGCGGGCAGGGGGGGCTAGGTGCGATGAAGTGACGGCTTACCGTACGGTGTGTCCGGCGGCGTTGCCGGAGGGCTTTCTCACAGCGCTGGATGCTGGGCGGGTGGACTGGATCGCGCTGACGAGCCCGTCGGCGTGGGTCAACCTGCTGCATCTGCTGGGGGAGGAGAGGCGCGACCAAGTGCGGCAGGTGCGACTGGCGAGCATCGGGCCGGTGACCAGCAAGGCGATCATCGCGTCGGGAATGGCGGTCAGCGCTGAGGGTGTGCCGCATGATGTGTCGGGGTTGGTGGCTGCGATCATCGAGCAGCGGCGGCAAGAGGAGTGAGTTCGGGGCTGTCTGGGTGGGGGAGGCGGCAACGAGAGAGGGGGGGCATGGCGGAGGGGCGATGACGGGCTTCGTGGTGAGGGCTGGATGGTTGTGGCATGGGCTTATTCGTGTGCCCCGCGAAGCGGCAAGCCATGAGCAGCCGCTCACGCGATTTGATGCCTTCACGGTCAGCGTTCAGCCTTGAGTTTCTCGCTTTGAGCGTTCAGTCTTGAGCCTTCGGTCTTTAGCCTTCAGCCTTTGGCCCTTAGTCTTCAGGTTTTCGTCTTCTGCCTTTCGTCTTCTGCCTTTCGTCTTCTGCCTTTCGTCTTCAGGTTTTCGTCTTCTGCCTGTATGCTGTAGTTCACGGCGTTGAATTCGTGATACTCGACCTCAGGGATGAAGCCCATGTCGGTGACATACACGGTGATCAGCATTGGGGCGTTGAGCCGCAATCGGCTTTGGGGAGAGCGTCAGCCCAAGCGAGCGGCCCATGCGACCACGACGCTGGTTCGGGATGGTACGACGACCATTCTGGTGGATCCTGCACTTCCGTTAGAACTATTAGCCCATCGGCTGGATGAGCGAGCGGGGTTGACTGTGGCCGAGGTGGATGTGGTGTTTCTGACGACTTTTCGGCCGGTGCATCGGCGAGCGCTCAGTGCGTTTCCGGGCGCGACGTGGCTGATGCACGAGCCCGAAATCGCGGGCATGCGGGCGTACTTGACGGAGATGCTGCAGCGGGCGGATGCGGATGGCGGCGACGACACAGGCGAGGTGGCTCGCGGTCTGGACGCCGACCGGGAGTTGCTGTCGCGTGTTGGCGCCGCGGACGACAAGTTGACACGGCAGGTTCACTTGTTTCCGGCAGTGGGGGCGTCTCCGGGGAGTGCGGCCTTGCTGCTGGCGTCGCCGCTACGGACGACGGTTATTGCCGGCGACGCGGTGCTGACTCGTGACCATGCGGAGACGGGGCAGGTTTTCGACCGGGCGTACAGTGTTGAGGATGCCCAGGGTGCGTTGCGTGAGATTCTGGAGGTTGCCGACGAGGTTGTGCCGGGGCATGACAATGTTTTCTTTGTGGGGGGCAGGTGAGAAGTGGGCCTGCGAAGGTGGATCGCAAAGGGCTAAGATGCGTGATGTCAAGTGTTTGGCGTTTTTGGGCGGATGTGTTTGAAGGTTGTTAAGCGGGTCGACGGCGGGTTGCTTGACACCTTCAGAGCCCCCCGGTAGTCTCGCTCGTGACGGAGTTTGTCGCTATGGAAGTGCGGATGGAACTTGCTCGGATCGTGATCAATGAGACGATCGAGCAGCAGATCATCGTTCTCCGCGAGCGTGATGGCACTCGGCAGTTTCCGATTGTCATTGGGCTGTCCGAGGCGTACGCGATTGACCGGCGGGTCAAGGGCGTATCGACGCCCCGTCCGATGACGCATGAGTTGCTGGCGAGTGTGATCGGGCATCTGGACGGTGAGTTGGAGAGGATCGTCGTGCATGATCTGCGCGATCATACCTTTTATGCGAAGCTGGTGATTCGGCGGGACGGGAAGCTGGTGGAGATTGACTCGCGACCGTCGGACGCGATTGCTTTGGGTGTTGCGGGAGATACGCCCATCTACGTGGAAGAGAGTGTCCTGCAGCAAGTCTGTGAGCAGGCAGGCGGATGATGATGTCGAGCCAACCGGTCACGACTGGATCGGCGCATCCGATGATAGGCCAGGCGAAAGCCCGGGCGGATGTTCAAGATAGGCAGGAATCAGCAGCCGTGAGTGTAACGGGAACGGAGAATGGACTGATGGCCGGCCTGGAGGAGTGCCTGGCGCGAGGTCGCTCGTTGTGGCCTGCGGATCAGAATCCGGCCCAGGTGCTGACCCGGGCTCCGGGTCGGCTGGACTGCATGGGAGGGATGGCGGACTACAGCGGGGCTTTGGTCCTGCAGATGCCGATCGATCGCGGCGCGTATGTGCTGGCCGGCCAGCGTGATGACCAGAAAGTGGCGGTGATCTCGGCTGGCTGGGGTCCGCAGGGTCACGCGGCACGATGCGAGTGGCCGTTGTCGTGGCTTTATCAGTCGGACGGGCAGATCGTGTCGCCGGAGGTGTTCCGTGCCCGCTTTGAAGATTGTTGCTGGGTTCGGCATGTGGCTGGTGTGTGCCTGAGTCTGCTGGAGAGCGGATGCGTACCGCATCTGGCGGGCGGGGTGACGTTGGTGGTGATGTCGGATATTCCGGTGTCGGCGGGTCTGGCGTCTTCGGCTGCCATCCAGGTCGCGTCGGCGAAGGCATTGGCGGCGTTGTTTGGGGCGGAATTGACCGATTACCAGCTGCTGGCAGCGTGCCGCTCGGCGAACACCGAGGTGGTGGGCGCGGAGCCGGGTCTGGTGGATCACGCCACGTGCCTGTGGGGTGAGTTAGGGGCGTTATTGCAGGTTGTTTGCCAGCCGGACAACGTATTGGGCACGGTGTCTCTGCCGCCGGAGGTGCGTTTTGCCGCGGTGGACTCGGGCGTCCGATTGCCGATCTACGCGGAGCGGTACGCGGACAACCGGGCGGCGGCGGTGCTGGGCCGTTGTCTGATCGAGCGGTTGCTCGGACGATCGGAGGCGATGGGTGACCCGGCGGGCGGGTACTTGGCGAACATCACACCGAGCGAGTATGTGCGGCGATTTCGCAATGAATTGCCGGTCAAGATCAAGGGGCGGGATTTTCTGGCGGAGTTCGGTCAGCCGGAGAACCTGAAGCTGAGCATCGACCCGGATCGGGTATACAAGGTGCGATCGCGGACGGAGCACCACATATACGAGAATGATCGCACGCACCGGTTCATGGAGCGTTT
Organism: Phycisphaerae bacterium; assembly: GCA_012729395.1. Taxonomy (GTDB): domain Bacteria; phylum Planctomycetota; class Phycisphaerae; order UBA1845; family PWPN01; genus JAAYDF01. Next base: position 5,640 of record JAAYDF010000114.1, read on the forward strand.
GGGGCGTGTGAAGCGGACGGGAGAGCGTGACGCGTTGATCGAGGCAGGGGAGTTGATGTACGCTTCCCACTGGAGCTATGGGCAGCGTTGCGGCATGGGTAGCATTGAGACGGACGTGCTGGTGAACATGATCCGCGAGCGAGGGCCGGCGCGAGGCCTCTACGGTGCGAAGGTGACCGGTGGGGGGTGCGGTGGTTCGGTGGCCGTTCTGATGGCGGATCACGGCACGGCCTGGTCAGCATTGGAGGAAGCCTGTTCGGCGTATAGCGCCAAGACGGGCAAACAAGCCACTTTGTTACGAGGCAGTTCTCCTGGAGCGGCCGGGTTTGGCGTGCGGCCGCTGGATTGAGCATCCTGCCCGTCGCGCCCTTGTTCCGTTGTCCGGCTTGGCCATCTCCGAAGTTCCTGCCCCTGTTAAAAGCTTTTAATTGCCACGCATAAGCCTCTTCTGTGAGTTAAGGCTGTACCAATGAACAATGTCATAAGTCTGGACGGGGAGTGGGAGTTCAAGCAGGCGGGTGCTGGGCCGCGCGTGAGGGGCTGGCAATCCGGCATGGTTCCTGGGACGGTGCATACCGATCTGCTGGCCGCATCGTTGATCGAGGATCCCTTCTATCGCTGCAATGAAGCCGAGCTGCTGTGGGTTGAGCAGGCAGACTGGATCTACCGCCGGACCTTTGAAGTTCCGCGTGCTCAACTGGAGGGTTTGCGGGCAGCGCGGCTGGTGTTCGAGGGCTTGGACACTTTCGCCACGATTCGACTGAACGGGCATGAAGTCGGTCGGGCGGACAACATGTTCCATGCCTGGCGGTACGAGGTGTTGAAACACCTTCGTGCGGGCCGCAATACCATCGAGGTTGTGTTTCGTTCGGCTCGACAGGTGGCCGAGGAGCGGGCGGCGGGTTCGAAAGTTCAGTACCGATCGAGCTTTTTTGAGCCGCGAGTTTTCATTCGCAAGGCGCAGTATTCCGGCGGATGGGACTGGGGTCCGCGCTTGCTGACCTGTGGTCTCTGGCGGCCGGTGCGATTGGTGCTGATTCGGGAGGCCCAGATCACGAACGTGTGCGTTCGCACGCGGTCGTTGACGGCCCGCAAGGCGGTTGAGCAGGTTGACGTGGAGGTGGAATCTCTGGTTGCGGGGTCGGCGACGCTGCGTGTGGCCATGGTGTGTCCCGCGGGCAAGGTTCACGAGCAACTGGTCTCGGCGCGGCTCAAGAAGGGTATCCAGACCGTGCAAGCGGTGGTGACGATTCCAGAGCCACGGCGTTGGTGGCCCGCCGGCATGGGGGAGCAGGTTCTCTACGATGTGCAGGTGGTGATCGAGGCCGACGACGAGCCGCTCGATGTGTACCAGGATCGCGTAGGGCTGCGGACGGTCGAGCTGGTTCGCAAGAAGGACGGGCGAGGCGAGTCGTTTGCGTTCCGTGTGAACGGGCGGAGTGTGTTCTGCAAGGGGGCCAACTGGGTCCCGCCGGACAGCTTCCTGCCGCGGTTCACGCCGGAGCTTTACCGTCAGCGGGTGGCGGATGCGCGTCAGGCGCACATGAATATGCTGCGTGTTTGGGGCGGGGGCATCTACGAGTCTCCGGCCTTCTACCGGGTGTGCGACGAACTGGGGCTGATGGTCTGGCAGGACTTCATGTTCGCCTGTGCGGAGTATCCGGAGGATGGGCCGTTACTCAAGAGCATCGAGCGTGAGGCGGGCGAGGCGGTTCGGCGGTTGCGGAATCATCCGAGCGTTGTGCTGTGGTGCGGGAATAACGAGAACCAGTGGGGCTATGACGCATGGTGGCCGCCGCGGCCGAAGCGTTACGGCGAGGTGATTTACGATCGGGTGCTGCCGAAAGTGTGCCGGTCGCTGGATCCGGATCGACCGTATTGGCCGGGCAGCCCGTACGGCGGGCCCATGGCCAACAGTCCTGACTCTGGCGATCAGCACGAGTGGAGCGTGTGGATTTTCTGGGGCAACCCCGAGAAGTACCTTCAGAATAAGGCCCGGTTCGTCAGCGAGTTTGGTTTCCAGGCGATGCCGACACGTCGGACGGTGAGTGAGTTCACCGCTCCGGCGGACCGGTATCTGTTCAGTCGGGTGCTTGACGCCCACAACAAGTGCGAGGACGGGCACGCCCGCAATCTGAAGTTTCTGGCCCATGGTTACGGCGTGCCTCGCGACCTGGATGAGTATGTGTATCTCTCGCAGGTTTCTCAGGCGGACGCGATCAAGCTGGCGGTCGAGCACTGGCGGCGTCGCTGGCCGGCCACGACCGGAGCACTTTACTGGCAGCATAACGATTGCTGGCCGGTGGCGAGCTGGTCGGCCGTGGATTCGCAGGGCAGGCGCAAGGGATTGTGGTATGCGACGCGGCGGTTCTTTGCCCCGAGTCTGGTGAGCTTTCGGCCGGCGGATGACAACCCTTACGGCTTGAAGGATCTGGATGTGTGGGTGACGCACGACGGGGCAGAGGAGTTGCATGGCGAGGTAGAGCTCGCGGCATGGACGGTGGAGGGCGAGCTTCTGGAGCGGCGGGTCCAGCGTTGCCGGGTACCGGCGGACGGTTCGTGCAAGGTGGCGCAATGTCGGCCGGCGGAGTGGGCGATCAGCGATCCGGACCGGGTTGTCGTGCAGGCACGGTTGACCAGCGGTGGCCGGGTGCTCTCGACGAACGTGCACTCCTTCTCCCCGCCCAAGTACGTGGAATGGCCGAACGCACGGTTGCAGGTGGTGGTGAAGGCTCAGGAGGAGCACCTGGCGCTGGAGGTGACCAGTGCCCAGGTGGTTCGTGCGGTGTGTCTGACGGTGGATCGTTGGGACGGACATTTCTCGGACAACTTCTTCGATCTGACTCCTGGTCAGCGGCATCGGCTTCGCTGGCGGTCCGCAGGGAAGATGCCGAGCGTAGCCGAGTTCCAACGTGATCTGCATGTGCAGACGTTGGCCTCGCCGACTCGGCGTCGCGTCGAGCCGAAGTGAACCCGAGAGGTAAGGGGCGTCTTGTCGCAAGGGGGGGCGGCACTATAATCAGGCATGCGCATCGGTTTGCGCCTGTGTTCATGTGGGCACATCACAAGAACGGGAGCCCCTATATGTCTCACTGCATTGCCGAGCCTTGCGTCAACACCAAAGACACCGCCTGCGTTGCGGTTTGCCCGGTAGATTGCATCCACCCGACCAAGGATGAGGAAGCTTTCGCGACGGCGGAGATGCTGTACATCGACCCCGAGACGTGTATTGACTGCGGGTTGTGTGTTGATGAGTGTCCGGTGAAGGCGATCTTTCCGGAAGAGGAACTGCCGGCCGAGTGGCAGAAGTACATTGCGATCAACGCGGCGTACTACAAGAAGTAGTCTCGGGCCGGTCGTCGCCTCGCATGTGCCGCCCGAGGATGTACTCGGTGTGTCCACCGGCTGGCATCATCTCGCGTGGTTGTGCGGTGTTTGCGGTTTCCGGAGGCCGCTGGGCGGCGACGGGGTTTTCGCACGCCGGCCGCCGCGGGGGGCGGCCGCTACGGGGTTGGGGCGGTGGCGGTTTCCGCCACCGGGCGAATGACGTCGACCTTGGTGGCAATAAACGAGCGTTCCCCATCCTTCTTGACCATGCGGACGACCACGTTGACCTTGTCGTCGATCTGGACGTCGTCGAGGGTTGCGGTAGCGCCGTTGATAAGGATCTCGACGTTGGGGTCAAGCCGGCCTTGCACGCGCATTTCCTTCTGCAGCTTGGGGGCGTAGACCCACATTTCCATGACCCCGGTGTCTTTGTTGATGGCGGCGACGCGACCTTGGCGGGTGTCGTGTTCTGGCTTAGCCTTTTCCTTGCCGCAGCCGGTGAGGGCCGGCATGGCCAGGGTGACGAGGAGGGCGAAAACAGGCTTGGCGAGACTACCGGGCATTCTCATGATCGATCCTTTCCGACGGCGATGGGTGCCCTCCCGGGCACCATTTGAAGGCTCAATGTATCGGACGGGCGGGGCGAATGCAACCGGGGGCCGGTCTTGCATCGTCTCGGCGCTGGGGGTAAACTGCTTGGTCTGTATCCCGGTTGGCCCCTCGCCGGTCGGGTGTGCCTGAAGATTGGATTCCAGCGCGAGAGACTGGACAGCGTGAGGTCGGCCCGGCCATGAAAAAGGACATTCATCCCCCGTATGTGGATTGCACCGTCACTTGCGGTTGCGGTGCGTCGTTTCAGACGCGTTCGACGGTTCCGCAGCTCAAGCTTGAGATTTGCTCGAACTGCCATCCGTTCTTCACCGGGCAGCAGCGGTACGTGGATACGGCTGGTCGGGTGGAGCGGTTCACGAAGAAGTTCGGCGGCGACTACTTCTCGAAGCAGACGGCCAACAAGGACAAAGCCAGCAAGGCTTAGCGCCCCAGGCTCGTTCCCTGCGGATCGGCGAGTGCCGCGGCAGGGGGCGGGGAGGATCTGGGCGCTGCCCGAAATGGGAATCCACGCCGGCTCGGCAGTGCACCCCAGTGGTGGCCGACCCGGCGTGGATTCTTCTTTGGGGAGATGGTGATGGAGCGTTCCGCCTCTGATCCCGTGCTGCGCAAGCTGGAGGAGCTGCGCGAGCAGTACGAGTCCTTGACGGCGGAGATGAACAGCCCGGAGGTGGCCGGTGATTCGGTGCGGATCGTCAAGCTGAGCAGGGAGCACGGGCAACTGCGGCGATTGGTGGAGCCTTACGAGCGTTACCGCAAGGCCATCACCGAGGTGGCGGACAGCCGGGCGATTCTCGAAGACAAGCAGACCGACGCCGAGCTGCGCGAGCTGGCGGAGCAGGAGGTCGAGACGGCACAGGCTCGGGCGGACGAACTGATGACCCACTTGCGGGAAGTTCTGGTGACCAGCGATGAGGCCCGGGTCGATTCGGTGATTGTTGAGATTCGGGCGGGGACAGGTGGTGACGAGGCGGCCCTCTTTGCCCGCGATTTGTACGAGATGTACCTGCGTTACTGCGAGAGCCGGAAGTTCTCGGTCGAGGTGTTGGATTCGTCGCCGTCGGATCTGGGCGGGTTCAAGGAGATCGTGCTGAACATTCGCGGGGCGGGGGTCTACGAGCATCTGGGGTACGAGGGGGGTGGGCATCGGGTGCAGCGTGTGCCGGAGACCGAGGCCCAGGGCCGCATTCACACGTCGGCGGCGACGGTGGCTGTGCTGCCCGAGCCGGAGGAGGTGGACATCCAGGTCGATTGGGAGAAGGACGTGATCGAGCACGTGAGCCGGGCCGGCGGACCGGGCGGGCAGAACGTGAATAAGGTTTCGTCGGCCATCAAGCTCGAGCACGTGCCCACGGGCATCACCGTCTCGATGCGGGACGAGAAAAGCCAGCACAAGAATCGCGCGAAGGCCCGGCGTCTGCTGCTCTCGCGGATTTACGATGACATCGTGCAGCGGCAGTGCTCCGCTCGCGACGCCACGCGACGCAATATGATCGGCTCGGGCGACCGCAGTCAGCGCGTTCGCACCTACAATTTTCCGCAGAACCGGTGTACCGACCACCGTATCCACCTCGATCTCTACAGTCTCGACCGCATCATGCAGGGCGAGTTGGATGATTTGATTCAGGCGTTGCGCAAGTACGACCTGGAGCAGCGTTTGCAGCATCTGGCGTGAAGCGGCGAGTGACGCCCATACCACGAGGGCTTATTGGCTTCGCCAGCGGGCGATGGTGGCGGCGATGGCCACGAAGAAGGCGGAGAGCAGGACGATGACCGCGCCGCTGGGTAGGTCGGTGACGGCGGCGATCAGGAATCCGCCCAGCCCACTGGCGGCACCCAGCAGGCTGGCCAGGGCGAGTACACGTCCGCTGCCGCGGGTCAGTTGAAACGCGGCGGCGGCCGGGTTGGTGATCAGGCTATAGATCATCAGCCCGCCGACGGTCTGGAAGCTGACGGTCAGCAGGATCGCGGTGAGTACCAGGAAGATGGTCCACACGAGGGTTGCGTGGACGCCGGCGGCGGCGGCATCTCTGCGGGAGAACAGGATGGCGCGCATTTCCTTGTGGCAGACGATGGTGAAGATGAGGAAGGCGACGGCGGTCGCGAGGATCAGGCTCACGTCCTTCCACCGGCAGTAGTTGAGGCTGCCCCACAAGAGCGTTCGCACGTCGTGGTCGCTGCGGCCGAGAACGCCGAACAGCCCGAAGCCCAGGAACGCCAGCCCGATGGTGACGGTGAAGAGGATGCCCATCACGATGTTGGTGTCCATGCGGATCTCGTGCGGGTTGACGAGGCCCAGGAGGATGGCGGCGATGAGGGCACTGGCCAGGGCGGGCAGGAGGAGCATCTGCCCGGTGAGCCCGGCGAGTGCTCCGAAGACCGCGCCGGCCAACGCGGCGTGGGCCACGCATACGCCCAGGAAGGGGATGCGCATGCCGACGATGAACACACTGAGCAGCCCACAGGAGCCGCCGGCGAGCAGACCGCCCATCATCACCGGTGCCCAGAATCCCAGGTCAAGCATGGGTTAGCCCCACAGGTACGACCGCGTGTCGGCCGGCTTGATGCAGAACCGTCAGTCCGGCTCCGTAGAGCCCCGCGATGCGCTCGTCGGTGAGTACGCCCTCCGGCGGACCGTCCGCGACGATCCTGCCTTGGTCGAGGACGACCACGCGCCGGCAACAGGCTGGCAGCACTTCGAGCTCGTGGCAGACTAAGACGACGGTGAGACGTTCCTCCTCGTAGAGTGTGTGGATGATCTCGACGATGCGTTCGCGCCAGCCCAGGTCAAGGTTGGCGGAGGGTTCATCCAGCAGCAGGAGCTTGGGGCGTTGCACCATGGCCCGGGCGATGAGCGTTTTGCGTTGTTCGCCGCCGGAGATGTCGCCGAAGCCCCGGCCGGCGAGTGGCGTGAGCCCCATGCGTTCGATCCACGCATCGATGATGTCCCAGTCGGGCGTCCGCAGCGGCCGGAGCAGGCCCGCGATGCCGGTTCTGCCGATGGCTACCACCTCGCGCACGGTCAGCGGCATCTCGCTGCGTTCCGGCAGGAGCTGAGGGATGTAGCCGATCTGTCGCCGCAGGGCGGTGAGCCTGCCTCCGCCGTCGCGGCGGACGGGGTGGCCGAGCATGGTGATGTGTCCCTGGGCATGCCGTTGCATGCCCAGGCAGGCGCGGAGTAGGGTGCTCTTGCCGGCCCCGTTAGGGCCCAGGATGCCCAGGAACTCGCCCCGGCCAAGGGTGAGATCCGCGATGTGCAGGAGGGTGCGGCGACCCACATGGACGGTTAACTCGCGGAGGGCGATCGCGTCAGCGGAGTCGGCACGCGTCGGGCTGCCGCATGCTTCCCGCGACGAGACCGGCGGCGTGTTGGTGGGTGGCGATGCGTTCATGTCACCATGGTAGCACAGAACGCGGCGTTATCCCTCCTGGGATGGCACGCTCGTGCGTTTTCCGATCCGCGATCACACCCGGGGACTTGCGTCCCCGGCTCGGGGGGATTCTCGGGGTCCTCGATAGCAATGAGCGTTGAGAAGCGGTGCGGGTTGGCGTACATTGGCCGGCGAGAAGGATGAATATCGTTGGCCGGCGAGGACGATGACCACGCGACCCCAAAGCTCGATGCCCATTGACGCGGCTGACGCGCTCACGCCGGCCATGCGCCAGTACGTCGAGCAGAAGGCCAGCGCCCCGGACGCCTTGCTGCTGTTTCGCATGGGCGACTTCTACGAGCTGTTCTACGAGGACGCGGAGACGGCGGCCCGGGTGCTCGGGCTCACGCTGACCAGCCGTAGCAAGGACAAGGGCGGTGGGGCGATCCCTTTGGCGGGTATCCCGCACCACGCCCTGGAAAGCTACCTGCCCAAGCTTGTGCATGCCGGCTTCAAGGTCGCGATTAGCGAGCAGGTCGAGGATCCGCGCCAGGCCAAGGGCGTTGTTCGCCGCGAGATTGTGCGGATTGTCACGCCGGGCACGCTGACCGAGGACGCTCTCCTGCAGCAGCGGGCGGACAACTACCTCGCGTGCATTTGCCGGCAGCGTGACGACTGCGGGCTGGCGTTCGTCGAGCTGTCCACCGGGTCGTTCTGGGTCCAGCCGACTGCCGAGCGTCTGCTGCTCGATGAGCTGGTCCGGCTCGGGCCGGCGGAACTGCTGGTTCCCGAGACGCGGATCGACGCGCCCGACCCGCTGCTCAAGGCGTTTCAGGAGGCGAGCGGTCCGGGTTTGGCGGTGACCCGTCGGCCGGCCCATCTGTTCGACCCCTATCAAGCCCAGGAACGTCTGCGGCAACATTTCGGCGTGCTCACGTTGGAGGGCTTTGGCTTCGAGCGCATGGACGCCGCCCTGTGTGCCGCCGCAGTGATCATCGAGTACCTCACCCAGACTCAGCGGACCGCCCTGCAACACATCGTCAAGCTGTCGCGCCGCTACACGGAAGAGTACGTGCTGATCGACCAGTCCACTTGGCGGTCGCTGGAGGTCGAGCGGACGATCCGCAGCCAGGCGGCGGCTGGCTCGCTGGTGCACGCCGTCGATCGTACCTCGACGGCGATGGGGGCTCGCTGCCTGCGTCGTTGGCTGGCGGCGCCGCTTCGGGCGGTAGACGCTATCCAGCAGCGGCAAGAGGGAATCGCCGAGCTGCGTGGTGATATTCATCAGCTCGCGGCGATCCGTGGCGAGTTGGGTCGCCTGGCGGACATTGAACGGATTACCGCCCGGCTGGGCGTGGGGCGCGCGTCGCCGCGCGACCTGTTGGCCTTGGGGCAAACGCTCCTGCGGGTCGAGCGTGTGGCCGACCTGATCGAGGAGTTGCCGCAGCGCCAGACGCTGACCGGCTCGACGGTGTGCCCGTTTCTGGGCGAGCGGGCGGCGGCGTTGCGCGGGCAGCGCGAGCTGGCGGAGTTCCTCACCACGGCGTTGCATCCGGAGGCCCCGCTGACGGTGAACGAGGGGGGGATCATCGCGCCCGGTCATGATGCCGAGCTGGATCGTCTGCGCACGGTCGGCAGTGACGGCCGGCAGTGGCTCGCCGACTTCCAGGCCCGACAAATCCAGCGCAGCGGGATCCCCAGCCTTAAGGTCGGCTACAACCAGGTCTTCGGCTACTACATAGAAATCACCAACACGCATCGCGACCGCGTCCCGCCGGAGTACGTCCGCAAGCAGACGCTCAAGAACGCCGAGCGTTACATCACCGACGAGCTCAAGAAGTACGAGACCGAGGTGCTCACCGCCCGCGATCAGGCCATCAGCCGGGAGATGGAGTTGTTCGAGATCATTCGCCAGCGGGCGATCGAGCACATTCCGGCGTTGCAGACGCTGGCGTTGGCGGCGGCGGAGATCGACACGGTCGCGGGGCTGGCGCACCTGGCCGATTCGCGGCGTTACGTCCGGCCGGAGCTGGTTGCCGAGCCCGTTCTGGATATTCGCGACGGTCGGCACCCGGTGCTCGAGCAGAGTCTGGCCCAGAAGTTCGTGCCCAACGACTGTGATTTGGGCCGACCGACCGACGACGGCAAGCATCGCGAGACGTTGGTCATCCTTACCGGGCCGAACATGGCCGGCAAGAGCACCTACATTCGCCAGACGGCTCTGCTGACCCTGCTCGCTCAGACCGGCAGCTTCGTGCCGGCGGCAGCCATGCGCCTTGGCCCGGTGGACCGCATCTTCGCCCGCGTCGGGGCATCCGATGAGATCAGTCGTGGGCAGTCGACCTTCATGGTCGAGATGACCGAGGCCGCCAACATCATCAACAACGCTGGCGAGGCCAGCCTGGTGATCATCGACGAGCTGGGCCGCGGGACGAGTACGTTCGACGGCCTGTCGTTGGCTTGGGCGATCGCCGAGCAACTGGCGACCCGTACCCGCTGCCGAACGCTTTTCGCCACCCATTACCACGAGCTGACGCAGCTGGAGGACAATCTGGCCGGCGTGGTCAACTACAATGTCGCGGTCCGCGAGTGGGAGGAGGAGATTGTCTTCCTGCATCGCATTGTGCGCGGCGGAGCGGATCGCAGCTACGGCTCGCACGTGGCCCGGTTGGCGGGTGTGCCCCCCAAGGTTATCGCCCGTAGCCGTGAGTTACTGGCGGAGTTGGAGTCGAACTTTGCCGCTCTTCGTCGCGCTCCCATCCGCACCGCGGTCCGCACCAAGGCCAAGCCCAAGGATAATCAGCTCCTGCTTTTCGACATGCGGGATCCCGCCGACGAGGTGATCGAGGAGCTGCGCAAGCTGGACCCCAATGTGCTCACACCTTTGGACGCACTGGGTATGATCGAGCGATGGTGCAGTCATTTGAAGTGAGCCCGGGTCGGTTTTTGCAACGGTGATCGCTGCCGACTCACTGGAGCGGATGCCTGTCGCGACAGCCAAAGCGTCGGGTCTCGGACCCGGTCGTTTTGGCCTGGGTTTGCGCTCGGTATCGAGGCAACCTGTCCCCTCTGGCGATAGTTGTGGTCATGCGGTACAATAGACAATAATCGAGTACGCGGGATTCCTTTTCAGGACGCATTTCATGAGTCCCAAGTATGCGCAGATCGCATGGTGTATCGTGGTGGTTATCGGCGTATCTCGGCCCGCTCCGGTGAGTGGCTGGACCCAGATCGTGCCGGGCATCGATTACCAGGAGTACACCCTACCCGACCCCAACAACGTGTTCGTTGCCCGCATGGACCGGCACCATCCGTCGTGTTTCATCGACACGAGTCTGGCCAACGGCGTTTGTGGGGGCTCGTTGCAGACCATTGGCGGCCAGTTCAGCCTGTACGACGGGGCGATCACTTACTGGAACCAGGATTGGGGGGCGCAAAGCGACGTTGTGGTGGCGATCAACGGTGACTACTGGAATACCAGCACCTACATTCCGCTTGGCCCGCAGATCCAGGGTGGATGGGTCGTCAAGACGCAGGGGTCAGCCGCGTTCAGTTGGCTGGCCGACCGTCGGGCTCTGATGGGATACGGGCCGTGGTCTAACAAGCGTGTAAGCTACGCGACCGGGGCTACGCAGAGTGTGGACGATATCAACGTGGCTCGCGTTGCCGACAAGCTCATCCTCTATAGCAGCCACTATGGCGCGAATACCCAGACCGACGACACCGGCGTCGAGGTGCTTATCGAGATGGCTCGTCCGGCCGTGGTGGTCCGCTCGCAGGACGCTCCGGTCGGTATCGTCCGCCAAGTCCGCATGAACCAGGGCTCGACGCCTGTGCCGTTTGACCACGTGGTGCTCTCCGCCACCGGGGCGGCGGCGAGTACCTTGCTGCAGCACGCCACTGTCGGCTCGAGAGTGGCCATCTATCACACGACGACCCTGTCCTACCAAATCGATTGGGCTGGCACCTACGCGGCCAGCGGAGGGCTCGAATTGCTCCAGACCGTCGACGCGGCCGATGGCGGCGTGATCGAACCGCAAGGCGGCTTGATTGCTCCGCGAACCGCGGTGGCTTTCAATCGGGACTACATCTACTTCATGGTGGTCGATGGGCGGTCGTCAGAAAGCATTGGCATGGACTTCAACGAAGTGGCCGACTTCTGCCGTTCGACTCTGGGGGCCACCACGGGTCTCTCTTGCGACGGGGGCGGGTCATCCACCATGGTGGTCAACGGCCTGGTCAAGAATAAGCCTTCTGATGGATGGCAGAGACCGGTTCCTAATGGAATCCTGATGTGCGTGCTGCAGCCCAAGCAACAGACCATGACCTTCCGCAGTGGTGACCGGGTCCGTACCACCGGGTCGGCCAACGTACGCCATGGGCCGGGGAGCAATTACTCGGCCCTGGGCAGCGTGAGCGGTTATACCGAAGGCATCATTTTGGACCATTCGCTTCGCGGTGTGCGGGCCAGGAACTACAACTGGTGGAGGTGCGAGTTCGCCAACACGACCGGCTGGGTGGCCGAGTCCTTGCTCACGCTCGTTTCTCGCGGTGATTTACCCTACTTCACGCAGGCCCCGGTCGACCGCCGCGTGTGCCGGGGCGAACCCGCCACATTCACCGTTGCGGCCCAGGGGACGGGAACACTCAGCTACCAATGGCAGCGGCACGGCGTCGATCTGGAGGATGGAGCGGTCTTTGCCGGCGTCCACACGCCCACCCTGACCGTACTGGATGCCAGCGACGCGACCACCGGCAGCTTTCGTTGCGTGGTGACCGACGACGTTGGGCAGGCCACCTCGTACTCGGCAGCTCTGGCCCTGCGGTTCGCCACGATCTTCCAGGATCAGCCTCAGCCGGTTGAGGTCTACCCGCTTTCCTATCCGGGGGATGCGGCGTTCACCGTTCTCGCTCGCGGGGAAGGCGAGGTCACCTACCGTTGGCAGAAAGGCGGCCAGGATCTGGTGGATGACGGGCATATTGCCGGTGCCGCCACGTCCACGTTGACGGTCTTCGACGTGGATTATCGAGACGCGGGTCTGTATCGCTGCCGGGCCTCGGCCGGATGCGGCGATACCTACTCCGACGAGGTCGGGCTGACGGTTTACTCGGCCGATTTTGACGGCGACGACGACGCGGATCTCGATGATTTTGCCCACCTGCAGGCGTGCTTGGGGATTCTGGAGGTCAAGCTGACCGATCCCACCTGCGCCGATACCGATCTTGACCGTGATCGCCGTGTTGATCGCGACGATCTGGTCCTGTTTTTGCGGTGCGCGGATGGCCCCGGTGTTCCCTTGCGACCGGGTTGTTGACCAAGTCTCTCCTCGCGAGTTTTTCACCCCGCAGGATGCGTGCGACAATGACTTGCGCGCATGCCACGCGAAGCGGCAAGCCGGATCGCGTGATTCACTTGCGAGTCGTTTATCCTATTCTCGCGCGGTTGCCTACCTGAGCGAGTAGCCGAGCACTACGGGGATTCCGCCGGGCAGGATGTTGGGCGGCGGAGTGACGCTGACGCCGAGCTGGAGCACCTGGGGTCCCTCGTCCGGCATGCCGACCTGGACTTGGAACTGCTCGGGGGTTGGTTCGCCCTGGATGCCGAGCCATTCGCACAGTGCACCGGAGACGGTCGCCTGGACTTTCTCCGGTGGCAGGCCCTTGAGCTGGGGTTGCAGGGCGAGCAGCAGGGTGGACAACCGTGCGGCGAAGATCTGGTAGGGCAGGCTGACCTCCAGCATGCCGTTGGCGTCGAGTCGTACCGGGCGGGCAGCCGTCAGGCCGTTCCAGACGATGGCATCATCGTGGTCGCGGACGCCGACCACCGCGTTCAAGCCGCCGAAGGCCAACTCCTCGATCTTGGGCTGGGGCATGAGCGTGTCGGTGGGGCCGAACTTCTTGTCGCCTTTCTTGCCGCCCTGAACGGTGGCGAAGCCCTCGATCCGGCCGCGGGAGAAACCGCTCACCGCGGTGGGCCAGCCGATCGCGGCAAAGCTGGCCGCCGCCGTGCACGCGACCGCGATCGAGCCCGGTGCCCAGACGAGGTCTTTGTCTGCGAGGCACTCTTCGCGGTAGTGGAACTCGAGATCCTTCTCCTCCTCGGTGCCGTAGGCCGTCCGCAGCAGGGATCGCCCGAACACCAGGGCGAGCATGCGGGCGTAGGGCTCACCGCGAAGTGTCTTCCACTTGGCGAACTGCCATTGATCGAACATGGCGATGACGTTGGGCAAGGTCGGCACCTGCCAGGCGTGCTTGACTCCGAGGAACTCGGGCGAGGCCCCGGCGATCGCGACGGCGGGCAGGCTGGCCGCGTTTTGGGCGAGGGTGTCGAGCAGTTCCATGTCCGGAGCGGTGTTGCCGAACTCCATGCCCAGCACGATCAGGTCCGGAGCGGGGGCCCCTTCGTCGAACACCGGGTCGATCAGCAGGGTGGTCAGTCGGTCCACGAGTGCTTCTTTGGTGCTGTGCAGCAGGGACAATTGCACGCCCTTGCGGAAATCGGTGTGGGAGGTGATGAACGCCGCGGATCGCCAGGCCGACTCGATCGCCTGGACCGGCGGACTGTGAAGGACCGTGGTAAGCCAGGCGGAAAGCCGTTTGTCGATTTCGGCCAGCGTGCGGCGCATGGCGGAGGCTTCCTCCGCGGGGATCGAAGTCCCGCCTCCCGCGGCGGCGGCCACGGCGGCGGCCAGCGGGGAGCGCGGCGGTGGGGCGGTCGCCGGGGATTCCGTGTCGCCAAGGTCGAGCTGGCTAAGCAGGCCGTCCACGGCGTTGGCGTCCGCCGCCGGTGCGCCCGGCGTCCAATGAATCGCTTCGACCAAAAATTGCATACCCGCGTCAGCGGAAGCCGCGGCGGCCACCGCCGACTTGATCTGCTCGGCGGACGCTTTGCCGCGCATTCGCTCGACCACCTTGGCCCGGATTGCCAGCAATGCCTGACAGGCGGGCAACTGCTCCGCGACACTTCGCGGGTTCATGGCCTTGAGCGAATCGAGCTTGAGGTTGACCTCAGCCATGACGCTGCCGGTGGCGGTGGGGTCGGCCAGCGTGAAGCGGGTCGTCGGGGCGGCTTGGGCTAGCACCGCGTCGAAACTGGGCGGCGTGACCGCCACCACCCGATCCGCCAGCGGGCCGGATACCGTCCCGTTCTTGCCCCCCGCGAAGTCGGCAATCAGCAGGATGTGGTAGGGGGTCTGCGTGTCGCCCGCCGGGCCGCCTTGAGGGGCCGGCAACTCGACTTCCATCTCGAATGCTCCGCTCATGTCGCTCATAGCCGTGTCTCCACCTGCTCGGGTTTGCTCATCTTGCGCGTCAAGATCAGCCCCGTGCCGCAATACCACGACACGGGGAAATTACGGACAGAACAATGCGGAATTGGGCACAGAGAAAGCTTCGCCTCTCGCGGATACCGGTGAGAGCACTGGTTTCTCACTTCCTGCTTCTCGCATCCCCGGTATCGCGGCGTGCGACATGGGGACGATGGGACCACGTCGGCCGTCAGATTCTGCCCTTGGGCGGCATGCTGCGTTGCCACGCGTCAAGGTGCTTGCGCATCTCGTAGTCCGAGACCTCGCAGCCACCGCCGCCCAGTGACCGATCCACAATAGCCGCCGCTATTGCCGCCTCGGGCCCGCCGCCCAGACCGGCACGGGCGAACCGCTCATCGAACTGGAACCCGCGCACCCGGGCCAAGCTGCGCATCTGCTCGAGCAACGCGCCGCAGTCGTAGGGATCATAGTGTAACCAGTTCCGCAGAAAATCCCCGACTTTGGCTTCGACTAAAGAGTTCATCGCGACCTCCTCGTTTCTTGCTTTATCGAGTCCAACATAAATGAACCGCACATTCCCGTCAAAACCGCACCGCGTTCGCGGCCGGGCACACAGTAACTTCACTTCACCGGGCAAGGGCTTGGCTGGCCCCGCGGCGCAGGTGCCGTGAGACCAACTAACGCCAGCCCTATTTGAGTTTCCGCCACTTGAGTCCATACGCGACCAACCTGCGGGTGATCGGATGAATCTGCACCCACAGGTAATCGCCATCCACACGAACATCCTTGATGTAATGTTCCCATTCCAGCCGGGCGACCTGGTAGCCGCCGTCGGCGAACGGCTCGTGCCCGAACCCGCTCAGCCGGGCGTCGCGGGGGATCTCCATTGCCCCGGCCGCGGCACGGAGCGCTTCTTCCTGGCTGAGGCGGGCGTCTGTGGGCGGCTCGGCCAGCCGATCCACGCAGCGGTGCATCACCTCACCGCCGTCCGCATCCAGGTGTACGCGGGCGTCGGACCAATGCCGCCATGTCCGCACCCGAACCTGCCACCCCGCGGGCTGTGGTTGGGGATCGGTCCGCTCGACTTGGAAATACCACTCCGGCCGGGTGGTCGAGATCCCGCCCCGTACCAGGCGGGCTTTGAGCATTCGGACCACCAGGTCCTCGGCCTTTTCCGGCAGGCCGGGAGGTGGCTTCGCAGTTGGCTGATCCGCGGGACTCATAGGGCCCTCAATACCTCCAGCACCTCGCCGGTCGAGTTATCGACCCGCACCTCGGCAAAGCCCATGTCCGATACGTAGGTCACGATCCACGCGACCCGGTCCTCTACGGGCCCGGCCTGCTTGCGGTCCCGGCTATACTCGACGATCGCCTTTTCCGCTCCTTGCAGCTTCATGCCCGAGCGGATGCCCAACCGACCTCGGTTGGCCTGCACCGTGCTGATCGCCTCTTGCTCAGTCATCATCCGCTCCCATGTTCGCACGTCGCGAGCCGCCTGTGCCGATTCACTCCCCGCCTTGTCGATACCGGCTCAACGGGCCGGTCAGGCACTGGATGACTTTCATGGAGTCCGGCTCAGCCCACACGTGCACGATGTCGTTCTCTCCGGCCGTTGGGGAGGGAATCAGCACTGCGTACAGTGTCCAGCCCACGGGCGGAAGCTCTTCAGGTCGCATTACGCCCAGCCGGGTGTCCGCGGGCAGCTCGAGCTCGTGGGCGACCGAGAGCCGGAATAACTCCTGTTCGGCAAGGGCCGGTCGTGGCAAACCGCGGCGCTCGTCGTCGCGCCAGCCGATCTGCCGGCCCTCTTCATCGTAGAACACCACGATATCGCCGGTGCGCTCGAGCACGTGCAGCCGGTGGTCGGACATCTGCCGGAGCAGCATCTCGTTCCACTCGTTTTCCGCGAAGCAGTGGACGATCCGGGGCTCTCGGGGGCCGTTCTCGGCAATTGCCTTGCCCACCTGATCGACGGCCGTTTGTTCCAGTTGCTTGGCGTTCAATGCAAGGCTCCTGAGGTACTGGCCGGGGTGGGACGCCGATTCAGCATGCCTCCACGGTTCATGATCCGAGGGAAGGAACTGATGCCCGGCCCGCCGGCGACATCCCGATAAGTCCGCAAGAACCGTTGCAGGTCGTACTCTGTCGGAGCGGGATCAGCCTGAGTTCCCTTGATCCAGGTGCGGAAGAAGTTCCGGGCGAACGTCCGATTTTCCGAAATCCACACGCTGTAGGTCCACCCGTGGAAGTACTGCGTTTCATTCCGGGTGAAGCACTCGCCGAAGTTGGTAGTCAACATGGTCCGACAGCCGCCGCAGTAGAACAGTAACCGGGGCTCGCGGCGCCCCATGGACAGGGTATGTCGCCCCCAGGAGTCGGTTCGCTTTGCCGGCTTGGTGAGCAGGTAGATGATGTTCCGAGAAGCGTCGTCCGGCAAATTGCCGACGAACATGCCGTTGCGTCCGGCGGCCAGTTCCTGGGCATGCCCGACGCGGCTTCTCTGCCCGCAGCCTGCGAAGGTCGAGCGTCGATAGTATCGCTGCTCCCACGCGAGGTCGTTCTGGCCGGCCTGGGTCGTCTCCAACCGGGTCGGGCAGCAGTTCTGATCGGGGGTGAACCCGCGATGATGCATAGGCACGAAATCCCGCTGGTCCCCAGTGCCTTCCATCGGGTGCGAGGAATGCCTGCACTTGGCGGCCGCATGACCGGCGATGATCACGATGTAGCGGTGCGAGTAGTACCGGATCCACCGCGCGGGCGAGCCGATGCCGCCGCTTTTGAGATATGAGCGGAAGTACCGTGTGTCGCTGCGGAAGAAGCGATGCAGCTCGCGGGCACTGCCTATGTAGTCCGAATCCTTGTTGGAATTGACTGCCGGGTTGTGGATGAACACGACGAAGCGCATGTGCAGGCAGTCGGACTCATGGTTGAGGTAGTCGCGCTCGCTGGCTACGACCGACAGGCCACGCTCGCCGAACGCCACCCGGAAGGCGTAGAAGTTGTTGCCCGCGTGTCTCCAGTGCTCCTCGTAGTTGTTGAACCGCACGTACGGCTGGTCGCTGTCGGGGGCGTAGGGTCGTCGTCGTCGCCGGCCGCGGGACGACGCCGTCCCTCCGGAGGCTGGCGGTTGACGCATCACCCGATTCTGGCGGACCACGCAGTGCTGCAGGCCCGGTTGATCCTCGTCGCCGAAGGTCGTGTCCACGTACGGCTGATCATTGCCCAGATCGGAGTCGACTCGCGGCGGATTGCCCGTCGGATTGGCGATCCGATACACCTCCAGCCGGACAGGTGTTCCCTCGCGAACATTGCGGACCTCGATTTCCATGCCGGCTACGCCGCGGTCAGGCTCGTCGGGATCGTCGTAGGGGATGACCCACTCCTTATCCCAGCGGGCGCGGATGATCGAGTCGATGTCCACCGAGGCGACCCCTGAACTCAGCCATTCGTTGGGTACACTGGTTCTGCCCCGCCCGCCGCGGACCGGCGTACCCGGCTCCGGGTTGGTGTTGTTCCAGACTTCGACGATCACTCCGATCGGGGACAGGTCGGCGGTCACCTTCTCGCCGATGCGGTTTTCGGTGCCGTTGGTACCGTCCAGTCCTTCCGTGATCGTGCCGTCCCACTGTTCGGCCTCGCTCAGTTCGTAACAGCGGCCATGCACAAGCTGGGCGCGTTGCAGGCGCTGGCGATGGATGACCACTTCGCGGTCCGCGGCCACGATGGTGTAGCGGATACGCCCGTTGCGGATGCGGCTGTTGGGATCGCTGATGTCGTACCCGACCGGCAGCTTCCGGCTGCTGGGGTCCCAAGGCGTGGTCGCCTGGACCCGCTCGACGTGAAACGGGCGCAAACGGGCGGTGGTGTCTCCGCCCGTGTGAGCGTTGCGTCGCAATGTGCCGCCTTGCCCGTTGGACATCCACTGCTCTCCGCCGCCCGCTGACGGGTGGCACCTCTGCCCGGCCTGCTTACCAGGGCAATTCGATCGCGTCGTCATCCGGGCCGGCACCCGCCGACCCATCTCCCGCCGCGTCCTGATCTCCTTCCGGATCGTCGTCCCAGACATCCTCCTCGGCGAGGTAGCCGTTGCTCTGCCTGGCGGCTGCGGTGCGAGGCGATTCCGGCTCAGGCTGTTGCGATTCCTCTTGCTGTGGCGGCTCCAGATCGGCCTTGTTGGAGATTCCCGGGAAGTTGGCCTCACCCGAAGCCGGCTGAAGCCCGTCGAAACGGATGTACCCTTCCTCGTCGGTATCGCCGGATACCGCTTGCCCGTCGTCCAGGGTTACGGAGACGTTCTCGCCAGCGATTGGCATACCGTCAAAGTCGAACAGCCTGACTCCCAACCAAGTGGGTGGGCGGGGTTGTTGCTCCTGCTCGGCGGGGGCGAGTGGCCCGGTTTGCTCGGGCGGCGGAGCGGCGGGCGAGGCCGCGGGCTGCGAAGCTGCTTGCGCAACCTGCTGCTGGGCGGGGCTGGTGCTGGCGGGTGGTGGTGGTGGCGAAGACGCGCCGCCGCCGCCGCTCCCGCCGGAGTCGCCGATCATCACCGTCGGGCAGCCCATCGCGATCGGATCCGAACCGCCGCAAGCCTCCATGATTTTGTCGCCCTGGCGGCAGGCCGGCAGGTTATCGATCATCACATTCTCGCTGCCCTTGCTTACCATGCCGGGGCCATGCGGTGGGATAGGGCAGGGGATGGGGCAGATGTGCGTATCGGCCATTCCGCCGATCGCCGCGAACACCGCGGAGGACGCCGCCGCCATGGCGGCTTGGATGCCCTTGGTGTAGGCCGTGTTGGCTGCCGGTTGACCGCCCGGCACCGCCGACGCCGTGGACCAAGCCGCAGTCAGGCCGAAGTTCGTAGCGATCAGCGTCGCCGAGGCCCCTGCGGCGGCTCCAAGAGCAGCCGGGTTCATCTCCGCCGCCGCTTGGCCCGCCGCCTGCACCAGGCCGCCGACGATATTGGCGATGTCCGAGGTGGCGCTGGGGGGCGTGAGTACGGGCTTCTGCATGAACTTGTTGACGGAGTTAGACACCGACTCAACGGCCGCGCCTACGCTGGCCGGCAGGGCTCGCCAAGCCGGCATGTATCCGATCATCACGTCGACGCTGCCGATTCCGGGATTCATCGGCACGCCGTGACTGGTTAGATCGCCTACTCGTGCGGCCATCGGCATGGGCTAGTTTCCTTCGTCTCGCAACTCAACCATCTCTCTTCGCCAATCGAACCGCCCGCGCGCTAACTCGGCGTAAACGGGTTCGGCGGTACGTCCCCGGCCAGGAACTGCTGTTCCTTCTCGGTGAGCTCGCCGCCAAAGAACGCAATGGCGTCGTAAGCTCGGGCGGTGGTCTCCTCTTTCGTCTCTGCCGCCAGCACCGGATCCTCATCGCCGAGGTTCGTCTTCTCGAATTCCGAGAACGCCTGACGCACCGCCTCCACGACAGCCTCGCGGCTGGAGCGCTCCTTCGCCTCGGCAATCAGCTCGTACGCCGCCCAGTCCTGCCCCAGGGTTGCGTAATCGACCATCCCCAGGTAGATCCGGGCGAGCCCGAAGGCTCGCTGACTGACGCGCTTGTCCGTCACCACCATGTCCTTCTGGCGCTTGGCGGCTACGGTGCGCACCAGGGTTCGGTGGGCCAGCTCATCCAGCGTCTCCGCATCGGGGTCACGCGGCTGGGCGGTCTCGACGTTCTTGAGCGCCTCCTGGTACTGCTTCTCCAACTCCTTCTCCAGGGGATCAGCCTGTGCGTCCGCTCCCAAGTGGAAGAAGCTCTCGATCAAGCGTGCGCCCACCTGATCCAGCCTGCGGTAGACGGTCAATCGCTTCCACTCGTCGTACGCCAGCCCCTGCTGCTTCTCGCCACCCAGGTCGCCCAACACGTCGATGGACTCAGCCGAACGGTGCACATCGGCCGCCTCGCGGATGTTGCGACTCAGGAAGTCGGCGAAGTGCTTGAGGCAGTCCCGCAAGCGGTAGAAACGAGCCGTTTCACAGGCGTTGTGGATATGCTCCACTTGAGCGTCGTTTTTGACCTCCTCCCGGATATAGCGCGAAGCCACCTCCGGCGGCACGCGATGGGGCACGTAGAGCCGCTCACTGAAGGTGCGCTCGTGGAAGATGTATCTGCGCAAGACGGACTTGGCCGTCTCCTCGTCGTGCTCTTGCGGTTTCTGAGGTTCGTTCGCCATACCATTCTCCTGGCATCGCCCTCAAGCGGGTGTACCTGGGCAACCCGATCTCACGGTCCGTCCACTTTGCGGTCGGTCGGCTTCACGACCAGGCCATAGCTGCCTCCGATCCGCCGGAACCTTTCGACCGGAGTGTCCTTGAGCGTTTTCTTGATCCCGAGAAAGCCGCTCACCGGCGTCTTCTGCTTCTGGCCATTCAGGAGCAGGCAGAACGTCTTGGACTTCTTGTAGAACACCGTGTAGCTCACGTCGATCGGGGCATCGGCCATGTGCTTGGTGGCGTTGACGCTGTCGGCGGCGCTGGTCGCGGCGGGCATGATCTCGTAGCGATCGGCAGGGCCGCTCGCGGTGTCGATCGGCAGGCCGTCATCCGTGTGGCCTACATGCATGAGCGGATGGAAGATTTCGTGCGTCGGGTTGAAGGGCTTCTGGGCCGCGTCCATGGCTCCCGCGCACAGCACGGAGCAGGGGCCGACGTCGGCCACCATGGTCCAGCCCTCATAGGTGCCGGTCGGGCCCACGCCCCAGCAGGCTTTGGTGCCGCTCATCACGTCATCCCCGCAGACGTAGATGTTGAAATGTTCCGTCCTGTAATTGTGGTTGACACAGCGGATATCTCGATGCGCATCCTTGCCAACCATGACATTGAGCGCATTGATGTCTATCAGTCGTGTGGACTGCAACCCCTGCCCCAGTTTTCCGTTGGTGTCCGGGTGATCGGTCGACTGGGCGCTTTCGATCACTGCCAGACTGCCATCCCCCTTGAAGATCACCAAGTCTTGCGGGGAGCTGACCTGTCCGCGTTTGACCTTCAGCCCGGTCACCCGGACAGGGAATGGCCCCTTGACCTTGAAGCCCTCGGTTTCGAGCAGCTTCTTCAGGGCTTCGGCGGTCTTGGCGGGCGAATCTCCTCGTTTCGGCTTGTGCTTGATCTCCTTGCCGTCGACCTTGACCACCATCTCGGAGTCGCCCCCGCCGCTTTTCTTGCCGGAGGCGTGCACACCGTTTCCATCGCTGATGGTCAGCATGTTCTTGGGGACGTCGACCGTGCGCAGCATCTTCAAGTGCGGGCGCGTGTTGGCCGGGGCCAGGCACCGCCGCATCCACTTGTAGATCTGCTCGCGAACTTTGTCGTCGGTGGCCGTCGAACCCCGCAGGATGTGCACCGCCAGCGGAACCTCCCTGTCCAGCGTGAGCTGAGCCTCCTTGACGACCTGGCAGCGGGTCGCGTCGTCGGTCACTTTGCACATCTTCACGAAATACACCGCGCGGACGACCTGATCGAGGATCTCGGAGAACCGCTTCTCCTCGTCGTTTTTGCCGTCGGCGTAGTAGTCCTTCATGAGCAGCGCCTGAGCGGGCCGGGCCGTCCGGTCGGTTTCCGTGGTCACCAGCCGCAGGTAGGGCGAGCGGAAGTAGTTGGTCTTCCCCACTCGCTTGCAGGTCAGCTCCAGCTTGCGATCATCGGATGCCGGAAGCTCGTGCTTGCCGGTGAATTCGATTACTTCTTTGCCGTCCGCCTTGCCCTTGTAGATCGGACGCATGGCGTACAGCTTGACGGTCACGGTGTCCGTGCCCTGAGGAACCTTGTTGTCATAGACCTGGACCTTGAAGTGATCCGGGTCGCGGGACGAAGGCTCGTGGTAACCATAGAAGTCCGCCGCCGCGAATTTGTTCTCCGGTTTGCGTTGGCTGCCGTTGCCGCCCCACTCGACGTGGTAGTTGTTGATGTTCAGCTTGGAGATCGTCTCGTCCTTGCTGGGGTAGTGCGGATCGTATCCCTTGTCGCCGGGCTCGAGCGGCTCGGCGGGATACCCGGAGCCTTGCTCGCGGATGAAGCACACACTGGGCGGCGGGTAGTTCTCCAGCTTGTATTCGGTGTCGGACTTGTCCGGCTCGGTGTCCGTCCCCTCCTCGGTCGGCGGGATCAGGAGATCGAGTTCGGTGCCTTCCAGATAAGGCCGGTTGCCCCACTCCCGGTTGCTGTTGGCCGCCCGGACCTTTTCGCAATCAGGGAAACCATGGGCCACGGCGATGTGGCAGAACGTCTCGCCGGCCTTCGGTGTGTAGTGTATGACTTCCTTGGCCATTCGAGTTCTTCCTTCAATACGGAGCCGCCCGCGAGGGTCCAACGAGGCCTCACGGGTGATGCCCGTATCGGCCCGGCGGTCACGTGTTCTTCTGCCAGGCCGATTCGTCGCGGTTCGGGAACGTCACCTCGCATGTGCCCGGGCTGATGCCGGTCACGTGCGCCCGTCCATTGGCATCCAGGGAGCCTTCGAATACCTTGCCGGCTGAGTCGGTCACGCGATACCGCTCGCCCGCCACCGGCATTCCCTCCTCATCCACCAGACTGATATCGATCCACGTCGTTTCGCTGGTCTCTTCTTCAACCTCGGTTTGCTCGAATTCGTGGCCGGCGACGTCGGCCGGAGCTTCTGCCGCCGCGAGTGCCTCGCCCCCGCCGTAACTGGTGTCCTGGCCGAACTGGACTGTGTCGGCCGCACCGGGCTCGGCGGGCGCTTCCGGCGAGGTCGCCGACGCGGTCACCGGGCCCACCGGCGGGCCCGACCCGCTGTTGATGTTCACCAGCGGGCCGCCCACGATGAAAATCGCCGCCGGAGTGAGCACAATGCTGCTGCCGCCGCACTTGAGCTCGATGCCCGACGAGGCCTCCAGCTTGATGCTCATGGCCTTGGCTGCATAGGTCGTCGCGACTTCGTGTTTGTGGTTGCCGTCGAACTTCTCGACCACATCCCCGCTGACGTTCGTCGAATGCGTGCCGGTTACCTGGATCGAGACTTTGCCCTGGACTTTCAGCGAGTCGTCCGTCTTGATCTCGACCTTGCGGCTGCCCTCTTTGATCGTCAGGCTGTAATCCTTCTTGACCTGCTCGATCCGATCATTGCCCACGTCCAAATGGCGATTGGCCCCGATGGTCTCCACCCGGTCGTTCTGGGCCCGGACATGCAGATCCTTCTGGGCATGGATGAGGATCTGTTCACTGTCCTTGAGATCCTCGAAGCGGATTTCGTTGGCCCCTTCGCCGCCCTTGCTGCTGCGCGTCTTGATGACGCTCTTGGTCTTCTCGTCGGGCAGCGCGTAAGGCGGCATGTGGTCCGCGTTGAATACTCGTCCGACGATGATCGGCTGGTCCGGGTCGCCCTCCAGGAAATCGACGATCACCTCCTGGCCCACGCGCGGCAGGAACATCATGCCGTATTGTCCGCCGGCCATGCCCTGACTCACCCGGATCCAGCAGGAGGAGTTTTCGTCGAACTTGCCTTCACGGTCCCAGTTGAACTTGACCTTCACGCGGCCGTATTCGTCGGTGTAGATCTCCTCGCCCGACGGTCCCACCACACGGGCTGTCTGTGCCCCCCGCATGACCGGCCAAGGGGTGACCCGGGCCGGGCGATACACCACCGCGGCCGGGATGCACTCGAAGCGGCACTCATACTCGAGGGCGTCCGGGTGCAAGACGATCGCCTCGGTCACGTCGTCGATCAGGTTGGGCAGAGTCAGCGCTGCCAGCGGGTTCCCGCCCGAAGCGGCCACCGCGGCCGGCAACTCCCGGGCTACCTGCCCCGCGTGATACAGCCATTGGGTCAGTGCCCGATTGGCCGTCGGGTCGCCGCCCTGCAACCGGGCTCCGATTTGCAGCAACGCCCCAGCCAGTTCCCGGATCATCGGGTTCTCATTCTGCTGGGCGGTCCGCAGCGATTGCATCACTCGCTGGTCGAACAGCACCGTTCGCCCGTTGGTCCCCGTGCTACTTGCCGTCGTCGCCTGTCGGCCCTGGTGGCTGACCGAAGTGAGCAGATATGAGCCGTTCATCGAGGACGCGGGATGCTCGGTCAGCTCGAACGTGTAGCCCGGTGCCAGCCGATACGAGTTGCTTTGCCCCACGCCGAGGATGCGGCTGGCCTCGAACTCCTCCGCCCGAAGTTGGGCCAGAGTCGTCCCGTCCGCTTGCAGCTTGTACTCACCGGGGTAGTCGGAAAACTCGAGTCCCGCGTCGCGCCCCGAGTCCGCCTTGGCTTGCAGGTTGAGCTTGGGGTTCTCGAAGCTGAAGTCGTCGAGTACCACCGCGCCCGGCCGGACCGCTTGGCTTCGCCGGAAGCGGTAGACGTTCTCGGTCTCCACCTTCAGGCCTGTCGGATCGCAGTAGCGAATCTGCGGCTCGCCCTCGATGGGGGCGTACGCGCTGGCGTCGTCGGCCAGCACAAGGATGTGCGCCTCCTGCGTCTGCTCGAAGTACCACCAAATCCCCTCTTCTTCCATGAGCCGGCAGATGAAGTTGTAGTCCGTTTCCCGGTATTGCACACAGTAGTCACGGGTGTTGTGCGTGCCGTTGAGGGTCATGCGTACGCGATCGGAAGTGATACCCGCCTGCGTCAGCACGTCCGAGATGATGTCCGTGACTGATTTGTTCTGGAAGATCCGCGAGCCGTAGCGATGGGTGAGGGTCCAGACGGCCGGTACCAACTCCGCGCGGAAGAATTGCCGACCCACCGTCTGCCCGGTCAGCTCGAACCGGCTCACGATGCCGTGAAAATACCGCGTGCCCGCCGCCGTGTTGATGCTCAACGCGGCCGACTTGCCCACGATCTCCGCGAAGTCGACTTGATCTTCTTCCGAGACCAGCTCGATCTCGAACCGGTACAGTTGGCAGAGCCCTTCCGTGCCCCGGTATCGGGTTACCAGAAACTGGTCGACCGGGGCCTCGCCAACCTGGAAGGCCAACTGCGAGCTGCTAAGATCCCTTATCAGAGCCATGAGCGCCCACTCCTGTTAGCCGGAGAAGGTGTACGTGAATTCGCCGTCTTCTCCGACCCCCATCGTCACCATCTTGGGCATCTGCTCGTCGGCCATCCGCTCCAGCAGCCGACGGGACATTTCCGGAAGTACCGCCTGGTCCAGGGCGTGATCGATCTGGCGGGCCCCGATATCCACTTGGTTGCACATCTCCGCGATCCGGGTGTAGACGGCGTCGTCCACCTCGAACTTCATGTCATGCGCCACCGCCAGCCGTTTGCCCACTTTCCGCAGTTTGATCTTCGCGATCAGCTTGAGGATATCCTGGCCCAGCGTGAAGAACGGAATCACCGTCATTCGGGCCACCAGGGCGGGTTTGAAGTGGTTCCGCAGGTGCGGGTAGACGGCCTCTTTGAGGGCCTCCATGGTGACTTCCTCGCCCGACTCGCACAGCGTCTGGATCGCGTCGGTGCCCAGGTTGCTGGTCATGATGATGACCGTGTTGCGGAAGTTGACCACCCGGCCCTCGCCGTCGGCCAGTGAACCCTTGTCGAAGACCTGGTAGAACAGGTTCATCACGTCCGGGTGGGCCTTCTCCACCTCATCGAGCAGCACGACGGTATACGGATGCTGCCGTACCGCCTCAGTCAACACCCCGCCCTCGCCATAGCCCACATAGCCGGGCGGGCTACCCTTGAGCAGCGACACGGTGTGCGATTCCATGAATTCCGACATGTTGATCGTGGTCATGAACTGCTCGCCGCCGAACAGCAGATCCGCCACCGCCAACGCCAGCTCCGTCTTGCCCACGCCGCTCGGGCCTACGCACAGGAACACGCCCGTCGGCTGGTCCGGATTGCCCAACCCGGACTTGGCCGTCCGCAGTTTCTGGGCGATGATGCCCAACGCGTGGTCCTGACCGACCACCCGCTCGCGGAGCCGGTCTTCCATCTGCAACGTGGCCGAGATCTGGTCGCGCACCATGCGGCCCACGGGAATGCCGGTCCAATCCGAGACCACCGCCGCCACCGCCGAGGCGTCCGCGTGCGGATGCAGCAATGGCTCGTCACCCTGGAGCTTCTTGAGGGCCGCCATGGCCTCGTCCAGCTCCTTGCGGACCTGGCTTTCGTCCGCCTCGGCTTCGGCGGGCTGAGCCTCTTGGCTTTTAACTTCCTGGTCCTCGGCCTTGCCCACCGGGGCGGCTGACTCATCCGTCGGCACGTTGGCCGCGCCCTGGTAGGCCTTCAGTTGGGACCGCAGCTCGTGGATGCGGTGAACGGCCGCAAGCTCTTTCTGCCAGCGTTCCTCGACCGCGGCTCGGGCCGCGATCAGCTCCGCCCGGTTCTTCTCCATCTCATCGAGCACACCCTCGCGGATGGTGATACCGCTGGCCTCGTCTCGCTTCACCGCGGCCACCGCGGTATCGAGGGAATCCAAGTTGCGGTCGATGTCCTCGAGTTCAGCGGGCCGCGTCGTCAGGGTGACCGCCACCCGGCCCGCGGCCGTATCCAACAGATCCACCGCCTTGTCCGGCAGGAACCGTCCGCTGATGTACCGCTCGGACAACTCCGCCGCCGCCTGGATGGCCTCGTCCAGCACCACCACCTTGTGGTGCTTCTCGTATTTCTCCTTGAGCCCTCGCAGCATGACCACCGTCGACTCGACCGACGGCTCATCGCAGCGCACCAACTGGAACCGCCGGGCCAAGGCCGCGTCCTTCTCAAAATACTTCTTGTACTCTGCCCAAGTGGTCGCCGCGACCGTCCGCAGTTCGCCGCGGGCCAGGGCCGGCTTGAGCAGGTTGGCCGCGTCGCTGCCGCCCGCCGATGCTCCCGCTCCGATGAGCACGTGGGCCTCGTCGATCAGCGTGATGATCGGCTGCTCGCTGGCCTTGATGGCATTGATGACGTTCTTCAGGCGGTTCTCGAACTCGCCCTTGACGCCCGCGCCCGCTTGCAGCAGGCCGAGGTCCAGCGAGATCAGCTTGACGCCTTTGAGCATCGGCGGGACATCGCCTTGGGCGATCCGCAGGGCCAACCCCTCGACGATGGCGGTCTTGCCTGTGCCCGGCTCGCCCACCAGGATGGGGTTGTTCTTGCGTCGGCGGGCGAAGATGTCGATCATCTGGCGGATCTCCTCGTCCCGCCCGAAGACCGGATCGATCTCGCCTGCCGCCGCTTTGGCCGTCAGATCGACCGTGAACTGCTCCAGGGCCCCGCTGCCGGTGGGTACCGGGCCGCCTTGTGGGCCGCCCACCGCACCCTCGGCCGGCGCACCCGATGTGCCCAGCACGATCTCCTGGAAGTGGTCGCGGAGCTGATCCAGGTCGATCCGCTGCAGTTCGGAAGTGAATTCATTGACCCGGGTGTGCGATGGGTTGAGCACGAACGCCAACAGCAGATGCCCCGTGCGGATCGCCGGGAAACCGAGTTCGTCGGCCATCACCTCCGCCGACTGGAACAGCTCGATCAGTTTGGGCGAGAGCGCCGGCTTGCCCCGATGGTTGGCGGGCATTTCATCAAGCACGCGACCGACCGCTCGGCGGATCTGGGCTCGATCCACCCGGAAGGTGTTGAAAATCGCGGTCAGGTCGCCGGCCGCCTCGTCCAGCAGCCGCATCAGCAGGTGCTCCGGCGAAACCTCGTAATGCGTCCGTGTCGCGCACAGACTCATCGCTCCCTGGAAGTATTGAACCGCGTTGGGGTCGAACCGGTTGACCAATCGCCGCAACTCATCGGATTTGGATGTCGGTGACGTCGCCATGCGCTGCTACCCATTCCTTTCTCTGTACGCCAAACCTTCAACCACTCGCTGCTTCGACAAACACCCACGTGCCCGCTGCGACGAGCCTTGCCAGGGCCGTGCGCCGGCGGATCCAGGCACTGTGCGTCAGCGAAAAGCGAAAGTCACGCCGCTGGGGCGCTCCTGACCGATTCGCCCGCAATCCACGGACCGTGCCGCACCGTCGCCTCGAACATCACCGCCGTCTCGGGTACCTCTTGTGTTGCCACCCAACTGGTGTACCCCAGCCGCACGGTGTCGCCGTGGGCCGCCATCCTCGCCGGCGGCACCTGCCCGCTCTTGAGCCGGATCTCCACATTGAACGCCAGCGGATCCTGCCCATACAGCCGCACCAGAGCCTGCGTCTGGGCGAACCGCTCGCCGTCCGGGAGCAGCGACAAGTACGTCGCCCAATCCACCGGCCCAAGCACCAGGTTGAACTCGCCGTTCAGATCGTAGACCTGCTCTCCGACCGTGAGATCCTCGCCCAGGCGGCAATTCGCACTGCCGATGACGTTCAAGTCCTGGCTCTTGAGCGTGACCCACCGACCGACGCACTGTTGAACCTGCACCGTCGTGTCAGGCCAGTAATCGGTGAGCAGTCCTTCAAGCCCGGTGGCCGACCGTGGCCGTTGCGTGAGCAGGCCCGCGTAGCGGATCATGCGGATCGGATCGACGCCCAGCTCCTGCTGGGTTGTCCCCGGCGAGAGCCCGATCAGCCACAACAGGTAATCGCTGACCACGTCCCGGTCAGGCATGCCAAACGTCACGTGATAGCGGTATTTCAGCCACGAGCGGTAGAACAGCGAGATCAGCCTGTGGTGCAGGACGTCGAGAAAGTCCCGCGTCGGGGCCGAGCCCGGCTCGACGCCCGGTGTGTGCTCCGGCTTTGCCTCCAGGGCCGGCTCCACGGATCGCAGAATATCCACCGCGTAGTGCAGCGGCAACGGAGTCGAAACCCCGTACAGTCCCAGGAAGGTCACGTCGATCCGGTACGATGATCGGCCGGTCGCCTCGTCAACCCGGGTCGCGATCTGTCGCACATCCGTAGCCGGGAAGCCCAACTCGACATCCGGCCGGAAGTGCACTAACTCGCGCCCGGTCGGGCCTCGTCCGCCCACCGGGATGTACCCCGCACCCAACAGACGTTCCAATAGCCAGACCGCCTGGAAGAACGGAAACTCCCAGCCGCGATCCGTCAATCGACGTACCAGCACCCCACCGGCGTTTTCGCTCGTTCGATCTGTTGCCCCAACTCCCGACATCACCATCCGCCCTTCATGGTCTCCTGCTCCAACTCCTATTCCTACTCTTCCGTCTCCCACGCCGGGTCGCAAGCGACCCGGCTAAACAGCGTTCCTATCGTTTCCCGTCTTCTCCATCCCGCCTTCTCTCTCCCGTCTTTCCCCTTACGCCTTCTCTCGCACTGTCGCCGGGGTCAGTTGCTCGCCCCACCGCGGCGCAAACGCATACACCTGTCCGGACCGCGTGAACCGGACCGTCAGTTGCACGTACGAGTTGAGCGTCACGTACAAGCCCAGGAAGCGGTCGAGAATCTGGGCGAACAGGTATGCGTCGCCTTCGCCCGCGAAGTGGTCCTCGTTCAACTCGACCTCGACCTGCGTGCCGCGCAGCGGTGCCCCGCGGACCATTCGTTCCCCGAAGCTCGATCGCACCGCGACAATCCCGTCCAGCATCCGCTGGTGAGCCAGAGCTCGTTGTGCGTCCTGGGCCGACTGAAAATCGTAAATCCGCAATAGCTCCTTGAGGTGGGTAGCATCCGCCAGCGAAACGTAATTCAGCGACAGATGCGAAATGAGCTTCCAGTGCAGACCCCGACCCAGCGGCGGGCATACGGTCGGTGTCGGCTTGACCACGTTGCGAAATCGTGTGTTCGCCGGCGACCGGTCCGTCGGTTCGCAGATGTCGCCCGAACGCAGCTCCTCGGGGAGGTGCCGGTTCGTGCACGTCAGCTCGATCGAAACCGTCTCCTCCGCCGGAAGCCCCCGCTTGTCCCCGGCAATCACGAACGATACATACGTGTCCGTGCCGAATCGAGGATCGCCTCCGCGCACGTTGGGCCGCAAATGCGTCTGGTAGTACGCCTCGCCCCTGGCCTCGCCGGACACCTTGTGCTGGAACGAGTAGAAGGGCGAATAACGCCGTGTCTCCATGCTCTCCGAACGGATCAGCCCGACGACGTCATCGACCCGGAAAGTCTCCACATGCCAACGGTCCGCCACCCCCGTCTTGGATGGCTGGATCAGGTATTCCGTGCGATCGTGTTTCAGGCGGATCGGGTCCGCCGGATGCTTGAAGAGGTTGATGATCGGCACACAGTGCAGGCGGACATTCTCACGCGAAACCAGCGGGTAGGATTCAAACCGCCGGTTGAAAATGATCCGCACCTCTACCGTGTCGGTCAGCTCCAGTTGGGAGACCGCCCGGTCCAGCCCCTTGAGGTCCACGAACAGAAAGCGATCCTTGAAGGCAAAGTACTCCTGCAGCAGCCGGTAGCCGGGAAAGGCGTGTGCCGGGTACGGCAGTACGCCCTCGCGACGATCCAGTCCCAAGGCCGATACCGGCGAGGCGCCCAACGGCACCTCGCGACGGCGGCCGTCGGCGGACCCGCTGCTGACCGTCACTTGTTCGACGTGGGCCGACAGCAGAAGGTACAACATGAACGACGCCCGCGGCTCGCCCGTCAGGTGCAGCCGCACCGAACCCAGCTCCAAGTCCGACAACTGCGTCTTCGCCGAGGTCTGGAAGGTCAACACCAACGCCGGCGATTGAGCGGCCGGCGTTTCCAGCCGAACGTCACGCAGCGTCCACGGCCGCAGCATCGCCGGCCACGCGGATTGATATCGACAGCGAGTGCCCGCCACCGGCACGCTCGCGAACTCGGCGCCCGCCTCGACCCGCTGCGGCCCCTGCATCGCGTCGATCTCAGGCAGGAACTCCAGGATGCTCATCGACGGCACCGGCCGAAGATAGTGCGGCCACAGTAGCCCCATCATGCTCGCCGTCAGCTCGGGAAGCTCGTCATCCAGCTTCTGCCGGATTCGACCGCAGAGAAATGCGACCCCCTCCAGGATGCGTTCCACGTCCGGGTCCGAACCCCGGTCGCTCAGGTAGCGGGCAATCTCCGGGTTGGCTCGGGCGAAGTCCGGCCCTACCTCCCGCAGATACTCAAGCTCGTCCTGGTAGTACGTGTTGAGCGACACTGGATTCGACTCCCTGCTTCGTCGGCTCTGAGGTTTGGCCTCAGTGCTTGCGTCCTCCGTGCACCCCGGTGGGCCGCGTGCCGCTTCGCCCTCCACCGATCCTATGCCGCCGCCCTTCAGGCAGTGCAGGGTAGCCCCGCGCTAGCGCTACCGCCTCTGCGTCACGCCCGGCGTCAGCCGCCCACCTCGAAGGCCCCGTCACCCCGCAGTGCCGTCTCATACCAGACGCGATGTTCCTGCGTACGGCCCACCAGTGTCGCCTCAATCCGAAAACCCAGCGTCTGAGCCCGCGGTGACTCGCTGTCTCGTTCGCAGATCACACGCACCCGCCGAAGGCGAGGCTCGTACTTCTCGATCGCCGTCCGGATGGCTTCCGAGACCACCTGGATATGGTCGCCGCTCCCCGCCAACAGATCCACCATGGCCGGCAAACCGTAATCGCCCTGAGCCTGGCTCATCCCGTGCCGGGTATTCAGCAGCCGGTCCAGATGAAGCCGGACAGACTCCATCAAGGCGTGCAGATCCTCGCTCGTGTTCGCGGCAAACCGCTCGAACCGCTCACGCTTCGCCAGACGTTCCAGGAAAGTCTGCTCGCGGCTCATCTATGCCACTCGACTCGGCGACCACATCCCAACAACGTACACCCAGACCCTGGCGAGGTGGTACGGCCGCGGGCGGGAAGCCCGGTTTCCGGACTTCCCCCCGCGGACACGAACCGCAGCACTCTCCCCATTACTCAACAGACCCCCGCGCGGATCAACCGCCACCCGGCGCTCGCCAGCGATCCTGCTCGACAACGCTGTCCGGAATCCAGTTCCACTCGATCTCCTCGTACACGAAGCTCACCTGCTCCATGTGACGGTACGACTCGTTCGCGGGCACGAAGCTCATCGGCATGTACGGCCGCATGTCCACGATCCGCGCGTTGCGCAGCGTGATCGTGTAGTACTTCGCCTCCTCGCGAGTCGCGGGGTCGATCCGGTAGAAGTCTAGAATCACTTCCGCCAGGTTCTGGCCGGTGCACATCGCCTTGTGGAAGCCCGGCGTCGCCTTGTCGACCACCTTCACGACCCGTAGCGGGCTGTGCACACGCACGCCGGTCGCCATACCGGTCGTCAGGTCGACCGGCTGATGAATGTGATGCTCGATTTCGAAAACATCACTGGTATCCTCGCGACCCTCCTTCTCGGATGATCCTGGATACTCCGCCACCTTTAGATTGCAGGGGGTAGGCATGTTCGATTCTCCTTGTCCTACGAGTCCCTCGGACTGAAACCACCGAATCCCAACGGACGCCTTCGAACCCGATATCCGCGGGTCGTCGACGTGACACTATCCTCGAGTCGCTTTCGGTTGGCTTCCACCCGACCGTTTTGACCACCGCGACCTTCGCGGGCGCCTTGTGCAGTCAGTCGGCCAACCCGCCTCTGTTCTTAACACGTCCCGTGCCGAACTTGCACAAGAATCACGTCATCGGTCACCGCAATTCCCTTACCCGCTGACCAACAGGGGGTTACAGTGTGAAGAACGTTCCGACAGACCCGCCGATCGTCCCAGCCGTGCACTCGCGGTCTGCGCCCACAGACCCAGACCATCCCCCGCTTGGGTCCATACGCCCAGGAATCCGCAAAGTGGGACTGTTTTCGGACCAACCTCCGGAGGCCGGGCTCGGCCAGCAACGGGCCTGGCACCCGTGGCCTCGCCGACAGCGCTGCTGGCAGACCTCCCCGGTGGGGGGGCATCGAGAGCTTCTCATCTCAAACGTGACTCAAAGACCGGGTGGACGGATTTCCGCCACATAGATCTGCGGGTGGCCACTGCGGTCGCTGGTGAAGGTTGCGAATCGGCCGGAACGGCTGAAGGCGGGGTGCGGATGCGTCCACTGCGGGCCGTATACCGTGTCCGTCTTCATGTCCGTCCAAGAGAGCTGCTCGCCGACACTGGTCCCGGCGGCCCGGGCGGCTTCCTCGAAGTCGGCCTTGAGGGCCACCCGGCCCTTGGCCCACTGAGACCCGCCGTTGCTGCTCTGCGGGTAACACAGCGTCTGCCGTCTGCTGGTTGCAACCTCTACAAGCTGGATACCGTCGTCCGGGCAGTTGGTGTCGCAGATGATGACCCGGCCGTCCGGGCTCGCGCTGATGTGCCAGGCGTTGAACTCGGCCACCGTCTCGATCTCGCCGCCGGGCATCCGCAGCCGCTTGATCCCCCGTGGCCAGGAAGTAAAAACCAGGTCATCGCTGCCCGGCAGCCAAGTCTCGTGGACCACCCATTCCTCCACGCCGTGCTCGTAAAGACAACGGTCGCCGGTGCCGTCGCGGTGGATGACGTGGATGCGCGGGGCGGGATCGACCGCGTACTCGATCAGCTCCGACCGGCGCGGGTGAAACTGCGGATGAATCACCACGTCGGTCTGGCGGTGGATGATCCGGCCGCCGCCGCCGTCGGTCGCCGCTACCGCCACGCCGTACCCGTCCGCCAGCGTCACCGCCGAGACGACCCACCGCTCGTCGGCCGAGAGGCTCACCTCGCCCAGCCGCCCACCGGGGAAGTCCGCCACCACCCGCTCGCTCAAGTCCGCGAAGTCCAGCACCACGATGCTCGATCCCCGCGTGAACCACAGGTGCGAACCCGCCGCCGAGATCACCGCGGAGAAGCTGCAGAGGCCCTCGGTATCCGTGAGCTGCACGATCTCGCCTTCGGGAAACGCGGCTCGGAAGAAGTTGGCCCGGCCGGTGCGGAAGCTGGCAAATACCAGCGAGCGATCGTTGGGCAAGAAGGAACTGGTGAGAAAGTAAAGGCTGTGATTGATGCTGGCGTGTCGCGTCATTTGCCAAACGCGAGCCCCGGTTCGCTGGTCCCGGCTGGCCGAGGCCTCGCTCGCCCAAACGCGTCCTTTGTCGCTCATGGCCCAGGCTCCGCAGGCTTGCGGTACAGAATCGCCACCCGCCCGATACGCCGCAGCAGGTGGCAGCCCACCAATCGCGCCAGGGCGTCAGCCAACTCCTCGGCGCCGGCGGCGTCGTCCGCATCGAGTCGCACCTTCAACAGGCAGCCCTTGCCGAACGCTTCTCTGACCTGTTGGGCGAACGTTTCACTGAGCCCCTTGCGCCCCACGGCCATGTGCGCTTTGAGCCGATGCGCCTGCCCGAGTAACGCCCGTCGCTCCGCCGAATTCGGCGCCGGCCCCGCACCGCCCTGATATGATGAATGCTCACTCATAACCCACACCATACCCACGGCAAGACACAATGCAACGGCCGCACATTCGCAACGAGCCAGCTACGAAAGCAGCGGGTGTCCCGTTTTGTGTCCCAGCCGACGGCACATCCCGGTGCTGAGCTTGTCGGGCAACGCGGCCGGCCGTGCACACTGAGAGAGTACTGGCCAGGGGGTGGTGGGGGGTGGAGCCACTGCCCGGATGAAAGACAATACCTATAGCCTGAAAGGTTTTCTTGACAGGGGCGATAAAGTGCGGTAGATTGATAGGGGAGCGAGGCGAGCCGTCGCTGAGGTGCCGGCGGGCGGGGTTGGCGGCTGAAGGGTTGTCAACCGGCCTGGCCGGCCTATGGCGACAGGGGTGATGCCGTTCAAGGTCGTAGGCACCTGCTGACGGAGGAAACCACATGTTGCGTTACATCTGCATGATCGCGGCCCTAGTCTTAGTAGCACCCGGCCCGCTGGCGCATGCCATCACGTTGGGGCAGACCAATGATTTCCAGGATGGGACAACCCAAGGGTGGTCGGGCTACGCGACTGCGGGCAACGTCTCTACCGGCGGGCCCGCGGGAGTTGGGGACAGGTATCTGCTCCTAACGTCGAGCGGGTCAGGATTGACTTCCGAGCTGCGAACATTCTCAGGGTTCGTAATCACGCCGTGGGGGGGAGACTACGCTGAGGCGGGTGTGACGGCTGTGGCCATGGATCTTCTGAACCTCGGTGCCATCGACTTGGAAATGCGTATTCTGGTTGGCGGCAACTTTGGGGATTGGACATCAAACAGTGCGTTCACAGTCCCCGCTGATGGCCAATGGCATCGTGCGGTCTTTGGCCTGACTGCGAACGAACTGGTCTGGGGGGGGGACCAAGGGGGGAACTCTGCCAATCTTGAAGATGCTCTGCGCTACTGCGGCGGTTTCCATATTAGGCATCAGGCGGGCGAGCCTCTGGGCTGGCGGGGAACCACGCCGATCGCATCGAGCTTGGGAATCGATAATGTGACCGCGGTACCTGAGCCGGTGTTTGGTATGCTCGTTGCCGGGGCGATGCTCTTTCTCCGGCGACATACATAATTGGAGCACAAAAGGGGTCCGAAGCCATCAGCGGGACTCCTGTTTAGTCTTCGGCCGTCCGACGGGTCGAACCGTGCTTTCCAGGCTGAGTCTCCTGGCTGTCCGACGTATCCAGCGAGCATCAGGGCATAAGCACATACCCGCATGGCCTCCCGCTCCCGGGCGTCGGCCAGCACCCGTTCGAAGACCGCATCATCTTGACCGTCCTCGAACAGATCCTGCCCACCGGCCACACGATTCATCACGTGATACGCCATCCCGCCCAGCCATGTCCACGGTCTTCGAGCCATGACCCTACGGTACCCTCGCCCGGGTCCACTGCCAATTCGCTTCCGACCCTCAAAGAGAAGAATTGCCTTGAGGTGAAAACATGAAGGCATGCCGGATTTCGAGAGCGAACTGTGGACGGGGACGCCCCGAGTGTGAGCCACAACAAGATTGGCGCGGCCTTCGCGGCCGCAAGCCAAGTTCCTGTTCGGCCGTCAGCCGTGATCGCGGCGGGCGGCAGACCCAATTGGACACGACCGGGCACCGACGGTTTTCTGGGGCGCTGACAGCGCCAGGGGCTGGGAAAGGAATCCTCGCGAATCGTCCCGAGCCTTGATCCTGATGGGTGACTGGAGCGTGCCCGCCGGGCACGACAGCCAAAGTGTTGAAGACCGGGGCGCGTGCCAGGGCAGTTGCTGTCGGACAGTGGCGGGTTTGGGCGTTCGACCGAAGAAGGAAGAATCGCCATCGGGACTTTTCTCACTTGACGCGGCGGAGGCTAATGGGTGACACGTGTTCTTGGCCTGGCGGAATGTGCGCCAATTGCGGGATCTGGCGTTGGAGCGGATCGCCGCCAATGAGGTGGCCACCGGCGACCCGCCATCTGGCCTCCGGCTTGACCGAGACCGCTGGTCATTTGTGCTCTTGCCAATTTCGGACCGTCTCCCAGGCGATGTGCTGAAGGAATGCGGCTTCGTCTGCTGAGACACCCTCAGGGTGATACGTGCAGCCTGCTGGGCTTTCCTGGAACAGAGTGGCGTAGATCACGCCGGCCGCCAGGTACGTGCCGTGGATACTCTCGTGCTCCTTGTCAGGTCCCAACATGGCCAGCGTCGGTCGGATTGCCAAGGCCCGTTCGAAGGCAAGACCGACTGGAGCCACTGGAATGCGCAGTCTGCCGCCAAGCTCTCTGTGGGCCTGAGCGATCTCCGTCAGGGTCACCCAGTCTAATCGTTCATACGGCCAGGCCATGAACAGAACGGTCCTGCTGCCTGCCTTGCGGATTTCCTCATCGAATCGGCCGGCATACTCAAAGAACGGCTCCACGGTGTGTTCTCTGAATTCCGGGATGTCGTCCTGCAGAATCACGAGGTCGTAACCGTCTCTTATCCTGTCGTGCACGGATTGCCTGCCGTACAGGATCTTCAAAGTCGCGCCGCCCTTCGTTTCGCTGTCGGCGACAATTGTCTTCGGGACCTTGGCGGTGGCCGCCAGTTCCCTCACGTGGTTTCCGACCCCGCCGTTGCAGAAGGTGAAACTGTCACCGACAAAAAGGAGCCTTCGCGGCTGCTTTGCTGTTGTCATGGGATGTGATGAACTGCATCCAGTGAGCGACAGCGAGATAGTATCGAAACCTGTGTAAATTGAAAAAGCGAGGGGCATCCTCCATAAGTGTTGTTGTGACTGCACTTTGAAAGGAGGAGCCCTGATGGCTACTACAACCGATCGTGGTCGGAAGGTCAA
>JAAYDF010000115.1 GCA_012729395.1 Phycisphaerae bacterium
CGCGGCGACCGGCGTATTCTCTGCAGATCCGCCGGCCGCCACAACCTGTCCGCCGCGGCGGAGGGGGCGGCCGCTACGCCATGACGTGAACTGCTCTCGTTCCGGGATTTGACCCGCCCTTGGTGGTATGCTACCTTGAGCGAGTGGCCTATGGCGAAAGTCGGCTCGGCGATCCCCAAGCAGGGTTCTTGCCCCCGCCAACGGGGAGGCGACCTGCCGAGCGAAGCTTGTGCCATGGGTTGCGTGTTGCCCATTCGAGATTCGCTCGGCCGCAGGGCATCGTCCCGGCCTAGACTCGGCATCGGCCGCAGGGCATCGTCTCGGCTTGGCCCCGGCATCATCCCGGCACGTGCAGCAGAGGTGACGCATAGCATGGCAGCACTTCGTGACAGCCTGAACGCCTGTGCCGCGTGCACGTTGCCGGAGGTGCCGTTGCACTGGCGGTATGCCTGGGACGCGTACCATGTTGGCTCAGCGGGCCAAGGAGCCGCGGGCTTCAGCCCGCGCGGTCCTTCGGACGGTGCGACCGCCGGTATCCACGGTGCCGGCGGAATCGGCGGTCTCCTCGCCGTCGAAGCCCGCCAGTCCGAAGGCGACCCCTTGCGCCACTGGTACTTCTACGACGGCAACGGCAACGTCGGCCAAGTCCCGCGTTACGCCGCCCAGGCCAACCCGCCGGTGACCCTGGGCGCCCACTACGAGTACGACGCCTACGGCCAAACCCTCACCGTCCACGACGCCGACGCCTCCGGCTACGCCGCCGCCAACCCCTTCCGCTTCTCCACCAAGTGGTTCGACGCGGAAACGGGACTGGGGTACTGGGGCTACCGGTACTACACGCCGGACCTCGGGCGGTGGATGAGCAGGGATCCGATTGAGGAGCAAGGCGGGTTGAATCTGTATCTCTTCACGCAGAATCAATCGCCGAATATGCTGGACTTACTGGGGCAGCTTGACCTGCTCAGCCTTCAACCGGGGACCTGGGAGTTTGGCATCCCGGTCGGCCACCTTCCATGTCAAGTTGTACTTGGCGTAACCGTACGACAGCTGAACCCGTGCTGCAAGGAGATTGATGTGTTCATTGGCGGGAGTTGCAGCATCAAGGATGGGGTTGTTCGACACGTCTCTCGTCTGCCATATGTTGGCGTTTACGTCGGGAAGGCCATGAACTCTCTGCCCGATGTGTCTGCTCAGATATGGGGACAGGAAAGTGGAAAGATCTGCACGCACTGCTGGGAGTTCTGCGAAGTCTCCCTTAATGGTGCGGTTACTGTTGGCGAGGGGCGGCGGGGATCCGGAAGAAGCCCCAACGAGAGGAAGCGTCGCAGTCCGTTCGTTGGGTTTGGTGTTAGCGGCGAGCTCAACGGTATTCTGAATTGGTGTCACGGAACGTTGAGGCTTGACGGGACTGTTGTAGGCTCAGTCAGCGTGAACGTGACTTGGCCCGTAGAGATTGCGTACAATCGAGATTTCGAGAGATCGGGCACGATCATCGGTCCAGCAAGATACGATCCTTGGTTGACGGTTGATTCAGGGTTCTCTTGCCTTAAGTGGGGAAGAGCCTGCTCCAACTAGGGCAGCGTCGAGAAGAGAGGCACCCCGTGGGCAGAGCACAGTACCGCGTCCGCAGCGGCGACCTAATCATGGGAATGCGGATTGGCGTTGGCGTCCCCACTCCCAGCCTGTGTTTCAGCCCGTATCATTGGTTCTACTACGTCTTCCATGATATTGGGTCCTGTCTGCTGGAATCCTCTATTGGTCGTCCTCATGGGTGGTACTTGCGGGTGCGCCGATGGGAGCGGCTTCGGGCAATCACTTACTGGGAACACCATCAGCAACTGTGGATACCCTTCCTCACGTTTTGGAACGAGTACAAGATCAAGTGCGATCTCCTTGTTCTACCTTGTATTTCGCTGGCTCAGGGACACCTGGGCATGGTGCTCCATTATGCGACGCATCGGGTGCCTGGCACTCTACTCAAATGGAATTTGGCGGTTGAAATAGACGAGTGTCTTTCTCAGTTTGAGTGTCTCGCGTCAAGTCTTGAAGGATATGAAGGGGTGGAAAAGAGCGGATAAAAGGGGTTTGCGCCAAGCGACCTGGGAAAGGGGGATGTGAATGAGCTGAGTCGCTGAAACCCTTCATTGAGACCCTGTGGACCCTTGACACGCCGGATCTCGCGGCGCGGACGGATAAGAAGGGACATCGCTGATTAGTTGGGGATAAAATGGCAGAGAGAAGACGAAATGAGTGATGTCCGCTTCAGTAACACGATGCGACGCATTCGGGCCAGCAAGCTTCGCCTTGGTCTCGCGCTTGGAATTGGCGCTTTCGCTGCGGTCTGCCTTTCGTGGTACCAGAATGCACGAGTCCACTGGGGCGAGATACGGGTTGTTGGCCGCCTGGGAGAGATTCCTCAGATTGGCGATTCGCTGGACGACTGGAACACCGTGGGGAAGGTGCGATATCGTCACAAACGGAGTTACCGGCTGGATGAGTACTTTGTCACGGGATACTCGGATGAATCGGCTATCAGCGACTACGACGAGGCGTTCCCGCGTTTTCACGTTCACAAAGACTGCTGGAACGAACCTGTTGTCAAGCTGATTGCCGAGGCATTAGAGGTGGAGTCAGCAGGTTCCCCCAGCATGTGCGAAAACGGTTGGATTCTTGGTGGATTCCTTAGCGACGGTGCGCAGATCCTTGGTGTTTACTCGCCATCGTCGAAGAAATTCTGGATATGTACGATCAAAGAGCGATCGAGATCGTAGGGAGAGCCGAGCGTCGCCACGGGCGGGACTGTGTCCCGCCGGCGCCCGGCAGGCTGTTCGCCTCGCCCATGGGCGTATGACTCGCGTGGTTATTGATGGATCAGCAGAAACAGGCCGGTGGAATGGGGGGCGATGCGTCCCTGGATCACCAGGCCGCTCGGTTCGCGACGGGTGGTGGCCGGTTCGCCGGTCCACAGGTCGAGCACCGCGTCGACGGTATCGGGCGAACCTGTCGCGTCGTCTCGTTCCCTGTGCTGCTTCTGGCTCAGACTCAGTGCCTGTTTTGAAGGACATCACTATGCATATTCGCGTTCTTGTGTGTGTGGTAACGATCTGTCTGCTCGGATGCGACGGTGGTCTCAAGGACTACTACCTGAATGAGCACACTTTTGATGCCAAAGCACTTGAGATGGTACAACAGAAAACAGGCGTTACGCTGCCGGATGGGGCTCGGGGGTTGCATCTCTTCTGGCAGGGGGCGGCATCAGTAGATCCCTCCTTCGTGGCGAAGATTGACATTCCGAAGGCTGCAGGCGAAGCGATGGCGAGATAGTATCGAAACCTGTGTAAATTGAAAAAGCGAGGGGCATCCTCCATAAGTGTTGTTGTGACTGCACTTTGAAAGGAGGAGCCCTGATGGCTACTACAACCGATCGTGGTCGGAAGGTCAA
>JAAYDF010000116.1 GCA_012729395.1 Phycisphaerae bacterium
CGCCGAGCAATCTCAACCGGGTCGCCCGCATCACGCAGATTGACGAAGTTGACACCCTTGACCACGCGGCCGGCAAACACGTCCAGACATGGAATGATACGTTTGGCCAGCATATTCCCTGCACTC
The DNA here is from genome assembly GCA_012729395.1 of Phycisphaerae bacterium. Classification (GTDB taxonomy): domain Bacteria; phylum Planctomycetota; class Phycisphaerae; order UBA1845; family PWPN01; genus JAAYDF01. Next base: position 127 of record JAAYDF010000116.1, read on the forward strand.
TGCTCCACACCCGGATCGCCCCCACAGAGCCCCGCCAAGCAGAGCCGCGACCGTAAGGGAGCGGTTCCGCCGGATGGACCGCTCCCTTACGGTCGCGGCTCCCGGCAACCTGCCCACACACGGGTACCCACGTCGAATGATAACATCGCAAACCCGGACAGCGGGGAGTATCCGCGGGCGGGGCGGCCGGCGGTGCAAACGGCGATTCAGGACCAGTACCCTCACCGCCAATACCGACACCATGGTACCGCCGCCCCACACCCCCTTCAAGGCGACGGACCCAAGGCCCAAAACTCGGGTGGAAGCCGATCAACCCCTGCCAGACCCCTCGGTCTACCGCTTTCGCGGCACCTCGGGCGGACGGGACAGAACCGTCCCATCATCGTTGAAGGTGGTCATCTCCAGCCGCTCCGGCGAGACGTCCACCCTGATCAGCGTGTTGGTTCCACCCACCACGATCGGGTACGACCGTTTCTCGTCCGCGGGTAGCTCCGCGTAGCGGTGGGTGTGGCCGGACAGCATCAAATCGATCCCCGCCTCGCTGAGCATGGGGCTCCAGGTGTCGCGTATCCACGGGGCACGGACAAACTTGGCCGCCTCCTCCTCGCTGTCCGGCGCGGGCGGAATGTGCAGCATGCACACCCGGAACCGCGCAGCCCGGAACGCCGGGCTCCGCAGCTCCGCTTTGAGCCACTCGGTCTGCTGACTGAGATAGTCCTCGAACGCTGCCAGCCCGCTGTACTCCTCGCTGTCGTCGCCTTTGTCCTCCCCGCCGTCCAACAGCAAGAAGTACACCCCACCGTGCGTGAATGAGTAGTAGTACCGCCCGCTCTCGGTCGGGAAGTAGTTCATCAGATCCCTGGCCAGCAAGCCACGCGTCTCGTGGTTCCCGCGAACCAGAATCAAAGGAATCCGACCCGCGAAGAACTCCGTACACGGATCGAGAAAACCGCGGAAGATCTGCTCCTCGCTCATGGGGTCGTTCATCACATCTCCCACACCGAAGACCAAATCCACCCCATCCCACGTCACCGACCCCAACGCCTGTCGCAGAGGCGTCGCCCGATCATGTCGATCATTGATGGCCAGAAACAAGAACCGCTCCTTCGCCGGGTCCAACGTCGTGAATCGCCCCTCACTCGTCACCGTCGGACCAAAGCGAACCTTGTAAGGCCTGAACTCGACGATCTCCGTCGATATCGCGCGGTAGGAGTAGGTCGTGCCCGGCCGAAGCCCGCTCAACGTGACCCGATGCAACGCGGTGTTCGCGTCGATCAAGCCGTGGCTGGCGCTGACCGCCGTCTTCGACATGTCCTCCGCCGACGGGCCGTACTCGACTTTCGAGACGCACTGGTGGCTCGTCGTCCACACGATCGTCATGCTCGTCGGCGAAGGAGCCTGCAAATAAGGCCCACCAACGATCTTCAGGCCCGCCGAATCCGCCGGCGGAGCGGTCTCGGCACCGGCAACCAGCGAACACGAGAACAGAACAAGACAAACGCCGTGAAAAAGCCGAGTGTGAATCATGCCCGCAAGTATACCCCAACGCCGCACACGGTCACACCCCGACCGACCGCGTCCGACGGTATCCCGCGGAAACCGCTCCATCTCCCAAGCTGGTATGTAGAATTATTCACCGCGACGGGTAGAGCAGATAGGGCTGCCGCAACGCGTCAAACCGCTTCAGATCATCCTGCCACGCGGCAATCAGTGCATCCACACTGTGCGTGCGGATCTTCTCGTGCAGGCTCGGCACACCCATGAGCCGCGAGGCCATCGCCGTTACCTTCACCTGCTCAGGGTACAACGCGCATAGCGTCTTGAGCATGGTCAAACCCGTGCGGATCGGGTCGAACGCGTCCGCATCGGTCACATGCAACTGGACCCCGCCGCACAACTGTCCGGCAAAATCGTCAAAGGTCGGCGTGAACCATGCCTCGCGGAAGCGAACGCCCTTCAGACCGGCCTCATTCAGCACCCGGGCCAGCCGGGCAGCGTCAACGAACGGCGCCCCGATCAGCTCGAACGGCCGCGTCGTCCCCCGACCCTCGCTCACGTTCGAGCCCTCGAAGATACACGTCCCCGGATACACGATCGCCGCGTCAATGGTCGGCATGTTCGGCGACGGCAACACCCACGGATAGCCCGTCTCCTCGAAACTCATGCCCCGCGTGTAGCCCGGAACCTTGATCACCGTGAGCCGGGCCTGTGGCTTCGCCCACTCCGCATTCACCAGTGAAACA
>JAAYDF010000117.1 GCA_012729395.1 Phycisphaerae bacterium
CGCCGAGCAATCTCAACCGGGTCGCCCGCATCACGCAGATTGACGAAGTTGACACCCTTGACCACGCGGCCGGCAAACACGTCCAGACATGGAATGATACGTTTGGCCAGCATATTCCCTGCACTCTACTCCACACCCGGATCCGCCCCACAGCGCCGCGCCAAGCAGAGCCGCGACTGAGCAGAGCCGCGACCAAGCAGAGCCGCGACCGTAAGGGAGCGGTTCCGCCGGATGGACCGCTCCCTTACGGTCGCGGCTCCCGGCAACCTGCCCACACACCGGTACCCACATCCAACGATAACGTCACAAACCCGGACAGCGGGGAGTATCCGCGGGCGGGGCGGCCGGCGGTGCAAACGGCGATTCGGGACCAACGCCCTCACCGCCAATACCGACACCATCGTACCGCCGCCCCAAACCCCCTTCAAGGCGACGGACCCAAGCCCGAAAACTCGGATGGAAGCCGATCAACCCCTGGCTGAGCCCGTGACCTACCGCTTTCGCGGCACCTCGGGCGGACGGGACAGAACCGTCCCATCATCGTTGAAGGTGGTCATCTCCAGCCGCTCCGGCGAAACGTCCACCCTGATCACCGTGTTGGTCCCGCCCACCACGATCGGGTATGCCCGCTTCTCGTCCACAGGCAGCTCCGCGTAGCGGTGGGTGTGGCCGGACAGCATCAAATCGATCCCCGCCTCGCTGAGCATGGGGCTCCAGGTATCGCGTATCCACGGGGCACGGACGAACTTGGCCGCCTTCTCCTCGCTGTCCGGCGCGGGCGGAATGTGCAGCATGCACACCCGGAACCGCGCAGCCCGAAACGCCGGACTCCGCAGCTCCGCTTTGAGCCACTCGGTCTGCTGACTGAGGTAATCCTCGAACGCCACCAGTCCGCTGTACTCCTCGCTGTTGTCGCCTTTGTCCTCCCCGCCGTCCAGCAGCAAAAAGTACACGCCGCCGTGCGTGAATGAGTAGTAGTACCGCCCGCTCTCCGTCGGGAAGTAGCTCATCAAATCCCTGGCCAGCAAGCCACGCGTCTCGTGGTTCCCGCGAACCAGAATCAAAGGAATCCGACCCGCGAAGAACTCCGTACACGGATCGAGAAAACCCCGGAAAATCTGCTCCTCGCTCATGGGGTCGTTCATCATATCCCCCACACCGAAGACCAGATCCACCCCATCCCATGTCACCGACCCCAACGCCTGTCGCAAGGGCGTCGCCCGATCATGACGATCGTTGATGGCCAGAAACGAAAACCGCTCCTTCGCCGGATACAACGTGGTGAATCGCCCGTCGCTCGTCACCGTCGGACCAAAGCGAACCTTGTAAGGCCTGAACTCGACGATCTCCGTCGATATCGCGCGATAGTAGTAGGTCGTGCCCGGCCGAAGCCCACTCAACGTGACCCGATGCAACGCGGTGTTCGCGTCGATCAACCCGTGGCTGGCGCTGACCGCCGTCTTCGACATGTCCTCCGCCGACGGGCCGTACTCGACTTTCGAGACGCACTTGTGGCTCGTCGTCCACACGATCGTCATACTCGTCGGCGAAGGAGCCTGCAAATAAGGCCCACCGACGATCTTCAGGCCCGCCGAATCCGCCGGCGGAGCGGTCTCAGCACCGGCAACCAGCGAACACGAGAACAGAACAAGACAAACGCCATGGAGAAACCGAGTGTGAATCATGCCCGCAAGTATACCCCAACGCCACACACGGTCACACCCCGACCGACGGGGTCCGACGGTATCCCGCGGAAACCGCTCCATCTCCCAAGCTGGCATGTAGAACTCTTCACCGCGACGGGTAGAGCAGATAGGGCTGCCGCAACGCGTCAAACCGCTTCAGATCATCCTGCCACGCGGCAATCAGTGCATCCACGCTTTGCGTGCGGATCTTCTCGTGCAGGTTCGGCACACCCATGAGCCGCGAGGCCATCGCCGTTACCTTCACCTGCTCAGGGTACAACGCACATAGCGTCTTGAGCATGGTCAAACCCGTGCGGATCGGGTCGAACGCTTCCACGTCGGTCACATGCAACTGAACCCCGCCGCACAACTGCCCGGCAAAATCATCAAAGGTCGGCGTGAACCATGCCTCGCGGAAGCGAACGCCGTTCAGCCCGGCCTCATTCAGCACCCGAGCCAGCCGGGCAGCGTCAACGAACGGCGCCCCGATCAGCTCGAACGGCCGCGTCGTCCCCCGACCCTCGCTCACGTTCGAGCCCTCGAAGATACACGTACCCGGATACACGATCGCCGCATCAATGGTCGGCATGTTCGGCGACGGCAACACCCACGGATAACCCGTCTCCTCGAAACTCATGCCCCGCGTGTAGCCCGGAACCTTGATCACCGTGAGCCGGGCCTGTGGCTTCGCCCACTCCGCATTCACCAGCGACACAATCTCGCCCATGGTCATGCCGTGCCGCGTCGGAATGCCAAAAGGCTGGCCCGGCCAGCGAGGACCGATCAGACCCGCGTCCAGCGTGGTGGGGGCGCCTTCCATCCGGCTCAGCCCGATCGGGTTGGGCCGGTCGAAAATCACGATCTCCTTGCCCGCCTTGGCCACCGCCTCCATCGCCGCCGTCACCGTCCAGATCCGCGTGTAAAACCGCACCCCCACATCCTGCATGTCACACATCAACACGTCGAACAACGCACAATGGTCCGGCTCGGGCGCCTTCCGCGAACCATACACCGAAAAGACCGGCAAGCCCGTGGCCTCATCCACATAGTCATCGACCTTCGCCCCCGCCTGACGGTCGCCCCGAAGCCCGTGCTCCGCGGCAAAGAAACAGACCAGCTTGACCTCTGGATGGGCGTGCAACCGGTCAGCTAGCAGGTTGAACTCAGCGTCGACACTCGTGGGCACGGTCAGCAGCCCCACCCGCTTGCCCTTGAGCACCTCCAGGAGTTGCTGGAACTGTGCCTCCACACGCGATTCCGCCGCGGTCACGGGTGTCGCCGCAGCCGCCGCGACCGTGAACATGAACGAAACACCCGTCAGGATCAGAGTCTGCATGGCCAGGTTCCTTTCCACAGTGGTGGTGGTTCGGTGCTCGTCGTCGAGCGTGGCCTTCTGGAACAGCCGGAAGCTTATGTTCGAGCGAGTTCCTTGCCGGCCGGGATGAAACGGATCTCAACGCGCTGGTTGAGCGCCGCCGCGATGCGACGGAGCATGGAGAGTGAATGACCCTGGTAGTCTGCATCCTCCAGCCGCGAAATCACCGAGGGGGTGGTGCCCA
>JAAYDF010000118.1 GCA_012729395.1 Phycisphaerae bacterium
CCCGCATGATCAAGCGACGGCGTCACCGCTATCCGCTCATGAAAAAGCCCCGACAAGAGCTGCGCCAAGAAATCGGAAAAACGTAACCGCCCCGCGGAACGCAACTTCCGCACGGCAGTACCATTCGGGGACAGGCACTTTTTTGCCTTGAACACCTTCTGACGCAACGGTATCGCCATGCCGTCACGTGACTGATCCACGTGGGAAGTCTCCAGGTCGGCAAAAAAGAGCCAGTCCCCGGAGGCTTCCTGCCGGGGCTGCCGGCCCCGGTATCGAGGCGAGATTCAAGGGGCAGCCCAATTCCCGCAGCGGGTCCAGACGCTCGGCTCCTCCGCGGCTCACGGCCACGACAGAGCCGCCTCGCGACGCCGACGCCCCACCGCGGCTTGCGAACGAGTGATCGATAGGGATAGAATAGATGGGACGCAACGCGGTGCTATCGGTTGCGTACGTCATTTCCGTCCGGGTCGGGTGGCAAGGAGGCATGCGATGTCGAGAACAGATCGGGCTGTGTCCGCGACGATGGCTTCCTCGAGATCCAACGGCTCTCTTCGCGCGTTCACGCTCATCGAACTGCTGGTCGTGGTAGCGATCATCGCCCTGCTGATCTCCGTTCTGCTGCCGTCGCTGAAGACCGCTCGCGAGCAGGCCAAAACCGTCACCTGCGTCGCCAATCTGAAGCAAATCGGCAACGCGGCCGTGGCCTACCTGGAGAACGAGAAGGATCGCTTTCCGTTCGGCTGGGACGCTCGGCCGGGCAACCCCAGAATCCAGGGGGCGAGAACCTGGGCATTTGGCGGAAAGCGAGGCCGGGGCGGTGGGGACCTCTGGTGGTATGAGCGTGCCGACTACTATCCCTCCGAAAGAGCACTCAACCGTTACGTATACAACACCACCAAGTTCAACCACTATGCCGATCTTGCCGTCTATAAGTGCCCCTCGGACGGGGGTATCCGGCTGAATGCCGACCCTGCCTCGCCTCCTTCGCAGCAAACGGGCTACGATGGGCTCGGGACGAGCTACCAGTCAAACAGCTCATGGCGTTATTACGCCGACGCGGCGGGGGGAACGACGCCCGGCGAAGGATACTCCGGCACCGAGCTCACCAAGCGCGTGAACTTCCTGTCGAACAACATCATCCGGATCATGCGCCGCCACACACCGAGTCGCTACATCATCGTCTACGAGGACCCCGCCGACTGGGCGCTCAATACGTCGGACAGCTTTCCTGTGAACTACAAAGTGGTCGGCTGGCACGGAAAGGCGGATTTCCACAGTGCGGGTTTTCTGGACGGGCACGCGGAGAACCTGCCGATCGACCATCGCAAGAACAGCCGGACGATTGCCAAGAATAGCGGAACCTCCAGATGGGTTGCTCGCCAGGACTACCGGGAAGAGTGAACTGATGAGTCTTCGACAAGTTTCTTCTGATGGGTCCGGTCGTCTTCTGCCGGTCAAGATCGCCGTCGTTGCCGTGGCCTTGGTGGGGTTGACCTACTTCCTGTTTCTCAAGTCCGCAGACGACAACGCCCAGTTGGACACACCCGACTCCGCGACGCCTTATGTCTGCTGGGACGATGGTCACGTCTTTAGATTAACCCCCGCCGAATGGGAGCGATGGAGCAAGGAAGGACGGGTCAAGGCGGAAGGGTCCACGGAGGCGGGCGGGGGCCTCAATCGCAATGCACGCCTGCTTGTTCAGTGCCCGAAATGCGGCAAGTTCACCTGTGTGCGCGGCCTGGAATGCCCCAATGGCAAAACCGTGCCCTTTGTCACCCGGGATAATCAGGCCGGCAAGTGCTCTGAGTGATCCCTCGGGGCGGCGCCCGGGTTTGGACCGTGTTGCCAAGAGCCATCCCGCCGCCGACAAGCATGGGCCTTGCAGGGGTGTTCACCTCGGCCGATAGCGGTACTCACTCCGCCGGCCCTCAAGAGCCGGTGTGCCCGGACCCGGCGACGCATTCCCGCAACCAGGAGGAATCCGATGCTTCAGGCACTGCTGGCTGTGGTCATATGCGGGGGATTGCAGGCTGCACCGGCCGAGGTGTCTCCGCGGACCAACGTGGTCTTCATCATGACCGACGACCAGGGTATCTGGTCGCTGGGCTGCTATGGCCATGCCGAGCCACATACGCCCGGCGTGGATCGTCTGGCCGCTGAGGGGGTACGTTTCACCCAGGCTTTCGCGACCACCCCGGTCTGCTCGCCGAGCCGGGCCACTTTCTTCACCGGCCGCATCCCCTCGCAACACGGCATCCACGACTGGATCAAGCACGAAAACATGGGCGAGCGGGCCCGCTATTGCCTGGTCGGCGAGACGCTGATCAGCGAGGTGCTGGCGGAGCACGGCTACACCTGCGGCATGGTCGGCAAATGGCACCTGGGCGACAGCCTCGGGCCCCACGCGGCTTACTCGTACTGGTTCGCCATGCTCCAGGGCTCCGGGCCGTACCAGAATTCGGACATGATCTGGAACGGCCAGGTCATCAAGACCACCGGCTACGCTACCGACCGAATCACCGACCACGCCGTTGAGTTCCTCGAACTCAATCGCGACAAACCGTTCTTCCTCAACGTCTCCTACGGGGCACCGCACAGCCCCTGGCGCGACCATCCCCAGGAACTCGTCGACCTCTACAAGGACTGCAAATTCGACTCGATCCCCAAGCTCCCCACACATCCGTGGTCGGCGTTCGACGTTGAGCGGTTGCGTAACCATGAGATCCTCTCGCAGTACTTCGCCGCGTGCAGCGGGGTCAGCCGCGGCGTCGAGCGAATCATGGCCACCCTCGACACCCTCAGGCTGACCGAGAAAACGCTGGTCATCTACACCAGCGACCAGGGCTTCTGCGTGGGACACCACGGCCTGTGGAGCAAAGGCAACGCATCCAATCCACGCAACATGTACGATACCTCGCTGCGGATCCCATTGATCTGGCGCCAGCCGGGCCGACTGCCCCAGGGCACCAGCTCCGAGGTGCTGTTCAGCGCCTACGATTTCGTGCCCACACTGCTGGCGTACTTGGGGCTGCCGCCTTCGCCGGGCCGCAATCTGCCGGGGCAAAGCTTCGCCAAAGCCCTCGAAGGCCAAGCCCAGAAGACGCCCGACGCGGTGTTCGGCGAATACGGCCGGACACGCATGATCCGCACCCGCAACCTCAAGTATGTGCATCGCGCCGACGGCGGCCCGCACGAACTCTACGATCTGGAGAAAGACCCTGGCGAAACCGACAATCTCGCGGATCGGCCGGAACATCGCAGTCGCCTGATCGCCCTGCGTTCCCGGTTGTTCGACTGGTTCGAGCGTTACGGCGAGGCCGGCCGGGACCCCGTAGGACAGGAGTATCTGCGGCCTGCCGATAAGGAGTAGACCGCCATACTAGGGAAAAAGAGGTGCGCATTGGCCGCTCAAACCCGACAACCAAGAAAGGCAGTCCTCATGCCGCGAGGCAGCGGACCTTTCCCTAGGCGGTGTATGAGATGCCGGTTCACGGCGGCGACCCTCCGCGAGCGGTCGCTCAGTCACTTCTCGCTCGCGTTGGCCACGCTGCTATGCACCGCCGCTGTCAGTCCAGCCAATCAGCCGCCGGCGATCACCACGCTGCCGGAGGTCAACACCACTCCCCTCGTGGCGGACAATGCCACCCCCTACACGGTCAGCATGACCGCGTCCGACCCGGATGGGTACAACGACCTGCGCTGCCTGCGAATTCTGTTCAATTACACCGAGTCAGGTGGTCAGACATCCACAGGCCGTGGGTACCTCGCTTGGGGCAAGACGGACGGCGACATCGCCCAGTACGGCGGCAACTGGATCTTCGCCGACGCCACCGGCGGGGGCCGGTGGGCCTACATGACCGACAGTTGGGGGGGCACCGCCTACCTGACACCGCTGAACTGCACAACCACGGCCGGCGGGCTGGCCAGTGGAGACACCGGCTCGCGCACCGTGAACTTCACCTTCACCGTCAAGAGTGTGTGGGCGTTCTATCCGCTGACCAACGACGCCGACGCCTGGATCGCCGACTCCGCCGCCATCATCGGGTGGCGCGACGCGACCGCGGACTTCGACGTCGTGGCCGCGCCGTGCGGCATCATCTGTCAGCCCCCTCGACCGCCCATCCTCTCCAACCCAAGCGCCAATACACTGGATGTGTCAATCCACCCGGACGACTCGGTCGCCGACCTGTTCGCCCTGCGCGTCTGGCCAAGTGTCGGCGGCAAGAGGTACGTGCAGAGCGACGGCACGCTCGGGCTCATGCCACAATGGCGCAGCCGTAGTGCCTGGGGCACCCGGACCATTCAAGGGCTGATGTGGTCGACGTCCTACGAGGTCTCGGCACGGGCCGCCCGGTTCACGGCCGGCTACTGCCCCTCGTCATGGAGCACTCACGCTGAGGCGGCGACATCCGATGCTCCACCCGTGGTGAACCACTCCGGCGGCACACCCTTCAGCCCCTGGGTTCGCGGGCAGAACCCCTACCGCTCGATTCCCGCTTCCGGCTACGCCACGGTGTGGTCCCTAGCCGCCGAAGCCTCCGGCCGCGGACTCGCCGGCGGACTCGATGCCGATACCTACGACTGGCGCAACATCCACAGCGGAGCCAACTGGGGCCTCACCGGCGGGTACTTCACCACCCTGGAGTTCCTCCAGCATGCTCGGGACTACTCGTCCGCACCACTGTTCACCGCCAATATGTTCGGCGGCGGATACCGCGATCCCGCCCAGGACGACGCGTTCGTGTGCCAGACCGACAACCCCGAGGGCTTGGCGGCGGATTGGGTCCGCTACGCCAACTTCATCGTGCGGAACTACCGGCAAGGCCAGGAGGGCAGCCTCAGCGGAGAAGACCTCCGGGTGTACAACTCCATCGTGGATTGGGGCGGCAAGGCCAAACTGCTCTCGCCGGCCGAGGAGGTCGTGCCCGCCATTCAGTATTGGGAGATCGGTAACGAGCCCGAACTGGGCGGCCTATCCGGCTTCCTCCTCGATCACTACCTCGGCCCCGCCGCTTATCGCGACCGCTACAAGTCCATCAGCCAGGCCATGCTGGCCGTCGATCCCACGCTCAAGATCGGCCCCTGCCTGATGACGCCAACCGACCCGAACAGCGGCAGCGGGCAGTGGCTGGCCGCCCTGGCCGACGACGCCCAAGCCCCCATCGACTTCGTCGGCTATCACCCCTACTACTCCGCCATCAAGGCCAACTGGGATGACCCCGAGGGTATGACCACCGCCCTGCGCGAGTACAAGGCCTACCTCAAGACACGCAGCGACGGGATCCGGACGATCATGAGCCAGCACGGCCGGAGCGGTTATGACCTCATGGCCACCGAATGGAACCCACTCAGCTGGGACGCGACCGGCGCCCAGCAGCGCTCCATGGCCATGGCCCTCGGACTGGCGGAGGGCTGTTTCACCTTCGCCGAGGAGGGCGTGCTGGCCGCCCATTTCTGGGAGCACCCGCAGAGCAAACTCGGAGCCCGGGATATGTTTGCAGGCCTGCGCGACCACATGGGCAACGTCCTGGTCACCAGCGGCGAGCAAATGGGCCTCGCGCCTGCCGATACCAACTTTCGCGTCTACGTCACACGCGACAGCACGCTGCCCAACACGATCATGATCTGGGGCCTCAACTTCAACAACAATCAACCCGTCGAGCTGACCATGGCTTTGAGCCCCTGCCGGCCGATCGGCGCGACGCTCAAACGCTACGGCAAGCCGGGCGGCAGCAGCCTGACCGATGGCACCGGCATGGTTTGGCAGACGCAGGATATCACTGCGGGTTTCGACACGGCCGCCTTCACATTAACCATGCCCAGCGCCGAGGCCGTCGTGCTCATTCTGGACATCGAGCCGACCGTGGCTCCAGACATGGATCGCGACGGCGACGTGGATCTCGACGACTTCGGCCTCTTCCAGGCCTGCCTCAGCGGCCCCAGCGTCATCCAGGATAAGCCCGCCTGCCGCGACGCCCGGCTCGACGGTGATCGCGACGTCGATCACTACGACTTGGCCGACTTCCTCGCCTGCTTCAGCGGCGCCGACATACCAGCGAACCTCGATTGCGCCCCTTGAAACTCGCCACACGCACACCCTGCGGATTAACCGCCTGGAACACGTGCCGGATCGTGCCGTCCTTGCCCCGCGGCCTTCTTGCCGTCGAAGGTCTCCTTGCCATCCGGATCCCAGTCGCTCAGATCCACGCACTTGCCGGGCTTGACGCGATAACGGTCCATGCGAACCTCCTGCGAGTTCAGAGCCTCGGCTCGCACACCGCGTCGCGCTTGCCGGCCTGCTTCTTGGCGATCACAGCGCCTGGGCGAGCAGCTCCGCCATGTGCAGCGGCTTGGCGGTCGTCAGATGAGTGATCTGATGTCGGCAGCTCGTACCCGAGGCCACCAGTTCCGTCCCCGGCTCCAGTGCGTTGATCTTGTCGACCAGCGGCTGGGCGACCTGTCGCGACAATTCGTACTTGCTCTTGAGCATCCCGAACGCCCCAGCCATGCCGCAACAAGCGGTTTCAAGCAGTCGCACTTGGGCTCCGGGAATCTTGCCGGCAAGTCGCGGCAGCAGGTTCACATCGCCCAGGGCCTTGGTGTGGCAGTGCCCGTGGATCGCGACGCGCAACCCGTCCTTGCGGAAGGGGATCGCCGCGGGGTCGCGCTCCAACAGACCGAAGATGAAATCCTCGAAGGACACGCAGCGCGGGGCCACCCGCTCGGCATTGGGTATGTGCAGGTTGAGGTAGTCGTCGATGAACATCGAGTGGCACGACGGCTCAAGAAAGATGATCGGCTCATCGCCGCCCTGCTCCATAAACATGCTCACGTTGTGGCGACCCAGCCGGTCCACCATATCGAGCACGCCCCGGCTCATCGCAGGCCGACCGCAGCACTTGCGACCCTCCGCCAGCGCGATCTCGAAACCCGCCGCCTCAAGAACCTTCACCGCCGCCTGCCCAATGTGCGGCTCGTTGTAGCGCACCCAGGTGTCGTCCCAGAGGATCACACGCCCCCTCGTGGACCGGGTGGACTTGCTCACGGAGCTTCCCGACCCGCCCTTGCGGTGGCGGGCAAACCATCGGTCGAACCGCTGCCGCGCGTAAGCCGGCATGGGCCGATCCGGAGTAAAACCCAGAACCAGAGCCATCAACTGACGCGCAAGCGACAAACGCATCACCGCGTTGACCATCGGAGCCAACAGCCCCGCGTTCATTCGGCCCAGCAGGTCGGCGTTCGCGATAAGGCGATCCAGCAGAGGAACGCCCGACCGCCGATGCCGCGCGTGATTCAGATCCGCCTTGAGCTGGGCAATATCCACGTTCGACGGACATTCCGTCTTGCACGCCTTGCAGGACAAGCAGTTGTCCAGGGCGGTGCCTAGCTCTTTGGAGGCCAAGGGATCGCCGGTGCCCAGTCGGCCCTCCAGGGTGGCCCGGATGGTATTGGCCCGGCCGCGAGGAGACATGATCTCCTCCTGCGTCACGATGAACGTCGGGCACATGACCGGCAGATCCTTACGGCACCCGCCGCACCCGTTGCATTGTTCGAGATTGGCGACGAAGGAGCCGTCGCGTTCGACGTAGCCTAGGACGGGCAGGAAGGGCAACTCGATACGACGCCCCGGCCCGGTCCGCAGGCAGCGGTCGATCCGATAGCGGCCGTCGTCGATGAGCTTGCCGGGGTTGAGCACCTGCCGCGGGTCGAAGAGGGCTTTGATGTGCCGCGTCACCGCCTGCAACTGCTCGCCGAGCTGCTCCGCCAGATACTCCGTCCGGGCAATGCCCACGCCGTGCTCCGACGCCAGCGAGCCCTTGAACTGCTTGCAGAGGGCCGAGACTTCGTCGGTGATCTGCCGGTACTGGGCCACGCCCTCGGCCGTGTGCAGGTCCACCTTGGGCCGGACGTGCAGTTCGCCCGAGGCCGCGTGGCCGTAGAACGAACCCTGCACACCAACCCGCTTGAACAGATCCATCAGCCCATTGACGTACTCCGGCAACTGGTGCGGACGGACGCAGACATCCTCAATGCCGGGCGTCGGCTTCGCCGAGCCCTTGCAGCCGGTCAGCAGCGATAACCCCTGCTTGCGAACCTGCCAAACCAGCTCCTGCTCACGAGGGTCGCGGCAAATCAGCCGCCGCAGGCCAACCTGTCGCCGTCCGATCGCCGCCAGCTTCTCGTCGACATCGTCGTAGAACTCGACGATCAAGATCGACTCGCACGGCTCCTCGTCCAGCCGCATCAGCGAGCGCGCCGCCTTGAACGCCAACTGCCCTTTGGTCTGGTCAAACAGCAGTCGGTCGATGTGCTCGATGGCCACCGGCTTGAGATCCAGGAACTCGACCGTCGCTTGCATCGCCTCGGGGATCGAGGCAAAGAAGAAAATGGCCAGCCCCTTCTCCCGGGGCACAGGCACGATGTCCAGCTCCGCGGAGATGATCCCCGCCAGCGTGCCCTCGCTGCCGCCGATGAGTTTGCTCAAATCGCCCGGCTCGCGAAGGTAGTCGTCCAAGCCGTAGCCCGGCCAGCGCTTCGGCATGTCATCGGGCAGGCGTTCACGGATAAGGTCGACATGCGGCCCGATCAGCCGGTCCGCCGCCGCCCGGATATCCGCCAAGCCGTCACAACCCCGACCAACGGTGGCCACCGTCCCGTCCGCCAGCACCACGTCCACACTCGCGACGTGATCCACCGTCGTCCCGTACCGCGGCGTCCGGGCTCCCGATGAGTTGCTCGCAATCATGCCGCCCAGCGTAGCCCGCGAGCTGGTCGCCACGTCCGGCCCAAATGTCAAACCGTGCGGCTTGAGAACTGCGTTGAGCTGATCGAGGACCACGCCCGGACCAACGCGAACCGTCCGGGCTTCCAGGTTCAAGTCGGTCACTTGCCGGGTGTACCGGGCAAAGTCGACCACCAGCCCGTCGCCCACCGCCCCGCCCGCCAGGCCGGTCCCCGCCCCTCGCGGAATAACCGACAAGTCGGCGTCCGCGGCGGCACGCAGCAGCGTCGACGCTTCGTCCGCGTTTCGCGGAAATGCCACCCCGACCGGCCGAATCTGATAAATCGAGGCGTCGGTCGAGTACAAGGCCCGCGTGAGATCGTCAAATCGCAACTCGCAGGCTGTCGCCCGCGCCAAAGACGCTTTCAGTGTTGTACTCATAGGCGGGGTATTATAGCGAAAACCCACGCCGGTGGTGCAGCAGCCCCACGCTCGCGACCATCCGCGGGTTGGCGCTCAACGCTGCCCCAAACCCACGGCTCGACGGACCCGCAAGCCAAGCCCTTCCTCCGTTGTGGCCCGCCGTTTCCCGGAACGCAAGGTGATCGGTCATTTCGTTTTCAGCGTCACACTGAAGTAATAGTAGTTGTGGTCCACAGGGAACAGGCAATCAATGACGTCGTCCCGCACAGAGCCGTTCCGAGGGCAGGACACGGCCAAGCCTGCGTAGGTCGGAGTGAGGCCGGTGTCGAACCGCTTCTCCCCAGCCAGGGTGTAGCCCAACCCCTGGTCATCGGTAGCGCCCCATATCCGCACGCGGGCCGTCTCCCGATAGGGCATCGCGATGATGTAATGGCGGCCACACGTGGATTGGGCCATCCGCATCGCGTGTGCGTCTTGGAACCCCAGCAGCTCGTTGTGCACACAGCTGAACTGGCGATCGTACATCGCATGGCGCTGAACGCTGCCCGACACACCGTTGTTGTCGTCCGACATGTACAGGACGTGCAGGTGACCCCGCGTGTCCACGTAGGCATCCCCCTGGGCATTGTTCTGCACGTTGGGATAGAGGCCCGCCTTCTTATCGTAAACCGCGTTCTCCACATCCACCGTCGTGTATGCGGGCGAGGTCAGGTCGCGGATGAGAAACAGCCGTAGCTCATCCCAAACGTAGTTGGCGTCGATCTTGCGGTTGGTATCCGCCGGCGTGATGCCGGCAGTCGCGTTCTTGATATCACGTTCGGAAAGGATGATCATGCCGCCCCGGCCATCCGCGAAGCAGTAGTTGTAGCAGTGACGATACCGCAAGTCGATCACGACGGGGCGGGGAAGCCACGCCATGGTAGCCAGATCAAAGGTGAACCAGGCAAAGTAGCCCGGCGCGTCTCCGCCGCTGTAGACGGCGTAGATTCTCTTCTGAGCCCAATCGATACCCGCGGAGCTGTAGCCGAAGCTGGTCCCGTGACCAAAGGGAATCTCGGCACAATGATGGGTCACTGTACCGCTTTCCCGATCAAGATGATGGATGCACAAGGAGGCGCGTTCTCTCCCATCGACGGAGACGACGCCGGCGGCCAAGACATGGACGTTCTCTTGAGCGTCGCTCAACACATGGACGCTATTGGCCCCGGTGAGAGGGGTGGCGGCGCTATGCAGGAGTGAGGCCGAACCCTCACGGATGCGAACCAGATGGAAAACCGTACCGCCCTCTTTGTCTTCGGCGAGGAAGGAAGCGTAGGCTCCGTGGGAGGTATGGCAGATACGACTCTGGGTGCCACCGTGGGTGCCCCTGCCGCAGGAGACCACGCCACAAGCCGCGTGGAGGTCGAGCAAATCGGAGATGACGACAGAGCCGGCAGCCGGTCGCGTCGCGGATGTCTGGTTGGCCGTCGAGAGCAACTCCCGCGATGGCGCCGCCGCGAGACAGGGGAGAAAACCATAAAGAAGCAGCATAACGATGAACACAACGGTCCTGTGTCTCATCTCAGGAACTCCCGCCACACATCAAGTCCAATCACGCATCACCCGGGCCGAGGTCGCCTCGCTGGGCTCTCTAAGCCTATTCATGCCGCCACGAAGATTGGCACAGCAGGCGCGCACGGCCCTCAAAACTGCGCCGTACACGCCTGCATGTCCCACCACATAGTAGCCGCTCAAGCAGCGGCCACCCCGCTGACGATCATTCCGCAGCCGGTGTGATAATGATCTTGCGGTACTCGATCTTGCCGTGGTCGCCCTGAAGATAGATGGGGCCAGGCTCATGCTCGTTGCTGTCCAACGCCCCGCCGGTAATGCCCTCAATCTCCTGGTTATCGATGATGCGAACGCCATTGTGGTCCACCGTGATGTACTGCCCAATGAGCGTCGCATCATAAGTCTGCCACTCGCCGGCCGGCTTGGACGCGTTGGTGCTGGGCGTGATCCGACTGTACAGCCCGCCGCACCGACCGCTGGCCGGTTCCTGACCAAAGCTGTCCTCTATCTGGATTTCGTAACGCCCACGCAGATAAACCCCGCTGTTCCCGTGCTTGGGCACCCGGAACTCAACGTGCAACTTGAAGTCGGCGAACTTGCGCTCGCTGACGATGTTCGCCCCGCCCGGGGTCATCATCACTCCATCCTCAACCGTCCACCGGAAGTCCCCCTCCTTGCCCAGCGGCTTCCAGCCTTCCAGATCCTTGCCGTTGAACAGCGCGATGGGCTCGCCCCACTGCCGCTGCCGCTGCCCGGTGAACTCTGCGGGACCGCGTCGCCCTTGCCGAGTCTGCGGCGTTGCCTGGGCATCCTCAGTGACTGACTCCTGGTGATCAGCACCGGCCCGTCCACGCCGCTCGCCTCGTTCCGCAGTTCCACGCCCACGCGGTTGAAAACGAACGCTCCCCTCCAGCACGTCGCCCTTGACCTTAGCTTCGTAACGCCGGGACGCATTCTCCTCACCGACCATGAAACTCAGTACACCGTCCTTCAACGTCGCGTCCCGAAGCGGCAACTCCGCCCGAGCAACCAACTTGCCCGTGATCTCGCCACCCTTCTGCTGCAGGGTCAGAACCTGCTTCTGCTCGGTCTCGCCGCGGTGAATGACCAGATCCCAGGTACCCGTCACGTCGATCCGCGGAACAGACCGCTTGGCCGTCCATTCATGCTTATGGTCCTGCCACTCGCGAGTCCCACTCATTGCGTCGCCTTTGAGCGTGCCCGTGTAGGTGTAGCTCGGGCGGCCATCCACATCGACAACCACTGACTGGAAGGTCACCCGGTCGCCCTCCACCCCGACCTCGCCAATGTCGTACACACCTCCCACCTCGGAACAGAAACGGCCACGGTACTTGCCATCCTCCTCGCGAACCTCCATCCACGAGGGCCTAGTCTTGCCGTCCACGGTGATGGTGACGTTCCACCGCCCCACGATCGGTGCCGTATCCGCCTGTGCGGAGGCAAGAACAACACAGGTCACAGCCATAGCCAAGGTCAGCGTTACACTAAATCGATGCATGAGCGATTCTCCATACTGTCGGTGCGGCACCGCCAACTCCGTCGCGGCCGCCTTTCGTTCGCCATTGTGCTCCGCGAAAACCCCGCTGGCAAGCCTGTTGGCTCGCCGAACATGCCCATCGCCCCGCTTGTGCCCCCCCTGTCTCATTAGCTCGATTTGACAACCCGCAGACGTGTACAACTCACCCTTCAGCCATATAATTGCCGCCGTGATACGGACACCGCAATGCCCGCTCGACTGCCGATCCGCCCTGCCGACAGCCATGCTCTGCGCCGCCCTCGCCTCCCTGCCAGGCTGCGCTCCCCAGGCCCGGCTCACCCTCAAACAACCTCAACTGCCGGGCTGGCAGCAAGAGATGCGACTCGCCAGCGACCAGGTGTACTGGGCACCCGGCAAAGATAGCGACCACGTATTGGCGGAGTTCCCCCTGCCCGGGGCCACCACCGGCCGACCGTGCTACCTGCTCTACCTCCGCCTGCCGACCGATCAGGACAGACCCGCCGTCGGAGCGGGCGACAACGGATTCGTACGCGGCTTCTTCATACAAACACGCGGCGAATTCGCCGGCAAAGCTGAAGTCAAAACCGGCGAAGTCCACGTCCGCGGGCGGTCACGTCATCGCGCAGCCACCCGCAAGGTACGCTTCGACCTGCGATGCGAGGACGGTTGCCTCCTCATCGGCGAGCTGACCGCCACCCGCAACGACTGGCTGATCCAACGCTTCGAAACGCAGCGCAGGCCAGCCGATGTCGAAGAACTGATCCATCCGCCACCAGAACCATGACCGCGGCAATCAGGCGAGGCAAACCGCCTCGCAACACTAACGGAAAGCAAACGCAGAAAGCCTGAGGAATATCATGTGTCAACACCGACCGACCATCACACCGTGGCTGCTCTCCGCCATACTGGTAAGCTGCCTCCTGACAAACACAACCGCGCGGGCGGATGAACAAACCGCACCTCCGCCGGAACCAGCCAGCACCGCACCAGACAGCCAAACCGGTGCACCGCTCTACGACCAACTCTACCGCCCGCAGTTTCACTTCACCGCCGCACGCAACTGGCTCAATGACCCCAATGGACTCGTGTTCTACAAAGGCGAGTATCACCTCTTCTTCCAACATAACCCGATCGGCATCGCCTGGGGCAACATGACCTGGGGCCACGCGATCAGCACCGATCTCGTGCACTGGCGGCAACTGCCCAACGCCCTCGAACCCGACGCCCTCGGTACCATGTTCTCCGGGTCCGCCGTCGTGGACTGGCCCAACAGCGCGGGCTTCCAGCAAGGCACGGAGAAAACCCTGGTCGCCATCTACACCGCCGCCGGCGGGACATCCGACGCGTCCAAAGGCCAGCCGTTCACCCAATGCATCGCCTACAGCAACGACCGCGGCCGCTCCTGGACTAAGTACGCAGGCAACCCCGTCCTGCCACACCTCGTCGGAAGTAACCGCGACCCCAAAGTGGTCTGGCATCAACCGTCCCGACACTGGATCATGGCCCTGTTCATGGACGGGAACACCTTCGCCCTCTTCAACTCGCCCGACCTCAAACAATGGAACCGCCTGCACGACATCAACATGCCCGACTCGTCGGAATGCCCCGACTTCTTCGAGATGCCCGTCACCGGTGAGCCCGGCTCCCGCAAGTGGGTCCTTACCGCCGCCAACGGACGCTACTTCGTCGGAACCTTCGACGGCCAACGCTTCACACCCGAAACCGGACCGCACCCCAGCGACCTCGGAGCGAACTTCTACGCCGTGCAAACCTACAGCGATATCCCGCCCACCGACGACCGACGCATCCAGATCGCTTGGATGGCCGGCGCCAAGTACCCCGACATGCCCTTCAACCAGCAAATGAGCTTCCCCTGCGAACTCACCCTGCACCGTTCACCCGAAGGACTGCGCCTCCGCCGCCAGCCCGTACGCGAAATCGAGCGGCTCTACACCCCCCCACACAACCTGGCCAGCCAAACACTGCATCCAGGCCAAAACCCGCTCGCCGACCTGCAAGGCGACCTGTTCGACATCCAGGCCCAGTGGAACCCGCAAGAGGCGGAAACGTGCGGCTTCGTCATCCGCGGCGAAAGAGTCACCTACGATGTCAAACAGCATCAACTGACCTGCCTCGGCCGCAGCGCCGAGCTGCAGCCCATCGAGGGCAAGATCGAGCTGCGCATCCTGGTCGACCGCAGCTCGATCGAGATCTTCGCCAACGCCGGCCGCGTGAGCATGTCCTCCTGCTTCCTGCCCAAACCCGAGGACCACTCACTGGCCGCATTCGCCACCGGTGGCCCGGTGCAAATGACCTCACTCCGTGTCCACCGCTTACGCTCCGCCTGGCAGCAGTGAGGCATGGGCACCGCTGGCCAACCGAACAGCCGTGGCCGGCCGATGCGTGCCGGCACCACAGACAGATTTTGACGAACGAGCCGTACCGGAGAGAATAGAGAACGCAAGACCGGCAGGAAAACCACAACGAGAAGGCGGAACCCCGCCGGCCGGTCACGCAAGGAACACGCGATGGCCGAGTGGATTGATGTCACCCGCCCGCTAACCCACGACCTCATCGGTTGGCCGGGCGATCCGCCGTTCGAGTTACGCCGGATCAGCCACATCACCGGACCCAATACCTGCAACCTCAGCGAGATACGAACCAGTCTGCACGTCGGCACGCACCTGGACGCACCGCTGCACTTCATCCCCGACGGGCTCGACGTCGCCGACCTGCCGTTGTGGCGACTCTGCGGACCGGCCACCGTCGTCGTCGTCGAGGCCCAACGCGATGTGCAACCCGACGACTTGGCCAAAGCGAACGTCACCCCCGGCGACCGCGTCCTGCTCCGAACCGCCAACGAGTCCCTCTGGCGCGAGCGAGTCTTCAACGAGGGCTTCTTCGCCATCAGCGGCGACGCCGCCCAATGGCTTGCGCAGGCCCACACCCCCCTGGTCGGCATCGACTACCTCTCCGCGGACGGCTACCGCACCGTCCACAAAGCCGCCCACTACGCCCTGTTGGGTGCTGGCATCCCTATCATCGAGGGACTGGACCTCTCCGCCGTCGCCCCCGGCCGTTATGAGCTCGTCGCCCTCCCCCTGCGCATCCCCGGCGGCGACGGTAGCCCTGCACGCGTCGTCCTGCGGCCCCTGCCAAACACTCTCTCCCTGAACGACTGAACCACGCACTCAAGCAGTTCACGCCATAGAGCGATTCACGCCCCATCGTAGCGGTCGCCCCCCGACTTCGGCGAGCTCAGCCGAGCCGCGGCGACCGGCGTGTCTATGGGGAATCCAGCGGCCTCTGGGAACGAGGGCCGCTACACAAATCCGCAAGATGCTCTCACCCCTCGCTCTGCCCACAGATCAGGCCAACATCCGCCTCCGACATCACTCCGCTTAACCAAGAGACAGATATTCGCGTGCATCATCTGCTCAGGAACAGGCCTCATCCGCGCGGCACTCCTGACAGCAGTGGCACACGACGGCGCGTGCCAGCCCCGCCAGCCATCACGGTTCCGTGGATGCACCCCGGATATTCGCAACCCACCGGCCGATTGTTTCCATCCAATCAGCCCTCAGGTAGAATGCGCAAGGTGTCCGAGTCAAAGTCAGGCGTCAAAGGGATGCGAGAAGCTTGGTGCCCCATGCGTGCTGACCATCATCAGCAGTGAGTCGCGCCACAGATACGCGAAGCGGCACATGGCCCAGTCTCCATTCCCCAGCCCCCTCGACCGCATAGGGGTATGGCAGACACAAATATGCCCAAAGCCAAAGACAACCGCTACTGGGTCGGGTTTGATCTCGGCGGAACCAAAATGCTGGCCACCTTGTTCGACCCGGCATTCCGCCCGGTGGCCGGCAAACGCCGACGCACCAAAGGCCAGGAAGGAGTCAAGGCCGGCGTCGCACGCGTCATCGAAACCATCCACGACGTGCTCAGCGAGGCACAAGTCGAGCCAAGCCAACTCGGCGGCGTCGGCATGGGCTGCCCCGGCCCGCTCGACCTCGATCGCGGTATCCTGCTCGACACGCCCAATCTCGGCTGGAAGAACGTGCCCATCAAAGCAACGATCGAGAAGGAGTTCGGCTGCCCGGCCTTCATCACCAACGACGTCGACGCCGGCGTCTACGGCGAGTATCGCTTCGGAGCGGGCCAGTCCGCACGATGCGTGCTCGGCGTCTTCCCAGGTACCGGCATCGGCGGCGGCTGCGTCTACGAAGGAAAGATCCTCCGCGGCCGCACCGGATCGTGCATGGAAATCGGGCATGTAGAGGTCGTGCCCAACGGCCAGCTCTGCGGCTGCGGACGACGAGGCTGTCTCGAAGCCGAGGCCAGCCGACTGGCGATCTCTGCCGCCGCCGCAACCGCCGTCGCACGCGGCGAAGCCCCCCACCTGCAAACCATCGCCGGCACCGAAATCGCGAAAATCCGCAGCAGCACCCTCGCCAAGGCTATCGCCGAGGGCGACGTGGTCATCGAAAAAATCGTCCGGCGGGCAGCCCGCCAAATCGGAACCGCCATCGCCGGCACCATCAACCTGCTCTCCCCCGACGTCGTCATCCTCGGCGGCGGCTTGGTCGAAGCCATGCCCAACCTCTTCCTCAAGGTCGTCCGCATGACCGCCCGCAAGCGGGTACTACCCTCTTTCTCCCGCTCATTCAAAGTGGCCCTCGCCAAACTCGGAGACGACGCCGTCGCCATGGGCGCCGCCGCCTGGGCCGCACAGATCGTCACCAGTGAACGCCGACCGGGGACGCAATAAACCATGAAGGCCGAGCCACGCGACACGTCAACCACCAGCTCAAGCCCCGAGCGAAAGCCCGAGGCCACCCCCACCGCCGTCATCGACATCGGAACCAACGCCATCCGCATGGCCGTCGCCGAGATCGACGACACCGGCAACGTCCGCGTACTCGATAACCTCGCCCAGGCCGTCGACCTCGGACGAGATACCTTCACCCGTGGCATCATCCGCAAGTCAACCATCGAAGAATGCGCCCGAATCCTCCGCAGCTACCGCCAGTTCCTGCAGGAATACCAGATCACCCGCGAAGACCGCATCCGCGTCGTCGCAACCAGCGCCGTCCGCGAGGCGGAGAACAGCTTGGCCTTCGTGGACCGCATCTTCATCGCCACCGGCCTGCAGGTCGAGCCCCTCGACGAGGCCGAGGTCAACCGCGTAACCTACCTGTCCGTGCAGCCCCTCCTGGCGACCGAACCGAGGCTGACCGACGCCCGTACCATGGTCTGCGAGGTCGGCGGCGGAAGTACCGAACTGCTGGTCGTGCAAAAAGAAAACGTGCTCTTCTCCAAAACCTACCGCCTTGGCTCCATCCGCCTGCGAGAAACACTCAACGCCTACCGGGCACCAACCGTCAAACTCCGCCATCTCATGGAAAGCCAGATCACCCTCACCATCGAGGAGATCATCGAGCACGTCTCACGCGACGGACCCATCGAGATCCTCGCCTTGGGCGGCGACGCCCGCTTCGCCGCTTCCGAGCTGGTACCCAACTGGACCCCCGGACAACTGGCCCGCGTCCCCGTCGAAGCACTCAGCCGACTCGCCGACCAGGTCCTCAGCATGACCACCGGCAAACTCGTCCAGCGATACCACCTCACGCCCTCCGACGCCGAGACCCTCGGGCCCGCACTCCTCGCCATGGTCGAACTGACAAAAGCGTTCACAACCCAGCACCTCTGGGTCGCCAACGTCAACATGCGCGACGGGCTGCTCATGCAGATGGCCGCCAAAGGACAACGCGCCGAGCACTTCGACAACCAGATCATCCGGTCCGCCATGGACCTGGCCCGTAAGTTCGATTGCGACGAAGCCCACGCACGCCATGTGGCCGAACTGTCCCGCACCCTGTTTCGTGCACTGCAAAACGAACACCATCTCGAGCCACGACACGAGCTGTTCCTCTACCTCGCCGCCCTGCTGCACGAGTCGGGGATGTACATCAGCAATGCCAGCCATCACAAGCACTCCATGTACCTCATCGCCAATAGTGAAATTTTCGGCCTGCGGAAGGAGGACCTGCGACTCATGGCTCTGGTGGCCCGGTACTACCGCCGGGCGGCCCCCAAACCCAACCATCCGGGCTACGCCACCCTCGACCGAAAACAACGCGTCGCCGTCACCAAAATGGCCGCCCTCCTGAGAATCGCCGACGCCCTCGATTGCTCCCGAAGCCAACGCGTCGGAGAAATCGAGTGCCTCCGCGAACACGGCAGACTGGTCATCCTCGTCCCCGGTGTCGACGACCTGTCTCTCGAGCAGATCGCCGTCAGTCAGAAAGGAACCCTATTCGAGGATACCTTCGGTATGCCCGTCCTCCTGCGAACCACAGGACGCTAGAAAAATGGTGTCAGGATGATTTTCTACAGAAAATGGTGTCAGGATGATTTTTCAACGCCTAGAAAATCATCCTGACACCATTTTTCTGCGGGTACAGTGAGATGCATGACCTGAAAACCGACGAAATATCCCGTTACATCAACCGCGAGCTGAGCTGGCTGGAGTTCAACCATCGGGTGCTCGAGCAGGCACAGGACCCCGATGTTCCACTGCTCGAACGACTCAAGTTCCTGGCCATCACCAGCTCAAACCTTGACGAGTTCTTCATGGTCCGGGTGGGCGGGCTGAAAATGCTCGCCGACAGCGGCAGTAGCAAACGCGATCCCAACGGCCTCTCCGCCATCGAACAACTTCAAGCCATCCATGCCCGATTCACCCAAATGCTCGCCGACCAATACGCCTGCTACATGCAGGCACTCGAACCCGCTCTGGCCGCAGCCGGAGTGCGGCGTCGCCGACCTGGCGAACTCACCGAACGCCAAACCCAGGTCATCGAGCAGGTCTTCGACAACGAGATCCACGCCATCCTCACCCCCATGGCCGTCACCTGCCCCGCCGACTTCCCCCTGCTCCCCGGCCGAGCGCTCAACCTCTGCGTACGCCTCGATCCCGCCCCCGCCGAACCCGACCGCCCCCGCTTCGCGGTCATCCCCATCGGCCGGACCGTTTCCCGGTTCATCACCCTGCCCTCCGACGGCGGCTACGATTACATGCTCCTCGAAGACGTCATCAGCGTGTTCATCCAACGGTTCTTCCCCGGTGAACGCATCCAAGAGTGCACCCCCTTCCGCATCACCCGCAACGCCGACATGAGCGTACGCGAAGACCTCGCCTTTGATCTGCTCGAGGAAATGGAACAGGTGCTCGACGCCAGACGACACAGCGCCTGCGTCCGGCTCGAACTCGCCGATACCGCAAGCGATCATACCCGATCCTTCCTGCAGGAAGTTCTCGATGTGGACGGCATGAGACTCTGCCGCGTGCCAGGCCCCCTTGACCTGTCCGCATTCATGCGCCTGACCGATCTCAAAGGATTCGGCTCCCTGCGCTACGAGGACTGGCCAGCCCAACCGTCGCCCGAAATCAACACCAAGGCCAGCATGTTCGAGGCCATCGCCCAGCAGGACCTCCTGCTCTGCCACCCGTTCGAGAGCTTCGATCCGGTGGTCCGACTCATCGACGAAGCCGCCGAAGACCCCGACGTCCTCGCCATCAAACAGATCCTCTACCGAACCAGCCGCAACAGCCCCATCGTCGCAGCCCTCAAACGAGCCGCCCAACGAGGCAAACACGTGACCGCCCTCGTCGAACTCAAGGCACGCTTCGACGAGGCCCGCAACATCGAGTGGGCCCGCAACCTCGAACAAGCCGACGTTCAGGTCATCTACGGCGTCAAAGGCCTCAAAACCCACGCCAAACTCTGCCTCATCGTCCGCCGCGAGCCGCATGGCATCCAACGATACGTACACTTCGGCACCGGCAACTACAACGAAATCACCGCCCGGCAATACACCGACGTCTCCTACATGACCTGCAACGACGAACTCGCCGCCGACGCCAACAGCTTCCTCTGCGCGATCACCGGCTACTCACAACCCCAACGCTTCCGCAGAATCGAGGCCGCCCCCATCGGCTTACGCGAGACCCTGCTCGAAATGATCCAGCTCGAAATCGCCTGCAAACGACAGGGCCAGAAAGCCCACATCATGGCCAAAATGAACTCGCTCGCCGACCCGCGAATCATCGACGCCCTCTACGAGGCCTCACGGGCCGGAGTCAAAATCCAACTCAACATCCGCGGAACATGCTGCCTTCGGCCCGGAATCCCCCGACTCAGCAAAAACATCTCCGTCGTCAGCATCGTCGACCGCTACCTCGAACACAGTCGGATCTTCTACTTCTGCCAGGGCGGCGACGAACGCGTGTTCATCTCCAGCGCCGACTGGATGCCGCGAAACCTCGACCGCCGCGTCGAACTGCTCGTCCCCGTCGACGACCCAGCCTGCCGCGATCGACTCATCGCCATCCTCCAGGTATGCCTGCGAGATAACGTCAACGGCTGGCGCCTCGGCCCCGACGGCACCTACGAACGACTCCGCCCCGAGCAGGACAAGCCCGCGATACACTCGCAGGAGATCCTCTATCACGCGGCAATGGAAGTCGCGGCCCAGGGCCAACAGTCCCCCCGAACCATGTTCGAGCCGCACCGAGCGCCCGAGGCCGAAACGTAACGCGTGTAAAACACATCGCCGCGCGACCCTATCATCCTTGTGCCGCCCAACCGTCGCGGCCAACGCCTTGACGAAGGCATACAACCGGGAGTCGCCGGCCTCCATCCGCGCCGCCCTGCTCGCCGAGCGGGAAATCGCCGCCGAAGAACACACCGACCTCCAAACGCAAATCCCTGCCACCAGAAAGCGAAAGGACCAAGCGAACTTGTTCGTGGCGGGACCGAGCGAACTTGTTCGTGGCAGGACCGAGCGAACTTGTTCGTGGTGGGACCGAGCGAACTTGTTCGTGGTGACCTGAAACCCCGATCATCATAAGGTCGCGGGCGACAGCAAAGCCAAGTACTCCACATTCCCCTTGCGACCGCGTATCGGACTCTGAATCGTCCGCACAACCGACAGGCCCAACCCACGAATGCGAGCACACGCCCCCTCAAATGCCAACCGGGCTTCCTCGGGATCCAGCACCCCGCCCTGCTGCCTCCCGGATATGTGTGCCCGCCGGCCCGCCTGGGCCTCATAGTGCGGCTTGATCAGCGCGACAATCCACCGGCCCGACGACCGGCCCCCATCGCCCGCCCCCGCCCCACTCCCACGCAGCATCCGCACCGCCGCCGGCAGTATGTACTCCTGCGGCGTCCAGCCCACATCAATCGTCACCAAGTCCACCGGCTCAGGCAGCACCGCGTGCAGAGCATTCGTCCGCTCCCGAACAACCACCCGCGGATCGCGCCGCAACCGATAGGCCAGCACCCCATAACCCGTATCCAAGGCGTAAACCCGCTCAGCCCCATGCCGCAGCAGGCAATCGACGAACCCACCCACGTTGCTGCCCAGATCCGCACACACCCACCCCGCCGGCGACACACCAAAAGCCTCCAAAGCCGCCGCCAGCTTCAGTCCGCCCCGGCTCACATACGCGTGGTCGTCGCTACCCGGCATCAACCGTGACCCATCTCCGCGCACACCGCGCACCAAAACGCGGCGGGCGATCCTCGATCACCCGCCGCGAATCAAATCCACTCTATCACAAAGCCCCTGGCCGGATCTCCACACGCCGGCACGACTCACCGCACCGCCGGCACGCAAAAAACCCGATCAGCTCGAGCTCTTCGCCGCCGCGTTGAGCCGCTTCTGCAACCGCGACTTCCGCCGGCTGGCCGTGTTCTTGTGAATCGTCCCCTTGGCCGCCACCTGGTCGATCTCCTTGATGGCCGCCCGCAGAGCCTCCGACGCCTTGGCCGAGTCACCCGACTTCAGCGTCTCATCAAACGTCCGGACCACAAGCCGGATGTCCTTCTTGCGAGCACGGTTGACCGCCCGATGCTTTGCGTTCTGACGAATCCGCTTCTTCGCGGATAACGAGTGAGCCACGGATTTCTCCTCTAAACAAACCGCCCTGCCGGGCCGGGTTCCTCTAGCTATCCCCCGGCCTTGAGGGCGTCAAGCCGTTTTCTGACCTCGCCGTTCCGGTAGTTGTAGTCCCATTGTATGAGCTGCCCGTAGGTTTTCAAGGCGTCGTCCACCCGACCGTCGGCCTCGAACGCCCGACCCAGCCGGTAGTGCATCTCCTTGCCCAGCTCGTCGTCCGGGCTTTCGTACGACCGGATCGCCTCCTGCAGCGTCTCGATCGCCTGCGAATGGTAACCCTTCTCAAAAAAACACCGGCCAACATACAAGTTGCAGTGCACCCGAGCCTTGGGATCGCTCCGGGCTTCCTGCAAAATCGGAATCGCGTCGTCGTACTTGCCCGCCTGGAACAACCGCAAACCGTACTGAAAACGCATCCGCAAGTCGGTCGGGTATTGCTTGCATCGCTCCTTGAAAATATTCAGCTCAAATCGCAGCAGGTCGATCTTGCACTTGCGGAACGCCTCGGCGTCACGACTCGTCTCTGCCTTCTCCCGCTTCCTCTTGAGCTGGCGAACGCGAATGTCGTCCGCCCGCATCTTGAATCGGTACTCCCCCGTCCGCTCGGCGGCCTCAGAAAGAAGCTCGATGGCCTCGTTCTCGCTCTTGACGTCCTCCTGCCGACACAAAGCGCTCGCCAACTCGTTGATCGCCAACCGGTCCGTCGGGTCCGCCTCATACCGCTTCCGCGCCGCCGCCACCAACTCCACCATCCGCTCGTCAGATTGAAACAACCGCTCCTTGTCGTGGAGCTCCTTCTGACCGGCCGTGTCGTGCACCGAGTCACGGAACGAATCGGCCGTGCTGTACCGGCCTTTCAGGATGGTCAGCTTCCCCGCCACGTCACGCAGCTCCGTCGATATCTGCATGTCGTTCGGCTTGAGGGCGTGCAGCTTGGACAACGCATCCACCGCCCGCTCGTACGCCTGGATGGCCAGCTCCGGCTTGTCCTGCTCGTTGCGGCCGGCCAGCTCCTCGTAAACCTTGCGCAACAGCACAAAACGCTCCGGGGTCGTCTTCGGCTCACGCACCGCCACGTCGGCCAGAAGCTCGCCAATCCACATCACCGTCTGGTCAAACCCACCCCGGGCCGCATTCTTGAACAACGCCTCCATATAGCCAACGTTGCCCGGATCCTTGGACAGCAACATCTCGGCGTTCAACATCGCCTTCTTGGGATCCTTGTCCGTGACCTTGTACTTGTACCCGTCGGTGAAAGACGCCTTCTTCGAGCCCCGGAACAGGGCGGCCGCCCGACACGGCTTGTGCCCCTCGTCCACCGCTTCCGGCCAAAAGTTCAACCCGCTGATGTAGCTCTCGATCGCGTAGTCGTAGTTCTTCTTCTCCGCCAGCCCCTGCCCCTTGGCGAACCAACTGCGGGCTTTGGCGATCTCCACGTCGCTGAAATGGGGTCGGCCGGGTTGACCCTCCCCGCTAGGCTTGTCGGTTTTCTGTGCCATCAGCTTCGTTGGTCCGGTTGCATGTCCCCCCGACCGGGCGCGCCCAGGCCGGCAGGTCGCGCAGCACCCCGCGCCAATCGCTTCCGCCGGAGGTTGGGAGGCGAGAGATTAAACCAGTAAGTATCGTAACCCCCTGTCGTTACAGGGTCAACCCCGCATTCACGCCAGGACCAACAGAACCACCCCCCAGCCAGTCTGCCAGCCCACGATGTCGCTGTCGCCGGGCAGCAACACGTGCCGATCATAAAAGCGTGGCTCGCCCACGCAAGACGCGGGAAAAGCCGCGCGCGCCAAGCTACAATGGGGGATGAATCCTGGGCGGCACGTGCCGCAACCGGAACAGAACGCGAGCCAAGATGAGTCAACCCATGCCTGTCAAAACACTACCCGCCCGGATCGTCCTGTACCCCGACCCCCGCCTGCGCAAGAAGTGCGAGCCGATCACCGTCTTCGACCAAGCCTTGGCGGACCTCGCCCAGCGAATGCTGGAGCTGATGCACGCGGGGAATGGCGTGGGGCTGGCTGGGCCACAAGTCGGCGTCTGCCGGCGGATTTTCGTCGCAAACCCCACCGGCGAGCCAGCCGACGACCGAGTCTTCGTCAACCCCGAGTTATCGGACCTTATGGGCTCCGTCGAGTCCGAGGAAGGCTGCCTCTCCATCCCCGATGTACACGTCCAGGTTCGCCGGGCTCGCGTTTGTCGCATCCGTGCCTGCGACGTGACCGGCCAGCCCTTCCTTCTCGAAGGCGAGGACCTCTCCGCCCGAATCTGGCAACATGAGACCGACCACCTCGACGGCCGCCTGATCATCGACCGCATGAACACCGCCGACCAGTTCGCCAACAAGAAGGCGCTGGCCGACCTCGAAAACCGCTACCGGAAGAGAAAGGCTAAAGGCTGAAGCCGCGAGACTGACGCCTCAGATCCCGGATTCACCCGCGCTCGATAGCGAGCCACGGGATTGCGTTCCGCGCCGCGATTCCCCGCAGCGGTCGATGACACGCATGCCAAGCGGATATGAACCTGTCACGCCACCGCTCATGAACCTGACACCCCGCTGTTCACGACGCGGCGGACCCCTCTTTGCCATGCGGCTCGCGGCGATCCTCCGAAAGCGGCAAGATGATTTCCACAATCAGGCCGCCGTCCGGCGCGTTGGACGCCAACATCCCGCCACCGTGAAGCTTCACCGCCTGCCGGGCAATCGCCAGCCCAAGACCTACGCCCCCCGTGCGACGATTGCGATCCTCGCCGACCCGGCAGAACGGTCGAAACATCCACTCGAGCGACTCGTCCGGAACGCCCGGCCCACGGTCCCTCACGCGAATAGCCGCGCTTCCACCTGAACCCGCGACAACCTCTAGCGACATCTCCACGGTCGTGTCTTCCGGGGTGTGGCGAAGCGCGTTCCGCACCACGTTGTCGATCGCACTGCGCAGCAGATGCGGAACCCCGGACACCACGCAGTAATCACAACGCACCAGCTTAGCGTCGCGATGGTGGGCACGAGCCTCGAACTGAGCGTCGGCGGCGATGTCACACATCATCGCAGCCACATCTACATCGATGCACTCGCCGGCCGTCTCCCGATGCTCCAGCCGGCTCAACACCAGCATCCGCTCGATCAAGTCATTCAGCCGCTCCGCCTCTCGGCCGATCCGATCCAACGCACTCCTGGCGTCCGGACCCGCCCGCTGAACCGCCAACCCCAAGGCCAGGTTCAACCGCGCCAGCGGCGAACGCAATTCGTGCGACATGTCCAGGACCAATCGCCGCTGACTCGATACCAAGGATTCGATGCGCTCGGCCATGAAGTTGAAATCCCGGCCCAGATCGCCGATCTCGTCACGCCGGCTCTCCACGCCAGAACCCACGCGGGCATCCAGGTTGCCGCCCGCCAACTCACGCACCGAACAACGCAGATTCCGCATCGGAGCCGTCAGGTAGTGAGCCAACCCATAGCACAGCAGCCCCGCCATCGTCACCGCCGCCAATACACGGACCAACGTACGATATGGAGAGGCGAAAAACCGCGACGGAGGGCCACGAAGCCTCGCGACATACACGTACTCTTGATCCACCTCACGCGTGCCCCGCCGGGCCACGATCGGCTCCTCTCCACGATGCGGCTCCAGCTCGCTGCCCCCGCTGCTTCTCGCCCGCTGCGCAACCTCCCGAGCAGCGGGCGCCAGATCGTGGCCTCGCACATCCACGCCCGCCTCATCGACAATGAACAACCGAAAACCCGTCCGCTCCTCCAGATCGCTGCGAAAAGAATCGTAGCTGGTCGGCCCCTGGACGCGGAGCACCTCCAACCCTTGACCACCATAAACCGCCAACGCGTCGCCGGTCATCGCTCGAAACTGATCGGGCTTGGCGCCCCGCGGCGGCCCAATCGCCACCACCAGAATGCCCACCGTCAAAATGTTCGCGAGCCAGAACCACGCGAAAAGCTTGAAAAACAGGCTACGCATACCCGCCGCCTCAGAAGATCATCCACCCCGCAACAGCCCACAATTCACAGCCCCGGCCCCACCGACTCCCGCTGACTCTCCGGAATCGTATACAGGTACCCGTAGCCGCGGATCGACTTGATACGCTCCCGATCCCCAACCATGTGACCCAGCTTCTTCCGCAAGTTGCTCACGTGCATGTCGATGCTGCGATCGTACGGCATGAAGCGACGACCCAGCAGGGCCTTGGACAGATCGGGACGACTGATCACCCGCCCCGCAGATCGCAAGAGAATCTCCAGCAACTTGAACTCCGCCCCCGTCAGATCGACCACCGCACCCAGCCGGCGTACCACCCGGGCTCCCGGGTCGAGCTCCACGTCGTCAAGAACCAACCTCTCACCCGCGCCGGCAACACCCGTCGGATCGATACTCCGCCGAGCCCGCCGCAAAACCGCTCGAATCCGTGCAATCAACTCACGCGGATTGAACGGCTTGGGCAGGTAATCGTCCGCTCCAAGTTCCAGACCCACAATCCTGTCTACATCATCACCCCGGGCCGTCAACATCAGAACCGGCACCGCCGACCGACTGCGGATCGCACGCAACACATCAAACCCATTCAGGGCCGGCATCATCACGTCCAGAATGACCAGCGCGTACCCGCCACCCAAAGCCCCCTCCAAGCCCTGCCGACCGTCATTCACCACATCGACCTGGAACCCTTCCGGCTCGAGGTACTCCGTGATCAACTCCCCCAGCTCGATATCGTCATCAACCAGCAGAAGACGTCGATTCGCCCGCTTGACTTGATCCTCGGCCATATGCGGCCATCCCGTAAACAGCCCCTACCTGATTCGCCATCACCGGGCAACATGATGAAACAAGGATTTGACGACACTTCGCCTTACCCGCTCGCCACTATGCCCTACCTCCCCCAAGACCCCTCCACTCCGATGCAACCTGTACGCCCACTCGTCCGCAGCGACCTGAGACCGCAGAAGACAACGCCCCGCAATCCCACAAAGACCACATTATAACGCCCCATGTTCCACGCCGCCCAGCTCCGCATGTAAAGATTCGTCAAGCATCCTTTTCACTACTTTACTCGATCACAACTCACGCTTGACGCAATCGCGGGAATAATAGAACGACGACGAGGAAGCCCAATGGACGATCAGTAACCTCGATCGCGGACGACTGATGCGGGCCTTGATCCAGCGCGGGATCACATACAGTCGGACGTCACCGTGCTCCTCAGGAAAGGACAAAGCGAATGATTTCAAGGAGAACGACCGCCTTGCTCAAACGGGTCGCGATACTGGGAGCCACTGCCGGTGCGACACTCTTCCAGACAACAGGATGTACAGCAGACGACCTGCTGGCTGCCTACGGCCTCAGTTCCCTGCTCACCGCCCTGAGAACCGCAGTCCTGGGAGTCTGACCACCCAACACGCTCGGTTTCTCGGGTGCTCCGATCGACGGCCCCCGGGGGAGCGGCTCTTGGCGGCTACCCCCTGCCGGTTGCGGCTCAATGACAAACCCCACACCCTGTCACACCGTCAACCACAAAGAGCCATCGGTCCGGTTGAACCCGGAAGGAGGGGCCGACAGCCTTGTCGGCCCTTCCAACTTGATGACCCGCAGAGAGGCAGGCGGAATGTCCGACTCGCTGGCCCCAACCAGATCTTCGTCAGACGCACTCACTGCGGCCATGGAGGATCTCGACCTAAGATGCTGGGTCCCCGGGCCATTTCATCTGTCCGCCCCTTGGGCCCTGCATAGCTCGGGCCGGTTCGGCTGGTGCCACTTGCTCCGCCAAGGCGAATGCTGCCTGCATACCAACAACCCCGACAGGCTCATTCACCTCGATATCGGCGACCTTGTCATCGTGCAACAGGGCACGACCCACACCCTGGCCGATGCCCCCGAAACCCCCGCAAACTCTCTTGAGAAACTCCTCCGCCCCTCCCACTTCGATCAACACGAAATCCTGAACCATGGCGGCGGCGGAGCAAGAGTACGTGTCAACTCCGTCTGCTTCCTCTCTGGCCAGCCCACACATAGTCCTCTCCTCAGCTTGATGCCCGATATCCAAGTCGTCCAAGGCCAGGGCTACGGCCCCTCCGCGCACGTCGACTGCATCTTCCAACTCATCGCCAAGGAAGCCGAGGCCGGCGAACCCTGCGCCCAAACCATCATCAATCGTCTGGTGAGAATCCTCCTTATCAAAAGTTTCTACTCCCACGGCACACCACTGCCCACCGAGCGCATTGCCTGGCTCAAAGCACTGGTAGACCCGGCCATCGGCCCGGCACTGGCTCTCATGCACCAACACCCCGAGGAACCATGGACGGTCGCTTCCCTCGCCAATGAGGTCGCCATGTCGCGCACCGCATTCGCCGTCCGATTCACGGAAACACTCGGCAAATCGCCTCTCGAATACTTGACCGAATGGCGGATGCAACGCGCCTGCTCACTGCTGGCCAAGAGCCAGGCCTCGATCAAGGAAATCGCCGCCCAAGTCGGATACGACTCCGCCGCGTCGTTCAGTAAGGCCTTCGCCCGATGGGCCGGCGTCGCCCCAAAAACCCACCGCGAACAAATCCGGGATTCCGCAGCCCACAGCCGAATCCCCCCCGATAAACCATGACGGGCGCCGCTCCGCAACGCCCGCCACACCCCCCAATCAGCCTGCTCTCCACACCAACCAGTACATCAGGCCTGCACGTCTACCAACTGCATCAGGCCCAGCAGCCAGTTGGATGAACTCGCCGATGAACCCGATTCATTCAGGAAACTCAACAGACTCGCACCCTGCGCCAGACCGCCGCCCATTCCGCGACCTTCCCCAGGCCCTGCCCTGCCGGCTTCCATCTGGGCATCAAAGGCGGCGCTGTCGATCCCATACCCATCCAGCACCTCGTGAACCGCGGACTTCACCGCTTCGCGATCATCCGAACCGTCCGTGGACCTCGCCGACTCGATCGCCGACTCGATGGCACTCTGGATTTCGTCCGTCTTGCTCGAATCCACACCCAACGCGTCGAGTGCCTCGGCGATCCCTCCGCCCGGTCCACCCGCACTACCGGGGCCCCCCGGCCCGCCTGGACCACCGCCAGGAGGACCCTGCGGACGCATCGCGTCCATGCTCTCCTTCAACTGGGCCGTATCAACCCCGTACTTCTCCAGAGTCGAATCGATCGCTTGCCTGGCCGCCTCTCGCGGATCCGTGCTCCCATCCGAGCCGCTCACCGCCTCAGAAACCGCCGACTTGATCTCCGCCTGAACCTCCTCCAACTTCGAGGCGTCCAAACCCGCCGACAACAGGGCCTGCTCGAAACAATCCTCAAACGAAGCCCGATCCGCCCCCCCACTCTGGCCCAACTGCGACGACCTACTCGCTTCCGCCTGCTCCGCCCGCTTGCGAGCCAACTCCTGGAGCATCTGAATCAGCTCTGAGTTCGACGCCCCGCCGACGCTCGTGACACCCGTCATGATCAACCCTTTCTCAAATGACACTCTGGCTACATGTCGGGAAGATCTCCGGGTACGATCAACCAGCCCGGGGCCCGGCATCCGCCAGTTCATCGGCATTCAAGAGAACAGCCCACATGTCAGGCCGTACCAAAGACATGTCCAAACGTTCAGCCGACAGGCTGCAAACCCGAAAAGGCAGAATCCGCTCCCCCATGCGCAAACCTTGCCCAACCCTGGCAATCCAGCACGCTGTACCAAACGACGGAATAACCCGCGGGCAGACCGCAACGCGGTTCCAGATCACGGCTTTATATGCAGTCGCGACTTAGAGCTTGAGAAAGGCATCAACAACAAAGAAGAGACCCAGACAAACCAATGCAACCGAGCAGACGCCCAGAACCACCTTGTGAACCCGATCACCGACCAGTGTGGTGCCCTTGAAGCTGGCGAAAGACAAAACCTCCAGCCAAACGAAATCGCATAACCAGTGAATCACGGCAAACAACCCGAACGCCACGACGCCAAGCTGAAGCGCCCGGCTCGTCAGAGTCAACCCAATCGTCACCCACCACAGTAGAAAGTAGGGATTCCCCCCCGTCAGTACGATGCCCGTCCAGATCGGGCTCTTCGCGCTGGACGCCTTCGCCGCATCGAACGGCTTGGCCAGGCCCCTGAGTATGTCCCAGCCCATGACCATCAAGAAGAATCCGCCGACCAGGCCGATGCCCACAGTGACCACCTTCGAGGCCAGCAGCGTACCCATGCCCGCCATAACCAGTACCATCAACGGAAACTCGACAAGGCCATGACCCACGGCAATGAGCCCGCCCGCGTGCCGCGAACGCATACCCGCAGCCAGAGTCGCCGCCGTGATCGGCCCGGGAGCCATCACCCCGGAGAGTGAGATCAAAGCCGCTTGAAGAAGGAAGGAAACATGGGCATCCATCATCGCCACGAGGAATAGTCGACACCCCCATCCCTGTCAAGCGATCCTCGTTCCCCTGCCTCAGCACGGGTGCATCCACCGAACCGTGGCGGCTGGCGGGCCTAGTACGCGCCGGTGCGTGCCACTGCTCTGTCAGCAGCGCCTCTCCCCCGAAAAACACTGCTCACAGAGCAGTGCCACACGGGTGCCTGCTCGCGAAGTGGGGTTCCGGCAGAGCCGCGACCGTCAGGGAGCGGTTCTTCTGGGCGGCGAAGAACCGCTCCCTGACGGTCGCGGCTCTGCTTTGCGCGGCTCTGCTCGGTGCGGCTCTGATACGCAGCGAAGTTCGTATGCGGGCTCTCAGCACGGAGGCGCGGCTTGCCGTGCACGCGCTAGGCCTGGGCGTTCACGCCGGGTTCTCAACGTGTGCTGCGTGAATGCGCGAGCCCGGTTTACCGGGGCTCTCGATAGGCGGTTTGAGCCATGAAGGCCGAGCGGGTGCCCTCCGCAGGAACACAGTCAAGTTCAACGCTCGGGCTATGGCACAGTGACATCTTTCAGCTTAATCCAGTCGAAACCAACACCGCTGCAAACCGCACCGCTGTATCGGAACCACGCGGTGATGGTATCTGCGCCCGGAGGAAGAGTCATGTCCAACGCCTCCGATGTCCCACCAGATGGTCCCGTTGTGGACTCGGCAAACTTCCCCTGCGTCGAGGTTCCCGGCGTGTAGGCTACGGCCTGTCGGCTCTGCCAATCGCCGCTCCCGTCGGGAAGTGAAACGATGCCGGCCATCTGCTCCGCGGTCAAGGTCACCCCGTGATCATGCGGGACGGCGTGAAAGGAGAATGACCAATCGTCCTTCACCTGATCCATGGCCAAGGTGTTCATTCTGACAGACAGCCGGTACGTATGCCCTGGCTTCAAGCCGAGGAACTTCCGGTACACGCCTCCGACGACGCCCGGTGAGCGAGTTTTCAGTAGCTGAAAGTAGTCCTTTCCCTCGGCATCGACGGGGCCGCCCATGGAGAGCGAGCGGAATTGCTTCCACGGGCCCCTCACCCCTTGTTCGAGAACCAGTGCTCCTGGCTCGCTGCGGTGCGACCATGCCTTCCAGTTCGGGCTAATCCCCGCGGTGAACGGATGGGTATCCAGTTCCTGCTGCGAGTTGTCCTCGTAGTCCCAGGTGATCGCGGCCGCGTTGGACAGCACCCCGTCTCGGCAACCGACGATGTAGTACCTGCGAAATCCTTTGTTGGCCCGGATCGCGAGAAGGTCGGTGATGTGCGGTTGAATGGCCTGTTTGGCGGGGGGCCAAGCTTTGACGGTCACGCTGGTCGTCGTGCCGGGATGTATGGCGGTGAAACCCACCCCGAAAACGCCAATGGCGTCGTAGGGCTCATCGGGGTTTTCCCACGCCAAGGAAATCTCCTGGCGATCGGCGGCATGGGACGCGGTCAGCGAAGTCGGCGGCGGCGGGATACCCAGGCCGGAGATAGTATCGAAACCTGTGTAAATTGAAAAAGCGAGGGGCATCCTCCATAAGTGTTGTTGTGACTGCACTTTGAAAGGAGGAGCCCTGATGGCTACTACAACCGATCGTGGTCGGAAGGTCAA
>JAAYDF010000119.1 GCA_012729395.1 Phycisphaerae bacterium
GACGTCGTGGAAATGGTTTTGGCAGACCAAGACAGTTGGGACAGATACGAGGCGGCCAAATGGCTCACCATGCGCCGATGGCTTGAAGCCAATCCGGACGACGAGTTCGCGAAAGAGGTTCGAGCCGGACTAACCTCGGAGCCCGAGCGCTACACCGCATATACGCGTGAGTACCTGGGCTGGGGCGTGTTCGCGCTGATGACGCGGTGATGAGGCGATCGCCAGGGCTCGTCCGGCCAATCGCATGCCAGCGGCGCGGTGCGGGAAAACAGGGGACCACGCGGAAGCGGTGAACAGGTAGCTGTCCCGCAGTCTGTAATGAGCGGAGACACCAAGATGGCTGCGAAAAGGCGTCCCGTGCTGGTGAAGTTGTGCTTTATCGTCGAGGTTCCAGGCGAAAGCGACGATCCGGATGGACAGGAGTTAAGCCGCGTGTCGGATTGGGCCCAGCATGCTGTCGAGCGTGCCATTGGCCCGTTGCCTGAGTCCTGTGGGTGGTCCGCAGCGCACTGCGCGTATCTCGATGACGACACCGCGAACGTCGGGCGATGCACTGTCTGTTGAAGCTGGACAACCGACGTGGAGCGCCCCGAGCCGATGGAGGGGCTGGCCTTCGGGGCAACTGTTGACGGTCGATTGCCCTGCGATGACCACCTGCCAGCCGACCACCCTGTAGCCTTCTAATCCGAGCCCCGGAATAAGGTTCCTGACACCCTGTTACGTCCGCTTGAACTGCTTTTCGAGGTCGGCCAGCGACAGGTTGAGTGAGGTGGGTCGGCCGTGGGGGCAGTTGCTGGAGCGTTCGACGAGGTCGCGTTTGGCCATGAGGGCCTCGATCTCCTGCGACGACAGCGGATCGCCGGCCTTCACCGCGGCCTTGCAGGCCATCATGCTGATGAGCGCGTCGAGCAGCAGCTCGGCCGAGGCGGGCGCGTCGCGGTCCGCCAACCTGCCGAAGGCATCGCGCAGAAACTCGCTGACCCGGTCGGGCTTGAGCAGGCTGGGCGTGGCATGCACCGCGATCGTGCTGGGCCCGTAAGCACTGAGCTCGAAACCTAACTGGCCGAACAGCTCGCCGTGGGTATCGAGCAGAGCCACCTCATCGGGGGTGACATCCACCGTCTCGGACAGCAGCAACCGCTGGGATTCGAGTGGCCCGCGGGCGATCTGCCGCGAGAACTGCTCGTACAGAACCCGCTCATGCAGGGCGTGCTGATCGATGATGGTGAGGCCGTCGTCGGTCTCGGCCACCAGGAACGCGTCGTGGACCTGGATGGTGTTGCGGTAGGCCGGCAGGGTGCCTTCGACACCATGCACGTCGGCCCACTCGTGACTGAGGGGCGGCGAGGCGGGTTGCGTGTAACCGCCGGGCGGCGGCCAGAGCCCGGGGTCGGCGGGCATGGTGAACTGGCCCGCACCCGGCGGACGATCAGGACGCGGCCCGGAAGTCGGCCACGGCGGTCGGGCCTCGGGCGATGTGGCCGGGCTGCCGGGCGATTGCCGCTTGAAGAAGTCGGCCATCGACTCGCGGATGCGTTGCCGCCGCAGGGCCTCCGCCTCGGTATCCGGTTCGCCGTCGGTGGTCCCGCCACCCCCCGAGCCCGAAGCGAAGGCGGCCGGCCCAGGCCGATATGCGGGCGTCAGGTCCGCGGAGAGGAACCGGTCACGCAGCGAGGAGAGCACCTGCGAGTAGACCACGTTCGAGTCGCGCCAGCGGACCTCGCTCTTGGTCGGATGCACGTTCACATCCACGCCGGCCGGGTCGACCTCCATGCGGACGAAAAAAACCGGATACCGGCTGGGCTCCATCAGACCGCGGTAGGCCTCGCGCACCGCGTGGGAGACGAAGCGGTCGCGGATGTAGCGGCCGTTGAGGAAGATGTACTGCCACTTGGCGGACGAGCGGGCGTCGGCGGGCAGGCCCGCATAGCCGGTGATCTTCAACCCGCGCTCGTCGCGGTCGAAGGCGAGCAGGGTGTTGGCCAGGTCGGCCCCGTAGAGGTCGGCGATGCGCGAGCGCATATCGCTTGCCGGGCGGAGGTGGTAGACCTCGCGGCCGTTATGCGTCAGGCGAAACTCGATGGCGGTATGGGCGAGGGCGATGCGAGCGACCTGCTCGGTGACGTGGCCCATCTCCGTCTGGGCGGTGCGCAGGAACTTCTGCCGGGCGGGCACGTTGAAGAAGAGTTCTCGGACCTCGACGGTGGTGCCGGGCGGGCCGGCCGCCAGGGTGACCGGCTCGATGCGGTCGCCGGCTACGCGGATTTCGTGGGCCGCGTCCGAGGCCGCCTGTCGCGAGACGATGCGGAGCTGAGCGACCGCCCCCACGCTGGCCAGGGCCTCGCCGCGGAAACCCATGGTCCGGATGGCAAACAGGTCGTCCTCTGTCCGCAGTTTGCTGGTCGCGTGGGGCAGGATGCAGCGGGCGAGGTCCTCGGCATCCATGCCCTCGCCGTCGTCTACGATGCGGATGAGCTTCGCCCCGCCCTGTTCGACGGCGACCTCGATTCTCTTGGCCCCGGCGTCCAGGCTGTTCTCGACGAGTTCCTTGATGACGCTGGCGGGCCGTTCGATCACCTCGCCCGCGGCGATTTTATTGACCAGCAAGTCGGGTAAGACGTTGATCTGAGGCATGGTCGCTTCTGTCCGCCGGGTAGGATCCTCAACCGCTGTCGGAGTATAAGCCCCGCCGTCGCAACGGGTCAAACGGAGCGACCGTGTGGCACCGGCGTCTCGCGGCTCGGTGTGACGCCGACGTGCCGGCGGGTTTGGCGCGGGCGTGCCGGTGCCCTTCAGGGGTAAGGCTGCGGCCGGTTCGGGCGGGGCGTGGACAAACCGGCCCGAAAGGCGTAAAGTAGTTGCTCTTTAGGCCATGTGGCGATGTGGTGCCATGGGGCAACGTGCCACGACAGGCCGACATGCCGCCACTGGCCGATGAGCCGTCGGCCGGACTCCTGGGGATTTTAGACTAACGTGAAGATCAACGACATCCGTAACATCGCGATCATTGCCCACGTGGACCACGGGAAGACCACCCTGGTTGACCAGATGCTGCGCCAATGCGGGCAGTTCCGCGAGGC
>JAAYDF010000120.1 GCA_012729395.1 Phycisphaerae bacterium
CCCCCGTGGCGTTCGTCCCCCGTAGCGTCCGCCCCCCGCGGCGGACGTTCCCCCGTAGTGTCCGCCCTCGCCGCCACGGCGGGCAGGCTGTGGCGGACGGCGTGCGGAATCGCGAATCGCAACCCAACGAATGCAGCCCGTGACCTCCGTCCCCGAACCTGGGTAGATCCCATACGAACGGCGCGCCCGCAAAACCTGCGTCCCGGCTTGCCGCTTCGCGGGACAACCGGTTTAGCCCAGCTTGTGGTAGATCTCCCCGCCCGATTCCCGGAAAGCTTCGCTCTTCTCTCTCATCCCATCCGCGATCGCCTCCTGCTCACTGAGGTGCTTGCCTGCCGCGTAGTCCCGCACCTGCTGCGTGATCTCCATGCTGCAGAACTTCGGCCCGCACATGCTGCAAAAATGAGCCGTCTTGGCGCCATCTCGCGGCAACGTCTGGTCATGGAAATCCGTCGCCGTCTCCGGATCCAGCGACAGGTTGAACTGGTCTCGCCAGCGGAATTCAAACCGAGCTCGACTCAGGGCATCGTCACGCGACTGCGCCCCCGGATGCCCCTTCGCCAAGTCCGCCGCGTGGGCCGCGATCTTGTACGCCAGTACCCCATCACGCACGTCCTTGCGACTCGGCAAACCCAGGTGCTCCTTCGGCGTCACATAGCACAGCAACGCACACCCGTACCATCCGATCATCGCCGCCCCGATCGCGCTGGTGATATGGTCGTAGCCCGGGGCGATATCCGTGATCAGCGGCCCCAGCGTATAAAACGGTGCCTCGTCGCACCATTCAAGCTGCTTGGTCATGTTCTCATGGATCAGGTGCATGGGCACGTGCCCCGGCCCCTCGTTCATCACCTGTACGTCCTGCGCCCACGCTCGGCGGGTCAACTCGCCTTGCGTCTTGAGCTCCGCGAACTGGGCCTCATCGTTGGCATCCGCGATGCTGCCCGGCCGCAACCCGTCGCCGATCGAGAACGCCACGTCGTATGCCGACATGATCTCGCAAATCTCGTCCCAGTGCTCGTACGCGAAGTTCTCACGGTGATGCGCCAGGCACCACTTCGCGTGGATCGACCCGCCTCGCGATACGATACCCGTCACCCGTTTGGCCGTCAGCGGAATGCATCGCAGTAGAACCCCGGCGTGGATGGTGAAGTAATCCACACCTTGCTCTGCCTGCTCGATCAGCGTGTCGCGGAAGATCTCCCAGGTCAGCTCCTCCGCTCTGCCCTCCACTTTCTCCAGGGCCTGGTAAATCGGCACTGTCCCGATCGGCACCGGCGAGTTGCGGATGATCCATTCCCGTGTTTCGTGAATGTTCTCGCCCGTCGACAGGTCCATCACCGTATCCGCTCCCCAACGAATCGCCCAGACCATCTTCTCGACCTCCTCGGCTATCGACGAGCTGACCGCCGAGTTGCCCAGGTTGGCGTTGATCTTCACCAGGAAGTTCCGCCCGATGATCATCGGCTCGAGCTCGGGATGGTTGATATTGCATGGCAGAATGGCCCGCCCCCGAGCGATCTCGTCGCGCACGAACTCCGGCGTCACCACCTCCGGGATCGCCGCTCCCCACGCCTGCCCGCCCAGGCGTCGGCCTGAGGAGTGGCCGTCCGCCTCTCGCCGTTGGTTCTCACGAATGGCCACAAACTCCATCTCCGGCGTGATGATCCCTTGCCGGGCATAGTGCATCTGCGTGACTCGCCGTCCCGCCTTCGCTCGCAACGGCCCTCGCAGGTCCGACCGAGCCAACCCGTTGGCGGCGGACCGAGCCAACTTGTTGGTGGAGGACTGCTCAGTCTCCGTGTCCGGCGGTGTCCGCGGGCCCGCAAACCGCACCGCGTCCAGTCGCCGATCGTTCAGACGTTGCCGCCCGTAAGCCGAGCTCGGTCCGGACAGCCGCTCGACATCGCCCCGTCCCAGTACCCACGGCAAACGCAGTGACTCCAGCCCCGTGCGCACATCGATCTCGACCGCCGGATCCGTGTACGGACCGGAGGTGTCGTACACCGTCACCGGCGGCTGAGCGACGGACACCGCCGCCGACCCGATTTCGCGCATTGGCACCCGGATCCCCGGATGCAGCGTGCCCGATACGTACACTCGCTGCGAGCCTGGAAAGGGTTCCCGCGTGATCGCGCTGTTGTCCACCCCCAACCTTGTACCCATCTCTCTTTCACGAGCCATGTCTGCTATTCCTTTCACTCTCCGCGTGCGCCACCGCTCATTGCCACGCGCGTGTGCAAACCTTCGCTCCGGGCGTGTGTAGGCGCCTGTTTCGCGATCACCATCCCCGGACGGGCTTGCCGCTTCGCGACGCCAACGCGCCACCCGCCGCCAACCCGGACCCCGCGATACCTCGCGTGCGCAGCGCGGTTACCCGGAGAAAGGAGTGAATCGCGTACACGGAAAACGGCGTCGACGAGCTTCCAGGACTGGGGGATGAGACGTCGCCTTCCCTACGCAGCTCCCGCCGGCTCGGGGCAGCCGCGGTGGACTGCCCGCCGATGCACGCCATCGGCAGCCGGGTTCCGCTGATCAGGTTCGAAGGGACTGCCGACCGACCGAGTCGGGCATCTCAGGCCCACCGCGCGCGGGCCACCCCTAGCGACCATGTTGTGCTCAGAGTGTACGAGGGAAGTGACGTTCCTGGCAAGCGCCTGTGGTCCGCCTGCCCGGCCCACGGCGAGGCCAAGCTACCGATGGGCCTGTCTCTGAGAGATTTGAGTGCTTCTTGCCTTGTGTGCGATGAGTCGACCGACGCCCAAACCCTACGATCTCGCGGGATCACGCGATGAGCTGTATCGCCTCAGGCGGCTCCTAACGTATCGTCTTCGCCGCGACCCGCTGCCACTGTGCCGATCAGGCATCGGCGGCGGAGCGGTCAACTCCGCAGCCGTGGTCAAACGCGCCCCTTTGGCCGCTAACTGCCGGAATGCCAACTCGGCATCCGCACCGCTCCAGTGACCACACGCGTCCGTTACCACGGCCACCGCCTTGTGCCGGGCCAGCAATCCCAGGGCCAAGCTCTTGATCGCCCGCTCCACACCCACGCCCACGATGATGTACTCGTCAAGCCGCAACTGGGTCAGAAAGCGGTCCGCC
Source organism: Phycisphaerae bacterium (assembly GCA_012729395.1). Taxonomy (GTDB): domain Bacteria; phylum Planctomycetota; class Phycisphaerae; order UBA1845; family PWPN01; genus JAAYDF01. The sequence goes on from JAAYDF010000120.1 coordinate 3,103, forward strand.
TTCGGGTTGCCCAGTACGTCCCGGCTCCGCTTCCGGAAAATAAGCTGTCGGTAGTCTTTCCTCAGATCGGGCGGCAGCGACAGGTAGTTGTCCGTCTCGACCATGGCTGCGGGCTTCAGCAGTGTGAAGTCCGGCTTACTTTGTCCCGGTGTCCCGTCAATGCAGTGCAACGGCCACCCGTTCAGCGGTTCACTCGCCCGGTGTGATTCGATGGACGACACCACCCCGATACGCTGTTCCAGGGCCCATCGAAAGACCTGCCCCAGATGCGTGATGAGCTCATCGAGGTTGGCTACTTGCAGGATGGCCCCAGGATCGAGGTAGTCCCGCTGGGTGCATACGTCGATCAGCACCCGATCCCAGGTGACGCCCCTTTTGACTGCGCCCCCCATGCTACCCTCCCCTTCATAACCTTCTTCCAGAAAAAGAGTTGTCAAAGCTCCTGCCTGTTGTCCTGGCCTGCCGCCTGGAGTAAGACCTGTGAGAACTCAGGCGGGAGCAGGATCTGCGCAGGTTTCGCTCTCTGTGAGATATTACCCCGCTCCGCGGGGATTTCCCGTTTCCAGTTGGATTTTGACGCGACAAAAATGCGCAAAAAAAGCCCCGGCAGGGGGTGGCCGGGGCTGTTGGTTAGCCATCGCCGGGTCGGCATCGCGGTCCGGCTGGATAAACCGAAACGCGAAGGTGGGGGTCCGCCGACCCCTGCGAATAGCCTCGTGCCGCTACTCCTGACGGGTGCAGCGGCAACTAGGGGGAAGCAACCGTTGTATTATAGGCCTGCTGATCCGCGTTGAGGCAACAATCTGAAGAAAAAGTCGACCGTTCGCACGGCAGTTTGCCGGGTATCGGTGGATGCTTCGCCCAAGCGGTGTGGCCGGCCGCTCCGGAAGGGGCATGTAGAACGTTGACGCTCGCTGGGGCTGCACGGGCGAGGCGAGGTCAGACCTGGATGTGCTGCCAATGGCCGCGGGCGAAGCGGATGCCGTTGAGCAGGGCGCGGATGGCCATGTCCACGCACATGCCGATCCACGCGCCAACCAGCCCGCCGTTGAGGGTGATGCCGCAGACGTAGGCCAGGGGCAGGCGGAAGATGAGCATGCCCACCATGGTGAAGATCAGCGGGTAGCGGGTGTCGCCCGCTCCGCGGAGTGCGTTAGCGTAGATGATCATGAGGGCCAGCGGGATCTGGAAGAAGGCGAGTAGCCGCAGGGCGGGCACCCCGACGGCGGTGATCGCGGCGACGTCTTCACTCGAGTTGAAGAGGGTGTAGATGGGGCCGGCGAAAACGAAGTAGGCGACGCCCATGATGACACAGAACGCGGCGCCCTGGCCGGCGGCGAGATGGCCGCTGTGGCGAGCGCGGTCGGGCTGGCCGGCGCCGAGGGACTGGCCGACGAGTGTGGCGGCGGCGGTGGCGTAGGCGAAGGCCGGCAGGTAGGACAGGGCCTCGATGCGGAGGCCGACGAAATGGGCGGCCACGATGACCGCCTGGAGCTCGCCCGTGGCCAGCTTGCTGATGATCATCATGAATGCGAAGTTGGCGGCCCACATGAGCAGGCCGTCGGCGCCGGCCGGCAAGCCGATCCGTGCCAGCCGCCACAGCGATGCCCAGTGCGGGCGCATCTCCCGGCGGTGTAGCTTGAGCCCGCTGCAACCCCGGATGAGCAGGGCCAGCACGATCAACCCGCCCAGGGTGCGGGCGACCACCGTGCCGATGGCGATACCCGCGATGCCCAGGGTTGGCACGGGCCCCCAGCCGAAGACCAGAGCGGCGGAGACGATGACATTGACCACGTTGACCACCGCCATGATGTAAAGCGGCGTTCGCGTGTCGCCCATACCACGCAGGCAGGCGAAGCCGATGGCGCTCAGGCATACCAGCAGGTAGCCGATCGAGTCGATGCGCAGGTAGGTCACGGCCAGCTTGGAGGGCCCCGGATCCCAGCCCAGTAAGGCGGGCAGGGTTGGCGATACGGCCTGGATGACCACGAAAGCGATGAGCCCGAGGACCATCGAGGCCGATATGGCCTGATTGGTGAAGTGGTTGGCGACGGCAGGTGCGCCCACCCCCGCGTAGCGCGAGACCAACGCTGTGGCTCCGGCCCCCACGAAGCTGAACAGCAACCACACCAGCCACGCGACGTGGATGGCCAGGCCCAAGGCGACGGTGGCTTCCTTGTTGATCGTGCCTGCCAGGTAGAAGTCAGTCATGCCCACGAGCAGGTTGAGGACCTGCTCGCCGAGCACCGGCAGAGCCAGCCAGGTCAGGGCGGACCCGACGCTGCGGTTGAGCAACTGCTCACGGATGCCCGGCGCGCACTCGATTGTCTCCGTCAATGGTGCTTCGACGGCGGCGGCTTCATCCACGACATCGGGCAACGGCAGTCACTCCTCAACCGGCGGGCCATGTGTTTCACCTCGCGGCCGGCCGGGGGGGCATCGTGTCCGCCGGCGATCACCGACGGGTTATCGTGCAAGACGCCACGAAGCAGAGAAGGTACTGTCCCGCCGTCGCCGACGCAAGCCGCAGGACAGCCAGAGTGCCCATGAGTGTGGCAATTGGTTCTTTATGGACAGCGTGAGCCGAGATCGTCAGGGGATCCGCCAACGAGCCCAAATGCACGCGATGGGGGGCCACCCTAGTAAGCCCCAAGCGCAAGCGATGGGTTTACCCCAACGAGCCCCAAGCGCGAGCGCGGGGGGAGGCGTGTGACAACGATGCGCATTCCTGCGTTCCTTGCTCGTTAGTACTCGGCGAGACGTTTTGTCGTGTCGCTGACGCTCCCCTGAACCCGTCGCTCGCGCTCCGGGCTCGTAGGTGTGGACGTGCGTCGCTCGCGCTCCGGGCTGGTTCGAGGCGCCCCCCACGAGCGCCAAGCGCAAACGATGGGTTTACTCCAGCGAGCCCCGAGCGCAAACGATAGGTTTACCGCAACGAGCCCCAAGCGCGAGCGCGGGGGGGGGGGCGTGTGACAACGATGCGCATCCCTGCGTTCCTCGCTCGTCAGTACTCGGCGAGACGTTCTGTCGTGTCGCTGGCGCTCCCCTGAACCCGTCGCTCGCGCTCGGGGCTCGTAGGTGTGGACCTGCGTCGCTCGCGCTCCGGGCTGGTTCGAGGCGCCCCCAACGAGCCCCAAGCGCAAGCGATGGGTTTACCCCCACGAGCGCCAAGCGCAAACGATAGGTTTACCCCAACGAGCCCCAAGCGCGAGCGCGGGGGGAGGCGTGTGACAACGATGCGCATTCCTGCGTTCCTCGCTCGTCAGTACTCGGCGAGACGTTTTGTCGCGTCGCTGACGCTCCCCTGGACCCGTCGCTCGCGCTCCGGGCTCGTAGGTGTGGACCCGCGTTCCTCGCTCGTCAGTACTCGGCGAGACGTTTTGTCGTGTCGCTGGCGCTCCCCTGAACCCGTCGCTCGCGCTCCGGGCTCGTAGGTGTGGACCTGCGTTCCTCGCTCGTCAGTACTCGGCGAGACGTTTTGTCGTGTCGCTGACGCTCCCCTGAACCCGTCGCTCGCGCTCCGGGCTCGTAGGCGTGGACCCGCGTCGCTTGCGCTCCGGGCTCGCAGGGGTTGGCCCGTTGCATGCATTTCGGGCTCGTTGGGTTGGTGAGTCACTCGACCTCGGGGAACCACCATGTGCCGTCCTTGAACTTGTAGTCCACGTGCACGTCGCGGTCGGGGTATTCGCCGCCCAGGCCGTTCCAGTAGCGGTTGTCGCGGTAGACTTGCCGCGGCTTGAGGGCCTCGGCGTGGCCGTCGGCGAAGCAGAAGTTCGAGCCGCCCAGGTGTCGGGTGGACATGTAGGTTCTGTGGTTCACCCAAGCGTATGGTTCGAGCGTGCCGCCACTGTAGGTGTGCTCGCTGTACCAGGGGATGTAGGTGGGGTCGAGGGTGTAGCCGTGGTTGCCGAGCATTTCGGGTTTGTTGACGCCGTTCTCGTGCGGCAAATCACGTCCGGTGCCGTCGGCATCGCCGAACGCGATGGTCATGGCGGGTGCGGGTACGCCCTTGACGGGGAAGTTCTCGAGCGGGGCCTTGGGGCCGATGGCGTTATCCCTGCCGCTGCCAAGGTACTTGTAGTTGTAGCCGTACGAGTTGTTTCGCCCGATGTCCCAGTTGGCGGTCTCCGGGCAGCCCTGGACCTCGTACCCGCCGAGGATGCGGGCCATGGCGTTGAACCAGCGGATGCGCACGTCGCCGGGCAGGATCCACTGGTGGGCGGGGTAGGCCCCGTACTGCTGGAGGTACATGGTCATGCCCATGCCCAGTTGCCGCACGTACGCCTTGCACGACGCCGAGCGGGCCTGATGGCGAGCCTGAGCCAGCGAGGGCAGCAGAATGGCCATCAGAAGACCGACAATGGCTACCACGACGAGGATCTCGATCAGTGTGAACCCCTGCCGCCGGTGGAGCGACGAGGTGTTCGGGCGACAGAGCACGCGGACGCATCGCCGATTGACAAGCCTCAAGGGGGCATCAGCGCGGACCGCCGGGCAGGGGTGGGTGCGAAGCATGAGGTTCTCCTTGTGTGAATGGTCTGGCCTCCTGCCGGGAGGGTTCTTGCACCATGCTACGGGGATACAGGAATTACTGTCAAGTCCGCCCGCTTGCGTGCGTCGCGGCGGCCGCGCCCTCTTTGCCGCGGCGGACAGGTTGTGGTGCCTCCAGCTTGCCGGCGATCGCACACAGTCACTTCAGTCCTGCCTTGTCGGCCTGTGACGGCCCCGCGGAATCCAGCCGCCCCCTTGCCTCGGTGGGTAGGCCATGGCGGCTGGATTCCGCGACGCCGTCCGCACGCGGCACCGGCTCCTTCGCCATCCGGCTTGGGTTACCGCGGACGGTCGGACAACCTCTCCGCAGGGGTTGGCCAACGCCGGCTCGATACACCGGCCCGCCGCAAGCCCTGCGAACGGTCTGCCGCCGACCCGTTCGTCGCGGTCCCACGCTTCAGATTCGCTCATCAGTTACTTGCCCCAAGCCGCCGAAATCTTACAACCCCATTCGCCGCTTTCCCGCGGTTCGGACCGGACAGTGCAAGCGTGAACCCCTCGGACGCAGACCCCGATCGGAGCCGCGCCCGTAAGGAAGCGGTTCTTTCCTATTGGGTGCAACTCGCTGGCCGCGTGGCTCCCGGGCAAAATGGCGAATGCCCAAGGCCCAATGACCAATCAATGACCAAGCCAGAAACCAGAACGCCAACCGCGAGCGGGGACGTTGGTCATGGGTCATTCGGACTTCATGGGTCATTGGGGCTTCGCCATGGGTGATTTCGCCCGCGGATGACGAGTTACGCCCTATTGATTCCGCGAGATCACTTTGTGACGGGTGCGGTTCTACCGAGCGGTGGCCCTTTCATGTGGACGCAGCCGACGCGGGCCCAGAGGCGGTGCATCATTGGCCCTGACGGCCCAGACTCATCCGGACGCTCAGCGGCCGGTGGTCGGAGCTGCGGCCGACGCCGGTTCGGCATGCGTGGCACTGCCATTGCCGGCTCAAGTAGACATGGTCGAGGCGCAGGCCGGGCAGGTAACGGAAGATCGAGTTCACCGGCCAGGTGGCCCCGCGGCCTGAGCCGGCGACGGCGTGGGCGTCGAGGTAACCGAGGTCGCGGATCGCGGCGGCGTGCGGACTGTGCTCGGTGAGGTTGAAGTCGCCGCCGATGATGGCCGGCAACGATTCAGTCTTCAGCAGGTCGAGCAGATCCGCCCACTGCACGCGGTGCTCGACGATGTAGTCCAAGCGACGCGGAGGTAGCAGGTGGATGTTGTAGACCGCGATCCGCTGGCCCGACCAATCGATCACCGCCCGCATTTGCGGTTCCAGCCCTTCGCCCAGCGGCAGATGTGTCTGTGGGTCGGCCACGAAAGGATATTTGGCGTAGATGGCCATTCCGAAACAGTCTTCTTGCGGAACGTGCACACGGTGAGGGTAGTCGGTCTCGAAGGCCTGCGTGAGGGCCTCGTGCCAGTGGGGCGTGTACTCCTGCAGCAGCAGGATATCGGCATCCGCTTCGCGGATCTCCGCGATGAGCGGTTCGGTGTGCCGGTTCATTGCCAGCAGGTTTGCGCTGGTCACCTTGAGCGTCGGTCCGTCCGCCGGCGTGACTGACCTTGGCCGGTACTGCCAGCAGGCCGGCGCCAGGGTGGCCAAAACCAGCGGCAAACACACCACAGCCAATCGCCGTCGTCGAATCACCCAGGCAAAGACCGCGACAACTGCCGCGAACAGCCCCAGATGGAACGTGAACGTCCGCACCATGAATGCCGCCCAGGCTGTCAGCACGTAGCCCGGCGAGGTATGGCGAAAATGCGGCGGCCACAGGTAGGCGAAGATCAGCAGGACGTACAGCAACGGGATGCATACCGTGGCCTGAGCAACCAACATCCGCTTACGCTGCTGCCAGGAGGGCCACAGTTGGCGTTTGAGAAACGCTCGCATCACAGTGTCCGTGCGGTTCGGACGGCGCACTCGAAGAGCACGCGGCCGTCGGAGCAGGCGGGGGGGCTGCCGGTCCAGGCCGGGTGCTGCGTGGGTTGCACATGGCGTTCCGGGTGGGGCATGAGGCCGAGGATGCGGCCGGTGGCGTCGGTCAGGCCGGCTATGTCGGCTTCGCTGCCGTTGGGATTGATCGGATACGGGCCCGGCCGGCCATCGGCGTTGCAGTAGGTCAGGGCGATGTGGCCATCGTCGGCCAGCCGCCGCCGCACGGTGTCATCCCGGCAGACCAGCTTGCCCTCGCCGTGGGCGATTGGCATGGCCAGCACCGTGTCCGCCGGCAGGAACGCACTCTCGCGGCTCGACCGCAGGTGCACCCATCGGGCCTCGAACCGGGCGGAGTCGTTGTGCGTCAGCGTGACGCTCTGGTCCGCGAGCGGATCGCCGCCGGCCTGTGCCGCGGGCCCGGGCAGCAGCCCCGCCTTGACGAGCACCTGAAAGCCGTTGCAGATCCCCAGCACCAGCCGGCCGGTGGCCACGAACGACCGCACCGCGTCGGCCAGGTGGCTGGTCAACTGGCTTGCCAGGATCTTGCCCGCGGAGATGTCGTCGCCGTAGCTGAACCCGCCGGGAAGGGTTAGAATCGCGAACTCCCCGAGCATGGCCGGCCGGTCGGTCAGCTCGCGGACGTGGACACGCTGCGTGCGGGCGCCGGCTTGCTCCCAGGCATAGGCCGTCTCTTCGTCGCAGTTCGTGCCCGCGGTACGCAGAATGAGAACTTTGGGGTCAGTCATAGTCGGTGGAGTGTAGAGGAGCGCCGCGGCCGCTGCAAACGCCGCCCCGATCCCTGCCTCGCCGCCTGAGGAGTGCGAGCATTGTGGGTCTCAGTTTTTCGAGTGTTGGTAAGGGTTTTCGCCATCATCGTCTGCCTTCTCGGCGTTTGGATGAGCCATCACCTGATCCTCGAGCACCTGCGGCTGCCGCAGGTCAAGGACACACTCCTCGATAACGTCTGCATCGGCTTTGCCACCTCCAGTTGCCAAGCGGTGGTCGATAGCCCCTGGGGCACGTTGACCATCGGCAGCTTCACCATGCCCACGGCGCAGATCGGCCTGCTGTTCTTCCTGTTCATGCTCTGCTGGCTGGTCATGGTCGGCGAAGTCTCTCCCGAGCGCCGATGGCTCCACCTGCTCATCACCCTGTGGACCGCGGTAGGGCTCGGTATCTGTATTCTGCTGGCTGCCATCATGTTTTTCACTCTGCCGAACTGGTGCCCGCTTTGCACTGGGACGCACATTGCCACTTTCCTGATCCTCATTTGTCTGTTGTTGCTCTGGCCGGCCCGAGGACGCGAAACCACCCCGACGGTGATCGGCGACTCATGCGGCTCAGACACCGGCTTGTTCGATTCCCCATCGGATCCGCCCGCTGACACCGCTTCTATCGCTGAGGTGTCGTCACCGGCAGCCCCTTGGCCTACGTGGCGGGCGCTGGTCATGGTCCCCGTGGTGGCTTTGCTGCTCCTGGCTGTGGGTCATGTTTATGTCCTCGACCTGCAGAGCGACCTTAAGGCCAAAAGTGCGGAGTGGTACCGCGACTACTACATCAAGCAGTACCGGCGTTACGACGATCGCTGGCAGCACACCTTATTGGCTTGGAGTCTTTCGCCCCAATTGCCTCTGGTGACGGAAGGCGAGCCCACCCGCGGTCCGGCGGGCGCGAAACACACCATCGTGGCCTTCAGTTACTTCCAGTGCCCGGCCTGCAATCGATTCGAGGAGTCTCTCAGGACCAAGGTCATTCCCATGAGCGAGCAGCACGGCGGTGTGAAGGTCATTTTCAAGCACTGGCCGATCTGCAAAGAATGTAATCCGCATGCAGCTCATACCCTTCATGCAGAGGCTTGCCTGGCGGCTCGGGCCGCGGAGGCGGCCAGGCTTCTGGGCGGCAACGACGGCTTCTGGCGAATGCATGACTATCTCTTCGCTCACTCGAAGGAGATCAAAGGCAAAGAAGAGGCTTGGTTCGTGGATTGCGGACGGCAATTGGGCTTCCCGGCCGCCGAGTTTCGCCAGGCTATGAACAGCGACGAAGCCATGGCTCGCATCCGGGCCAATATCGAAGAGGGCCAGCAACTTGGCGTGGGGCTCGTCAGGAAGGAAGACGTGGAAGACACCCGCGTTCACTCCACCCCGACGGTTCTGGTGGACAACCGCCAGCTCAGAACTTGGCGTCACGCTGAAACATGGCGGCGGATCCTGCTCAGTCCGGCATCTCCGCCACCCGTGCCCCGAACGGCACCCGCCACATCCCCGGCCGCCGATGCGCCGCGCAGGTCGCCGGGATCCGCAGAGGTTCACCCGTGAAGCAGAAGTTCTGGCCGACTTGTGCGGTAAGACGGGGATAGGTTCTCGCTGGGAAGTACAAGGCCGCATTCCTGAACCGGCTCGCTTCCACCGGACGGGCGGGCTATCCACGTTCGCGGTCGCCGGTGTGATCGAGCTTGCCTTCGACCCGCTTTCTCACCATAGGCGGTGCAGTTCGGCGACACCCAGGATGGTCGTCGAACCGGTAGCGAGGCATTTCATCTACCCATCCACCGCGCTTCTCGCCGGAGAAGCGGCGGCATCGCGGTTCTCCTCCTCGCTCGTTGGTCGGCCGGCGAGTTCGCCCGACATTGTGTCCGCACTTTCGCGAAGAGGGATAAGTTCATGTGCGTAATAACATTACAACTGCATACCCTTTCGTGTTCAACGAGTCCGACGCTGCTCTAGTGGGCCTCATGTTGGCGGGTGAGGCAGAAATGGGGTGAAAATCTGTGAAAAAAGTCACGAGATCCCTTGTTGTCATTCCGAGCAGGCTGTATATTAGGTCAGACGAGTTGTGAATGATATCACAGTGTGAAGGAGAGCACAGTAATTTCGCGGTGATGGGGTTAGCGTGATGTTCGCAGCGTGCCTGGTCAAGAGATTGAGCCTTTATCGCCGTGTTTTGGGAGCGCTGGCGAGCCCGGAAGGCTGGGCGGGCGGGCTTGGGTCGTCGGACGGCGAGTATGTTTTCTCGCATGATCTGGCTTCGTTGGCGGGGGTATCGGCGGCACAGGTGCGGCGAGATGTCATGACCATCGGTTATACGGGTAGCCCGCGGCGTGGGTACGACGTGGCGGGTTTGATTGGTCGGATCGGCGAGTTCTTGGACGCACCGGGCGGGCAGTCGGCGGTTCTGGTGGGTCTGGGGCATCTGGGCAAAGCGGTGCTGGCGTATGTGGGAGGTCGCCGAACGGGTTTGCGGATTGTGGCGGGCTTCGATGTGGATCCCGCCAAGTGCGGTCGGGTGATCCACGGTTGCCGGTGTCACGGCATGGAGGCGCTGGCGGAGGTTATCGCGGAGCACGGTGCGAATGTGGGTCTGGTGGCTGTTCCCGGGGCTGAGGCCCAGAACGTGTCGATACAACTGGTACGGGCTGGAGTGCGGGGGCTGCTCAATTTTGCTCCGGTGCGGCTGCAAGTGCCGGAGTATGTGTTCGTAGAAGACGTGGATATCACCGTGTCGCTGGAGAGCGTCGCGTTCTTCGCGCGACACGATGCGGTGCGCCGACAGGCGATGATAAAGGAAGCGGTCAGATGATTCAGGTTGACGTGGAACCCATTCTGAATGAGTTCGGAGACGCTGGGCGGGACGCCCTGATCCCGATTTTGCAGGCGGTGCAGGAGCGACAGGGGTACCTGTCGCGTGAGGCGATGATTGAGGTAGGTCAGCACCTGGGCTTGCCGGTGAGCAAGATCTATGGGGTGGCGACCTTCTACAACCAATTCCGGTTCCAGCCGCAGGGGAAATTCCACATCCAGGTTTGCCGTGGTACGGCGTGTCACGTGAAGGGGTCGGCTCGGGTGCTGGACGCGGTGCGGCAGGCACTGAAGATCGAGCCGGGCCAGACTTCCCGGGATGGGCTTTTCAGTCTGGAAGTGGTGGCGTGCATCGGGGCGTGCGGTCTGGCCCCGGTGATCTGCGTGAACGGGGAGTTTTACGCTGGCATGACGACAGAGAAGGTGGACAAGCTCATCCGCTCCTGTCAGAGAAAGGCGGCGGAAAATGGCTGAGGCGACGACAATGGCGAAAGAGCCGAAAGGCTGCGGTTGCGGCAACGGGCATCAGGTGATGCGTTATGTGACGCTGGCGGCGAGCGGCGACTTGGCGGGTGCGGCTGAAGCACTGGGGCAGGAGCGTCTGGCGAGTCTGCGGCGTGAGGTCGTGGTTCGTCCGGTGATCTTCGTTGGTGCGGGCACCTGCGGTCTGGGCGCGGGCGCGGGCAAGACGCTGGAGGCTCTGCGGAAGTACCTGGCGGATCATGGGGTCCAAGCGGACGTGGCGGAGGTGGGGTGCATCGGGATGTGCTCGGCCGAGCCGCTGGTGGACGTTCAGTTGCCGGGTCGGACGCGGGTGAGCTTCCGGGGTGTGACGGAGGACAAGATCGGCGGCCTGATGGACGCGTTGCTGGCGGGCAGGATCCCGGGCGATCTGTTGCTGGGTCAGTTCCGGTCAGAGGTTCTGGAGCCTTGGCCCGACGTACCTTTCATCGATGAGCATCCCTTCTTCGCTCCGCAGATGCGGCGGGTGTTGGTGAATTGCGGGGTGATTGACCCGTCGCAGATTGACGAGTACGTGGCTCGCGGCGGGTACCAGGCCCTGGCGAAGGCTTTGCGGACGATGACCCGGGAAGAAGTGTGCAAGTTAGTGGAAGAGAGCGGTCTTCGTGGTCGCGGCGGCGGCGGTTTTCCCACGGGCACTAAGTGGAAGTTCGCGTTAGCTGCTGAGAGCGCTCAGAAGTACCTGGTATGCAACGCGGACGAAGGTGATCCTGGGGCGTTCATGGACCGGGCGGTGATCGAGGGCGACCCGCACCGTGTGCTGGAAGGGATGGCCTTGGCGGCCTATGCGATTGGGGCGAGCAAGGCATACGTTTACATTCGGGCGGAGTACCCGCTGGCGATCGCCCGGCTGGTGTCGGCGATCGAGCAGGCTCGGCAGTATGGATTGCTGGGCGAGAACATCCTGGAGAGCGGGTTCAACCTGCAAGTGATCATCAAGCAGGGGGCGGGGGCGTTTGTCTGCGGTGAGGAGACGGCGCTGATTCACAGCATTGAGGGGAAGCGGGGGATGCCTCGGCCTCGGCCGCCGTTTCCGGCGGTTCGTGGGTTGTTTGGCAAGCCGACGGTGATCAACAACGTCGAGACGATGGCCAACGTGCCCGAGATCATTACCCGCGGGGCTGGCTGGTTCAGCTCGGTGGGCACGGCCAAGAGCAAGGGCACCAAGGTGTTTGCCTTGTCGGGCAATGTCGAGCGTACGGGGTTGCTCGAGGTCGCGATGGGGACCACGGTTCGGCGTATCGTGTTCGAGATTGGCGGCGGTATTCCGGGGGGCAAGGCGTACAAGGCTGTGCAGATGGGTGGCCCGTCGGGTGGATGCATTCCGACGCGGCATCTGGACATCGAGATTGACTACGAATCGCTCAAGACGGTTGGGGCGATGATGGGGTCCGGCGGGCTGGTGGTCATGGATGAAGACACCTGCATGGTGGACGTGGCCAAGTTCTTCATGGATTTCATCCAGCGGGAGAGCTGCGGCAAGTGCGTTCCGTGTCGGGAGGGTACTCGGCGGATGCTGGAGATTTTGCAGAGCATCACGCGGGCACGGCGGAATGAAACGGGCGTGCAGGCCCTGGAGCGGTTCAAGAGCGTGATGTACCTCACGCGGTTGGCGGAGGTGATCAAAGACACGAGCCTGTGCGGGCTGGGGCAATCGGCACCGAATCCGGTGCTGAGCACGCTGCGATGGTTCCGGGAGGAATACGACGCGCACATGTACGACCGGCATTGTCCGGCGGGCGCATGCCGCGAGTTGCTCTTGTACAAGATCCATCCGGAGGACTGCAAGGGGTGTACGTTGTGTGCGAAGAAGTGTCCGGCCGACGCGATCATGGGTGCCCCGAAGAGTCCGCATTACATCATTCCGGACAAGTGCATTGGTTGCGGGACGTGTTTGGACGTGTGCAAGTTTGGAGCGGTGTTTGTGGAGTGAGGTCAACACTGGGGATGATTCCGGTTGTAGACCGGCGAGGACGCAGAGCAGGTTCCTGGTGAAGTGCGGGCTTTTTCCGTGGAGCGGCCTGAGGCCGCAAGCGACGAGGTAGCTACGGTGATTGCGATAGAAGTCAATGGCGAAACGGTGCAGGCGAACGCGGGCGAGATGCTGCTGACGGCGTTGCGTCGGCTGGGGATCAAGATCCCGACCCTATGTCATATTGACGGTTTGCCGCCGAGCGGTGCATGCCGGATGTGTGATGTGGAGGTTGAGGGTCGGCCGAACTTGCAGCCGAGCTGTGCGACGCCTGTGGTGGAAGGAATGAAGGTACATACGCATTCGCCGCGGGCGGTACGGGCGCGCAAGACGATTGTTGAGCTGCTCCTGGCGAACCATCCGGACGATTGCCTGTATTGCGTGCGCAACGGCAATTGCGAGTTGCAGACCCTGGCGGAGGAATTGGGTGTTCGGGTCCGGCGGTATCAGGGCGCCCGTGATCGGTACCATGTGGACCAGTCGAGTCCCTCGATCATCCGCGATCCGGAGAAGTGCATTCTCTGCGGCAAGTGCGTTCGGGTATGTGAGGAGATACAGGGTGTAGCCTGCATCGACTTCATCGGGCGTGGCAGCAAGACGCGTGTCGGGACGGCGTTTGACCAGGGCCTGAACGTATCGAGTTGCATCAATTGCGGACAGTGTGTGATGGTATGCCCGACCGGGGCGCTCCGGGAGACCAGTCACCTGAAGGAGGTTTACGAGGCCCTGAGCGATCCGGACCGGTTCGTGGTTGTGCAGCACGCCCCGAGTATCTCGGTGACCCTGGCGGAGGAGTTCGGCATGAAGCCGGGAGCCGACGTTTGCGGGGCGTTGACCACGGCCTTGCGGCTGCTGGGTTTTGATCGCGTGTTCGACACGTCGTTTTCGGCCGATCTGACGATTATGGAAGAGGCGTCCGAGCTGGTGCACCGCATCAAGACGGGCGGCGTGTTGCCGATGATGACAAGCTGCTCGCCGGGTTGGATCAAGTTTGTCGAGCAGACCTATCCGGATTTCATTCCCAACCTGTCCACCTGCAAGAGTCCACAGCAGATGCTGGGAGCGGTGATCAAGTCGTTCTACGCGGAGCGTGAGTCGATTGCACCGGAGAAGATCTTCAGCGTGTCGATCATGCCGTGCACGGCGAAGAAGTTCGAGGCCGGCCGGCCGGAAATGAGTCGAGACGAAGTGGCGGATGTAGACGCGGTGCTGACGACGCGTGAGTTGGCCCGGATGATTCGCATGCGCGGGCTGGATCTGGCGAATGTGGCGCCGCAACCCGCGGACACGCCGTTTGGTGAGCGGAGCACGGCGGGCAAGCTGTTTGGTGCGACGGGCGGGGTGATGGAAGCGGCGATCCGGACGGCGTACCATCTGGTGAGCGGCGAGGATCTGGCGGATCTGAAGGTTCAGGCGGTGCGTGGCCTGAAGGGTGTGAAGGAGGCCCGCGTGCAGGTTGCGGGTCTTGATCTCGGCGTGGCGGTGGTCAGTGGTCTGGGCAACGCAGCCAAGCTGCTTGACGAAATTGCCGCGGGTCGCAAGGACCTGCACTTCATCGAGGTGATGACCTGTCCAGGCGGATGTATCGCGGGTGGCGGACAGCCTCTGGGTGCTGACGGCGAAGCGATTCGCGCCCGGATGCAGGCTTTGTATAACATCGACCGCAGCGAGGGCGTTCGTACCGCGCACGGTAACGAAGCCGTTCAGCGGCTCTATCGCGAGTACCTTGGCCAACCGCTGGGCGATAAGAGTCACCACTTGTTGCACACGCACTATGCCCCACGGGGAGTCGTGGCATAAGGATCGCATTGTGAAGCATACCGCGCTTATTCCGCTGGTCACGACGATCAAGGAGCGATGTCGCGTTTGCTACACGTGTGTGCGGGAGTGTCCGGCAAAGGCGATCCGGATTCGCGATGGTCAGGCGGAGGTGTTGGCGCAGCGTTGCATCGGGTGTGGTAATTGCGTGCGGGTATGCAGTCAGCACGCCAAGCAGGTGCTCTGCAGTATTCCCGAGGTAGAGGCGTTGCTGGCGTGCGAGACTCCCGTGGCGGCCTGCCTGGCTCCGAGTTTTCCGGCGGAGTACGACGACATCGATTATCGCCGGCTGGTGGGCATGGTCCGGGCGTTGGGGTTCAAGTACGTGGTGGAGGTGGCCTTTGGTGCGGATCTGGTAGCCGCTCGTTATCGTGATCTGCTTTCGGCGGAAGGTCGCAAGCGATACATCGCGACGAGTTGCCCAGCCATCGTGGGCTATGTCGAGCGGTATCATCCGGGGTTGGTGAGTTCCCTGGCGCCGATTGTCTCGCCGATGGTGGCGATGGCCCGAGCCATGCGGGTGTTGTACGGCCCGGATTTGAAGGTGGTCTTCATCGGTCCGTGCATTGCCAAGAAGGGCGAGGCAGCCACGGAACGGGTCAGGGGAGACGTTGATGCGGTGCTGACGTTCGTGGAGCTGCAGCATCTGTTTGTCGAGCGGGGGATTACGCCGCTGTCAGTGGACGCGAGCGATTTTGACCCGCCTCGTCCGGGTCACGGAGCGTTGTTTCCGATCAGTCGAGGCATGCTCCAGGCGGCAGGGATCAGTGAGGATCTGGCGGCGGGGGAGGTGGTGGCGGCGGACGGGCGTAGCAGCTTCACCGAGGCGATCAAGGAGTTTGAGGACGGCGATCTGGACGCAAGGTTGCTCGAAGTGCTTTGCTGCAACGGCTGTATCATGGGGGCGGGCATGGTGACGCAGGCGCCGTTGTTCAGTCGGCGTTCGTGCGTTGGCCATTATGTACGTCGGCGCTTGGAGAGCCTGGACCGCGACGAGTGGCGTGGGCGGATGTCGCAACTGGCGGAGCTGAACCTTAGCCGGAGATACGACCACAATGACCAGCGTGTGGCCGTTCCTTCGAGGGACGAAATAGTCCAGATCATGCAGCGGTTGGGCAAGCACCACCCGGAGGATGAGCTGAATTGCGGGGCATGCGGATACGAGACCTGCCGGGAGCACGCGATCGCGATCTACGAAGGGCTGGCGGAGTGCGAGATGTGCCTTCCGTACACGATCGACCAGCTTCGGCGGACGGTGCGAGCGCTGGAGTTTTCGAACGAGCAGCTCGCCAGCACGCAGGAGGCATTGACTCAGTCGGAGAAGCTGGCCAGCATGGGTCAGCTTGCGGCCGGTATCGCCCACGAGGTCAATAATCCTCTGGGCGTGGTGATCATGTTTGCCCACCTGCTGTTGGATGAGATGGGCAAGGACGCGAAATATCGAGAGGATTTGCAGACGATTGTGGAGAGCGCGGACCGGTGCAAGAAGATCGTATCCGGCCTGCTGCACTTTGCCCGGCAGAACAAGGTGACCCTAGCCGCGACGGATCTGCACGAGTTGATCGAGGACTTGGTGAAGACACTGACGTTGCCGGCGAGCATCACTTTGCGCGTGGAGCACCAGTCGCCAGATGAGGTGGCGAACATGGATCGGGATCAGATCATGCAGATCCTGACGAATCTGGTGGGCAATGCTCAGGCGGCGATGCCCGACGGTGGTACGTTGACTTTGTGGACGGGCGGGGATGAGACGAATGTGCGGATTTCGGTTTCGGACACCGGCGTGGGCATTCCGCAGCAGAACCTGGATCGCATCTTCGATCCGTTTTTCACGACCAAGCAGGTTGGGAAGGGCACCGGTTTGGGGCTTGCGGTGACGTACGGGATCGTCAAGATGCATCGAGGCAACATCAAGGTGGACTCGAACGCGGACCCGGCGGCGGGTCCCACGGGGACCACCTTCACTGTGATCCTGCCGCGCAAGGCGGGTTCCGGCTGACGGTAATCGGCGTCGCTTGGGCGACGTTTTGGGGAGACAATCGGAACCGCGACCGTGAGGGAGCGGTGGTTTCAAGAAGGAAGAACCGCTTCCTCGCGGTCGCGGCTTTGAACGGTCGCGGCCCTGATCGCGACGCGGATCGAAATCGGTTGGTGAGGCCGTCGATGGGCCTCCATGCAGACAGGATGGACAGCCATGGCAACGAAGGTTCTACTGGTTGACGATGACACGGATTACCTTGAGCAGGTGCGTATACAGCTTGAGGCGAAGGGGTACGAGGTGGTGACCGCCGATTCGTTGGCGGGGGCTCGTGAAGAGCTGGGGCGGGGCAAGCCGGGTTTGGCGGTGGTGGACCTCATGATGGAGCAGGTCGACGACGGCTTCCGACTTTGCTACGAGATCAAGAAGCTGGATTCGTCCATTCCGGTGATCTTGGTGACCGGCGTGGCCAGCGAGACGGGTATTGATTTTGACGCCTCGACGAAGGAGGAGCGTTCCTGGATCAAGGCGGACGTGGTGTTGGACAAGCCGATCCGTTTTGAGCAGCTCGAGCGCGAGATTCATCGGCTGGTGCATGGTTGAGCGGTCATGGACACGCTGAGAATTCTGGTAACGGATGACGAGCGGGAAATGCGGCGAGCGGTAGAGCGTGCGCTGCAGAATTACACTGTGCACCTGCCTGAGGTGGATCAGGAGGTGGGCTTCGTGGTCGAGCAGGCGGAGAGTGGCGAGCAGGCCCTGGAGAGGATCGCCGTTCAATCGCCGGACATTTTACTGCTGGACCACAAGATGGGGGGCATGACGGGGCTTGAGGTTCTCGACCGTTTGCGAGCGGATGAGTGCGACATTCTGACGGTGATGATCACGGCGTATGCTTCCCTCGAGACGGCGGTGACGGCGACCAAGCAAGGAGCGTTTGATTTCATCGCCAAGCCGTTCACGCCCAAGGAGCTCAAGGATACGCTTCGCAAGGCGACGCTTCATCTGATCTCGCAGCGGCAGGCGCGGCGGCTGGCCCAGGAGAAGCGTCAGGTTCGCTTCCAGTTCATTTCGGTGCTTGCCCACGAGCTGAAGGCGCCGTTGGGAGCGGTGGAGGGCTATCTCAAGATTCTTCGTGATCCGGGCATGCGTTCCAGTGCCGGGTCGGTTGACCAGATGGTTGAGCGATGCCTTGTTCGCTGCGAGGGGATGCGCAAGCTGATCTATGACCTGCTGGATCTGACGCGGATCGAGTCGGGGCTCAAGCAGCGTGATCTGGCGGAGGTGGACCTTGCGGAGGTGGCCCGAGCCTCGATCGACACGGTGCAGCCGGACGCAGCCGCCCGGCACATCGAGGTCGCGCTGCATGCGGATGGTCCGGTGGTTTTGAGCGCGGACCGCAGCGAGCTGGAGATCATGGTCAATAACCTGGTGACCAATGCGGTGAAGTACAACCGCGACAACGGCCGGGTGGACGTCACTTGCTCCGTGGACGGCGAAGACACGTTGATCGCGGTTGCCGATACGGGCATCGGCATGACCGCGGAAGAGACCGGCCGGCTGTTCCAGGAGTTTGTGCGGATCAAGAATCGCAAGACCAAGAACATCCTCGGCAGCGGTTTGGGGCTGTCGACGGTCAAGAAGCTGGCGGCCCTGTATTCGGGCAGCGTCAGCGTGGACAGTGAACCGGACGTGGGCACGACGTTCACGGTCCGGCTCAATCGGAGATAGTATCGAAACCTGTGTAAATTGAAAAAGCGAGGGGCATCCTCCATAAGTGTTGTTGTGACTGCACTTTGAAAGGAGGAGCCCTGATGGCTACTACAACCGATCGTGGTCGGAAGGTCAA
>JAAYDF010000121.1 GCA_012729395.1 Phycisphaerae bacterium
GCATCTGACGTGTCGGCATCCGATCCCGTCCGTTACCGTGACCTGCCGACCGGGCCGCCCGCCCCGACCGGCGATCCGCTCATCGACGAGGTTCGGGCCATCAAGTACGAATTGTCCGCTCGTTTCGTCCACGACGTTGAAAGGCTTGGCGCCCATCTCAAAGCGGTCCAGAAGGACATCGCTCAACGCGAACCCCAGCGAGTCATTCGCCAGCCGGGGCAGAAGCGATAGCGCCGGGTCATGTGGCTGCCGGCCGTCCAAGCATTCAAGCCAGGAGTATGCGACCATTCGATTGCCACGGCAGGGCCGTTCGGGTAGGCTAACTGGGGTGTGAGGAGGGGGGATGTGCAGGAGGATCGCCCCGTGAAAGCGGATGAACTGATCGCCCAGGCGTCTTCGTTGCCGGTTGAGGAGCGGGCGTTTATCGCGGATTCCATCCTCCGGACCCTCAACCCGCCCGAATCCGACATCGACCGGAAGTGGGCTCAGGTGGCCAAGCGGCGGCTGGCGGAGCTTCAGACCGGTGAGGTGCACGCCGTCCCCGGCACCGAGGTGTTCGCCCGGATCTGGGAACGCTTCACGCCGTGAATTGGTCTTTTCATCCCGAGGCCGAGTCAGAATTCCTCGAAGCCATCAACTACTACGAGGAATGCAGGCCCGGTTTGGGTCATGCGTTCGCCGTCGAAATCTACGCCGCCATCGAAAGGATCGTCGCTTATCCCCTGGCATGGCCGATTCTGGATGGCCAGATCCGTCGGTTGCAGACCAACCGGTTTCCCTACGGGGTCCTGTACGCCCAGGATGCCGATCACATCTACATCCTTGCGGTCATGCATCTCCATCGTCAGCCCGGCTACTGGAAGGGGCGGGTGACATAGTCCGCTTGGGTACTCTGCGATCTGCAATAGCCATCCCCGCCCGGCGACATCACCAACACGCGGAAGCAAGCACACCTCGCCAGGCCACCGGCCAAGTGACGAGCGGGGCTATTCTGTCTCCTGACTCCTGACCCCTGACAGCTGCCTACTGCCCTCTGCCTCTGTGCCTTCTGCCTTTGTGCCTTCTGCCCACCGCCTCCGACACTTAATCCGCGCAATGTGGATCTGCCAGGTTTCCCTCGCCGCTGTAGCAGCGCTGGAACGAGCCGAAATCTGACTGATCTACGTCGTTGTCCTCGTCAAAATCGGCGGCGATATGGCCGTTGGCGTCGGGCGCCAGCGTGCAACCCGGTTCGGGCTCGGGCAGTGCGGCCGGGTTGTAGGGAATCGCCGGCCCGGTCGCGCAGGCCTTGAATGCGGCCAGATCGTCTGAATCCACGTCGCCATCGACATCGAAGTCCGCCTTGGCGGTGGGGAAGTACTCATACGCCCCCATGTCCACGATCGGGAGATCGCCGCAGGTCCCTGGCGCCTGCTGACAATCCGGCGTGTCGGGGTTATCCATGAACCGCGGCCGCCCGTCCAGGTCGGTGGTGATACCGGCCAAGCCGCGCGCGTTGTTGTTGGCCGCGTCGATACAAGGCGAGCCCGTCAACAGGCGTAGGTTGTCATCTTCGGTCCCCGGCGTGTCGTCCGGACCATCCGGGTCAACAAAGAGCGGATTGTCGTTGATGTTCCCCGCATCCGGCCAGCCGTCCCGGATGTCGTTGTAGGTGATTGCTGGCGTCCCGGCGTAGTTAAAAACCTCCTCGGGCGTGTTGCCCCACAGAATGCAGTTCGTCACCGTCGGGCTGCCGTACTCGTTCTGCTCGGTATACAGCCCGCCGCCGTTGCTGCCAGCCGAGTTCCCGCTGAACGTGCAGTTGGTCAGCGTTGTCTGGCCGTCATAGTTATACACCCCGCCGCCGTAGCTGCCAGCCGAGTTCCCGCTGAACGTGCAGTTGGTCAGCGTCGGGCTGGTGTTGTCGTAGCAGTTACACATCCCGCCCCCGTAGTCGGCCGAGTTCCCGCTGAACGTGCAGTTGGTCAGCGTTGGGCTGGTGTTGCCGAAGCCGTTACACATCCCGCCCCCGTAGTCGGCCGAGTTTCCGCTGAATGTGCAGTTGGTCAGCGTTGGGTTGGTGTTGTCGTACCAGTTACACATCCCGCCCCCGTAGTCGGCCGTGTTTCCGCTGAATGTGCAGTTGACCAAGATCGGGTCGCAGTTGGTCTCGTTGTGTATCCCACCGCCCCAACCTGCCGCGGAATTCCCACTGAAGGTGCAGCCGGTGAGTGTAGGGTTGCTGTCGTGCCAGTTGTACATCCCGCCTCCACCATAGCCGACTACATTATTGGCGAACGTACAATTGGCCAGCGTCGGGCTACTGTCGTAATTGTACATTCCTCCGCCGTCGTAGGCGGCGGAGTTTCCGCTGAATGCACAGTTGACCAGTGTCGGGCTCGAGCCTGTGCAGAAGACCGCGCCGCCAACTGGCTTCATTTCTGCCCCGACGTTTTCCTCGTTGCCGTATCCGTTGGTGATTGTCAGGCCGGCGACGACCGAGTCGGCGGTTTCGCCGGAGTGGAACCGGAAGCCGCGGTGCGGCTCGGCCTCGGTACCCTGGCAGTCGATGACGGTGGCGGCCACCACGGCCGGGTCGTTCGGGTCGGTGCCGCGAACGGTGATCGCCTTGCCGATGAAGTCGAGATCACGATTGCCATCGCCGGCGTAGGTTCCCGGCATGAGGACGATCTCGTCCCCCTCGTTCGCCTCGTCGATCGCGGACTGGATATCGGGATACCATTGGTCGTCGGTCACGTTGTGGACCGGCCGGGCGGTGGCCAGGGAGGCGTCGCCGATGAGCACCATGCCGTACCACCACTCCGGGGCGATGCTCAAGTCCTTCACCTGGTTGAACCAGTGCCTGAATCCCGCGCCCACGCACTCGCCCGCCGCCATCCGGTCGTACAGGTAGTGATCCTGCCACATGCCGCCGGTCTTCGTGCTGCCCCAGGCGAGCAGACCGTTCGCCTCAGGATTGAAAGTGACCGTCCCCCCAAGGTAATCCGCTGCGGTGTAGTCGCATCCGGTGCATACATAGAGCGAGAAGAACACAGCAGCGGGGAGATAGTATCGAAACCTGTGTAAATTGAAAAAGCGAGGGGCATCCTCCATAAGTGTTGTTGTGACTGCACTTTGAAAGGAGGAGCCCTGATGGCTACTACAACCGATCGTGGTCGGAAGGTCAA
>JAAYDF010000122.1 GCA_012729395.1 Phycisphaerae bacterium
CACATTCGTAAATCGCTCCGAGGGCGAAGCATCGAGGGTGGCATGGGTCGGTACTCCGACCCGTGGCCAAATGCGGACAACCACTGGTCTGGGTACAGACCAGTGCCACCCAGTGCCCCTGAAATTCAAATGCACCCCCCTGCGACCTTTCGGTGCGGCAGCCTTTCACGGCGTGGATCCTCTGTCATCGTCGTCGGGGGGAACGAGCCGCAGTTCCTCGGCCAGGAGGTTGGCGGTCCCGGCCACCACCAGTCGCTTGCCGAGCAAATCCCCCCCACTGACGAACCAGTCTCCTCCCACCAGTATGCCCGCCGGAGCCGGGAACCGCGTGTAGCTGGTCGGTCCACTTTGAACATACAGCCACATGTGACCGGCGTGCCGCACCAAGGCCGAGCGGGGAACAAGGACTCCCTCAACAGAAGGTCCGGATAGCGGCAAATACACTGAGACAGGCAGGCCCGGCTCCAAAGGCAAATCCCCCGCCAGCACGGCAAAGAGAAAGACTTGGCCACCGGTGGCCGCGTCGGTCGACGATGCCAGAGGAATGCGACTACCCTGCAGCAGCCAATCGTCCTGCCCACTGACGACCAAACGAGCGGTATCCACTGGACCGACGCCGGTTGCCCCAGGTGCCAGGACCACGCGGGCCAGCAAACGGTCCCAGCGGATCAACCGCAGGATCGGCTGCCCGTTGGAAACCGTCTCGCCCGGTTGGGCAGCCATCTCAATCACCTTTCCACCGACCTCCAGCGTGAGAGCCGTGCTCTCGGGCGACCGATTCGCACCCGTATCCGCTGGTCTCGATGCGACCGACTCGTCCGCTTCATCGCCGGCAGCCGCAGTTGCGGGAGCGCTTTGTGCCCCCGAGCGGGGCTCAAGCCAGCCGATGATGAGACCTTGCGAGAGAAGATCGCCGGGACTCGGCCAACGGACCAACTCCGACGCTCGAAGCAATCCGGGAGCCGGCGCCCGTACGGTGTAAACCCGCGACGGATCCTGCTGGAGCACGCCGTTAGCGGTGACCTCCGGCTGGCGTTTTGTGACGGCCAGTTGGCGACTCTGAATCCCGAGGCGATGAGCCGCGGTCGGCTCCAACGTGATGACGGTGTACCCCTCGTCGTCAAAGGAGATCGGCTGCGAAGCAGCCACGTCCGGCGTCGGCTGGCTCTGCGGGGGGCGAGGCCTTCCGCTGCGTTCGTCCAGCGCAGCCCAGATGATGAGGCCGCCTCCAGCGGCACACAAAACGGCGGCCAGTGTCCAAAGCATACATCGTTTCATGCCAACGACGCACCCTCGCCCAAAGCGGAGAGAAACCCGCCGGGCACCTCCGACACAAACGAGGTGTTGCCAGAATGGCGGCACTCTGCCGCCCCCCATGCATTGATGCACCTTCTACCACACCTGAGCCCCGGCAGGCAACAGAAAATCACCAAGAACCCCGACCCAGTCGCCGAAGAGACTCCCGCCCCCCTGGGCATTGCTCTGTAATCAGTGCGGGTCGCGTACAGAGCCTGGCTTCGCGACGGTGTGCCCAAGCCGAGCCCAAGCATCTCACGACCGAGCAGAACACCGGCCAAGTGCACGGCTGGTTGCGGACCACCCCGCGGGCTGGTCACCGCCCGGCAAACGGTTATGCTGTCCCGCATGAATCCGAATGCCGACCATGCAGCCACTCGTGTTCGCGAAGCTTCAGCCAGCGGGTGCCAGTTCGCCAGCGATAACTACGCCGGCATCTGCCCGGAAGCGCTCCACGCCATGGCCGACGCCAACCGCGGGCATGTCCGCTCCTACGGCGAAGACGAATGGACCCGCCGGGCCTGCGATATGCTCCGCGAGCGCTTCGAGACCGACTGCGAGGTGTTCTTCGTCTTCAACGGCACCGCCGCCAACGCCCTCGCCGTGGCGACGTTGTGCAAGCCTTTCCATGGCGTGATCTGCCACGAGTCCGCCCACCTCGAAACCGACGAGTGCGGGGCCCCCGAGTTCTTCTCCAGCGGCAGTAAGGTTCTGCTGGCCCGCGGGGATCACGGCAAAGTCAGCCTGGCCGACGTCGAGCGACTCGTCCGCCAGCGAGCCGACATCCACTACCCCAAGCCGCACGCCCTGAGCATCACCCAGTCCACCGAGCTGGGTACCGTCTACTCAGTCGAGGAGATCCGCGAGGTCGGCTTGCTGGCGAAAGCGTTGCACCTGCGGCTACACATGGACGGCGCCCGGCTGGCCAACGCCGTCGCCACCCTCAATGTGCCGCTCAAGGACATCACCTGGAAGGCCGGCGTGGACGTCGTCTGCCTGGGCGGTGCGAAAAACGGCGGAGCACTCGGCGAGGCGGTCGTCTTCTTCGATCGCCACTTGGCCGAGGAGTTCGACTTCCGCTGCAAGCAGGCGGGCCAACTCGCCTCGAAGATGCGCTTCCTGTCCGCGCAGTGGCTCGGCCTGCTAGAGAACGACGTCTGGCTGCGCAATGCTCAGCGGGCCAACGCCTGCGCTCGTCTGCTCGCTGAGCAACTGCAAACGGTGCCCGGCCTGCGCATCCTGTTCCCCTGCCAGGCCAACGCCGTCTTTGTCGACATGCCCCCCGCCCTGGCCGACGCCCTGCGCCGCCGCGGCTGGCATTTTTACACCTTCATCGGCAACGCCGCCCGCTTCATGTGCGCCTGGAACACCACCGAAGCCGACATCGCCGCCCTGGTCGCCGACTTCCACGCCTGCGCCAGTACACACCCCTAAGTGTATCCCGAGCGCAAGCGAGTGGGCAGCGAACCCCGAGCGCAAGCGAGTGGGTAACGAGCCCCAAGCGCAGGCGAGTGGCCAACGAGCCCCGAGCGCGAGCGAGCGGGTAATGAACCCCGAACGCAAGCGAGTGGGTTACGCGGGGAACACAGAGGTACGTCGCTGACGCTCCACATCCCGTCGCTCGCGCTCCGGGCTCGTTCGACTTAGGAACCAAGCCACAGTCCGGATTCCCGGTGATACACTGCAGGCCAATCAGCGTCAGCGTCTGGCATTGCCACACCAGCCGATGCGGGATTGGCCGACCCCAGTCAGCGTCATGCACCCTTCGCCTTCTCATGCATCCGCCGAAGGTGTGTCCTGAACCAGGTGCCTGCATTGACGCTCTGCCGATTCGCACTCCTCCTTCAAGAGCCGGTCCATCTCTTGAAGAACCGCAAGCCAAACCACCTTCTCCTCGATTACGTCGGGGAGTCGGCTCGCCCGAAGGCGAAACAAGGCGAAAACAATGGCGACACTTCCCACCGCAAGAGTCGACCAAACGGCGTGCCATTGCACCTCGTCCGGCAATGCTGGTGATGCCGTCGAGCACATCGCGATCATCGGCATGATAGCGGCAATTGCCGAGAAGACTACGTGAAACCAGAAGATTGGGGGATAGAACCGAAGTCGATCGCGTCCGTGGTGCTTCGATACTTCGGATCTCAATCCCTCCAGCTTCTTCGGGGACAGTTCGCAGCGACGCCTCCTATAGGCTGCGAGCGCGGTCTCCCACCCAACCAGGGACGCTCTTGTCGTCGCCTTCTGTTCGTGTGCAAGCTGAAGGAAGGCAACGATCCGGGCTGTGCTCTCCATTCGGTTGAAGGTAAACCACAGATTGAACAACAGGACCAGGATGAATGGTATGGGTACGATGAATGGAGTGATGAACGCGGGATCAACCGTGGTTACGACAAGCGCTCCGCCAATTATCGCTAGCGGACGCTCGAATACATACTGCCGATTCATCTTCATCTCGTCACGAAGGGACGAGTACTCCGCTTCTCGAAGATCTGAGCTCATCGGATCACCTCGGCACTGGACTATGTATTCTGCCAAACAGTACCAGCGCCAGATTGGAGCAGACCTGATACTCACACGGTACCATACCCCCCCCGTCGATCCTGGTCAAGCTCCCAACGAACCCCGAGCGCGAGCGAGTGGGTTCCGCGGGGAACACAGAGGTATGTCGCTGACGCTCCACATCCCGTCGCTCGCGCTCGGGGCTCGTTGGCGCTTGCCGTCGCTTGCGCTTCGGGCTCGCTGCTCATGTTCAGAGCCCCATCCCTCTGGCGCGGACGTGGGCCGCGGCGGCGACCAGACGTTTGAGTTTCTCGTAGGCCTCGTCGATGGTCGGCGGCTCGTTGGACTCGGGGGCGAAACCGCAGTCGGGGTTGAGGGCGATCCGCTCGGGGCCGATCAGCGCGACGCCGGATGCCGCCAGCTTCTCGATCTGCTCGACGGTCTGCAATTCCTCGCTACGCACGTCGACCACGCCCATACCCACGCCCAGATGGGCGGGCAGGAGCGACAAATCGCTCACGTCACCCGTGCCGACGTAGGCAAACTCGAGGTTGACCCGGTCGGCCTTGAGGTCCGCCAGTCGCGGCAGGATCGGCTTATAATCGCCGGTCACGTCGCTGCGGCGCTTGTAGACGCTGTGGCAGCAGTGGACGTGCACCTCGGCCGGCAGGCCCTCGACCACGCGGTTGATCGCCGCCACCGCCTCCGGCAGCTCGCGGTCGATGTCCCATGCCCGACGCAGACGCTCATCATGCAGCCCTTCGCCCGCCATCAGCGCCCGGTCGCAGAAGTACGTCAGGGCCGGGTCGTCAAGCTGGATGATGTCGATACCCGCGTCCGCCAACGCTCGGGCCTCGCGCGCCAGGATCTCCGCCAAGTGCTCCATGAAATGCTGCATCGTCGGGTAGGCGTCCCGGCTGTGGTCGGCATGCCAGTAACGGACCGCGATCAGAAACGGGCTGGGCAGCGCGAACTTCGTGCAGCGGTCGGTGTGCGCCGCGAGAAACGCGGCATCCTTCCCGAAGACAGGCTCACTCGCCGCGATCCGCCGCACGACCACGTCGGTATACTTCGTCTCGCCTTGGTGCTGGTAACGGCGGCACTTCTCGAACCCGCCGATGCGGCCGAGATACTCGCGGATGTACTGGATCCGTCGCCATTCGCCGTCGCTGACCACGTCGAGGCCCGCCCGCTCCTGCAGCCGAATCGCGAACACGACCATCTCGTCCAGCAGGCCGGCAAAGCGATCCGCTGGCAAATCCCCCTTCGCCGCCAGCAACTCCTGCACCACCTTCGGCCGAGGCAAAGAGCCGATCACCTGCGTATACAACTCCGGCAAGCGACTGGTTCGCTGAGTTTTCATGCCGTCGTGACCCTCTTCGTCGCCTGTCCGCGGGCATTTCCTGCCCAACAGACCTCCTCCGCGTTTCTCTCTCGACGTGTCGATAGCTCCCGCCACACTTGGGCGAGGCGGGAATCGAACCCGCACGACCTTTCGGTCAGGGGATTTTAAGTCCCCAGCGTCTGCCATTCCGCCACTCGCCCGTGGGGTGTCATCGTAAGGCAAGCCGGCCCCGAGCGGCAAGCCGGGAGGATGGCTCGCGAGACGGACGATGTGCGGCGGCTC
>JAAYDF010000123.1 GCA_012729395.1 Phycisphaerae bacterium
GCCAGATGTTCGGCGATCGCCAGCGACGCGCGGTAGGCGGCCAGCGCACCGGCCAGATTGCCCTGCGCGCTGAGCACGTCGCCCACCTTGAGGTGACTCACCGACAGGTCATGCTGCCAGCCCGCGTTGCCCGGATCCTGCTCCGCCAGATGTTCGGCGATCGCCAGCGATGCGCGGTAGGCGGCCAGCGCACCGGCCAGATTGCCCTGCGCCCTGAGCACGTCGCCCACGTTGCCGTGACTCAGCGACAGGTCCCGCTGCCAGCCCGCGTTGCCCGGATCCTGCTCCGCCAGATGTTCAACAATCGCATGAGTCGCGCGGTAGGCGGCCAGCGCACCGGCCAGATTGCCCTGGGCGCTGAGCACGTCGCCCACCTTCCCGTGACTCACCGACAGGTCCCGCTGCCAGCCCGCGTTGCCCGGAACCGAGGTGGCCAGGTTCGTCAGCACGACCTGGGCCGCCCGCAGGATCGATTGGCGAATGGCCAGGGGGGCGGTCGTGGCGAGTCGATCGTCCAGGTCGAAGTTGAAACGGCTACAGATGTTGGCCTGCTCATCGGGGGTCAGTCCGGGTTGTCCGGGCAGGCCGGCGACCCATTCGATCGCCCCGCTCCCCGCGCCGCCCGGCTCGGCCAGCAGGTGCGCCGCCAGCACGTCCGTTCCTGCCGATTCCTCCGCCGCCGTCAACGCACTGCCGTAGTAGCGGGCGGCCCGCAGGCGATCGTCGGCCCCGATGTAGTGGAACATGATCTCCGAGATGTGCAGCGGATCTTCGCGAGCCAGCGTCTCCAGGTAGTCGGCGATAGCGGCGTGGAGCCGGCGGGCAAGATCGTCGCTCGGCAGGCCGTGCTGCCGCACAGCCTGGCGCATCTGCAGGTGCAGGAAGTCCCACTGGTCGAGTTCGCCGCGGCGGATGACGTGGGCCCGGAAGGAGCGCCGCAGCGAGGCCAGCAGCAGGTCATCCACCGGCGGGAGCGGCGCATCCCCGGCAATCAGCGCTGCCGCGCGCGGGAGCATTTCCCGCAGGTCCGACTCGCGCCAACCGAAACGGCTCACGGCAATGAGGCCGGCGAAGCCGCGCGTCATCGCCTGGCCGAAGACCCGCTCGCTGCGCTTCAGCATCCAGGCATAGAGGCCTTCCACGTCCGCGGGAAACGACGCGACCGTGTCCAGCAGGAGCTGGTGCAGCCGGCGGTCCGCGGGCAACTCGGCGTAGTCGCGCTCGGCCCGGTCGAAGGAGTCGGCATCCAGCAGGTTCAGCTCTTCCATCGCCAGCCAGAGCCACAACGGGTTGCCGGCCGCTGGGTGGCCCGCTGATGGGTGACCGTCGGCCAGCTTCTTGGCGAGTATGGCGTCGTAGATCTCGTCGTGGAACTTGCGGTGGTAGCGGTGCTCGCAGATGGCGACGGCAATCTCGCGAGACTCGTCGATCGAGAGCGGTTCGAGCCCCTTGAGCCTGGCTCCGCGGCGCCGGCCCAGGGCCTCCGTCTCGGTCCCGGCAATTGCGGTGGCGATGAGCCGGGCGTTCGGCGGTAACAGCGGCGGCAACCAGGTGAGATGCCGGGACCGCGTGGACGGGGTGAACTGGTTCAATGCGTCGATGAGCATGACCACGCGGCGCTGTGTGGAGGCCCGGCCCAGCAGTTCGGCGAAGGTCTTCTCGATGTCCTCGGCGGAGGCGGAATCGTCCAGCGGCGCAGCGATCCCCAGGTGATCGGCCAGCTCCTGGATCCAGCGGCGAAGCATGTCGTCGACCTGGCCGGCGCGGGTGCTGATGCCGGCGGCATGGGCGAGCAGGAACACGTCGGTCGATTCCCGCAATTGGCGGTAAAGGTGGGCGAACAGGGCGCTCTTGCCGGCCCCGGGCTCGCCGGTGATGCACAGACCCCAATCGGCCTCGTCGGCGCTCGCTGAGCGGGCGAAGGCCAGCAGCTCGTCCGTCAGGGTCACGCGGCCGATGAAGTTGCGGCTGCGGAATTCAACAAACTCGGCCAAGGCGGCCTGCTCAGCGGTTTCCTGGTCGAGTTCGCCCCACAGGTCTTCAAGAACCTTGCGCCCCCAGGCCTCGAGGTCGGTCACTTCGTTGGTTGCGGCATTCCACTTCGCTTCGTAAGAGCGGACGCGGGGCTTGAGTTCGGGGTCGTTCTCGATCCGGGCTTTGAGGGCGATCAGCTTTGGATGATTGGCCCGAACGCCCGGATCGGGCGAGTGCAGGTCGCTGTAGCGGGCGGCCACATCGGGCGACATTTGATCGTAGGGCAGCGGATCGCGGAAGTAGAAGAAACTGCGCCGCCGCTGGGCGGGGTCTTTTTTGAGCAGACCGAAGTCGATCTCCAGGTCCGTGACGCTCCGGCCGGTCACGTTGGTCTGAAAGCCGGCCTCGCGGGCGGCGGCTTCCATGCGTTCTGCCGGCGGGACCCAGCCGTAGCGGTCGCCCAGCAGTACGATGAGGAATGGCCGGCTCCGCTCGATTTCGTTGAGGCAGACCTTGAGAACGCGGAGTTCCTTGGCGGCCTCATCGGCCAAGTGGACGGTCTCTACCCCCAGCCGCAGGTCGATGGAGTCCAGATGGTTGCGCCGCCCCCGAAGCCGCTCGGCCAGCTCGGGAAAGACCACGTTCTTGAGGTGGTCCCGCTCAGCCTGCATGTCCTTGAACGTGCTGCTGACAAAGACCGGCCGCGACCGCCAAGGCTGAATGGTCATCTCAGGCATCAGGTGTTCCCAAGTTCGCCGCCATCAACCTCGCGTGCTTCGCCCGTGCCACCGAGCATGGGCGACACGCATACGCAGTGGACGCGCTCATGCATGCGCGGATGTGCTACCGAATCGTCGGGCATTCGTCGGTGGTCCTCTTTCCCGGGCGAATCCGGTCTTGGCGGGATAAGCCTACCGCGGGGCGCGGATAAAGCAAAGCCACCGACTTCAGCGTCTCCTCCCTGAACAGCGAAGCGCACCGGGTGCCTGTGAATGTGGTTGGAATGTCAGTTGCGGTACCGGCAGCTCCGCCTGCCCCCGTCTACCGCCTCGCCGGGGCAGCTATGGAGAGGGCTCTACTTGCCCGGCCGGCTCTGCAGAATCGCCGCGTTTCTTATGCAGAGCCATTCCCGCTTTGAAAAAGCCCGACGGATCGAGGCAAGACATGGACCCACGGAAGTTGAGCTATCCAACGGCCGGTCGTGCGATCAAGGCAGAGACCGGCTACTCCATCTCCACCGCAGCCCCGCCCGCGCGACCAACTCCATCGATAACTGCCTCTTGCTGGCTGGAGTCCGCTGCAGCCAGTATGTCGCAGGATAGGATTCATTAAGCCCGAAAGCGGCCGTAATGCGCCCCGACGCCCGATCAAGCTGATAAACCTGCCCGCCGGCATCCGGCAAGGATCCCACAATCACTGCTTGGCCGGGTATCGGCTCCTCCGGGGTAAGGACGATCGCCGGCACAGGACTCTGTGGGTTGGGTAGAGCACATGGCTTCATCATGTCTTCCCGCAGATCCCAGCTTAGCACCCCTCTGCTGGACAGCGCGAAGAACTGATCTTCCCGCTCTCCGCCGACCCAACCATAAATCTCGGTAGGGCTGTCCACAACATGCTCCATCTCGGCGCGCGGCACACGTATGCGTCCGTCCCTGCGATCACAAATGAGCCATCGGCCATCGGCCAGCATCAATGGGACGTGCCGTTGGCTCAACTCCTGCAATGCCGGGGGCCAGACGAACTCAAGCGGGACAGAAGAAGCCGACTGTCCAAAGATGCCGTCGAGCGCCGGTCTGAGCTCGCTCAAACGCCATCGCCGGTATTCCTCCCACGGTACGTGAGCTACCTGTTTCCACCCACTTTGCAGATCCAACTGATAAACCGTCCAGCGATCAGAGGTGAGGATCGTCCGGCCGGCAGGAGAAACGACGATGGCCTCATCCGGATCATCCACGGCCCACGATGGGGAAGGCAGGCCGACCTCACGCACCCCTGCCCCGTCCTGACCAGCATGTCCCAGGCGATGGTCGCGGGTGAGCAGCAGCCAGCCAGCATGGGGAATAGCATATGCCCTGACGGTACGGCGCCATGTCTCCATGTCTCCGCTCAAATGATCTGCGTGTGCGCGGAGGTAGTCGATCGCCTCCCATTCGGATTGGTGCAGGGAACCCTGCCGGTGGAGTCTTGCCAGGGCCTCGTGTGCTTCGGCAAACCGGCCTTGGATCATGAGGAGTTGCGCTCGTGCCCAATCTGCCCAGGGACCGTGCGGGTCGCTCCCCTGGCTCTGATTGGCGTTCTCGTAGGCCTCGATAACTGCCTGGAGCTCATCAGTATCAGGGGTGGTCTGGCTGGCCAGGATCTCAAACGCCGCGGTCAGCTCCTCGGGTTCGGTGCTCCTGGCCTTCTGGCGACCGACCTCCAGCCAGAACCCCTGTGTCGTCGGCCAGCCTTGGCAATTCGGTAGCGGTCGGCCAGGCAAAACCAAACGCTCGTGGGGTAAGAGAGTCTCGTCGTAAAAGGCCTGTGCCCGGTCTATGTCGTTGGCCAGCAACAGAAGACGTATGTTGTTGTTGGCCAAATACGGCATGTTGCGGGAGCTGCGGTACTGATCAAACATCGACCGGGACATGCGTTGGGCCAGTCCAGGCTGACCAAATCGCTCCGCGGAATAGGCGGCGTATCCCCAGAAATGCACGGTGTTGGCGTCCAGCTCAATCTCACGAATAACCTCCAGAGCTTCCTCTCGAAGATCCATGGAACTCAGGGCGAGGCGCAGGGCATCCAGTGCCCATCCCTTGGAGCTGATATCCAAGGATTGTTCCTGCGCCTTGAGTGCTCGAACCAGGGCCTCGGGATAGCGGTTCATGCGGGAGGCCATGCTGTGAGCCGTGCTCACGAGCGTCGAGACAGGATTGCGCTGCTCGATGTCCTTGGCGGCGCAATAGAGATACAGATGATCGTAGGCCCCGGTGTTTTCGTGAAAGCGGTCGGCCAGATAAGCCCAGGTGGCGTCGCCCGTACGACGGTTGACGTAGTCCTCAAGCGTCCGATGAGCAGCCTCGTATTTACCCGCCAGGTACAGGGCTTGGGCATACATCACTTGGAGATCGTTATCGTCGTTGAATTGGTAACCGGAGCGCAGCAGCACGTCGAAAGCCTGTGTCGTGGTCGCGGGGTCCGATTGGCCAAGGGATCGTGCGGCGGCTTCGAGTTGTTCCCCGTAGCGAGGATCGTAGGAGGCCAGCATGACGCCGATCTTCCCGGGAAAGAGTTGGACGGTTCGCTCCTGGCCGGCGCGCCGCAACACCATATCACGGGGCTGGCCCTCAAGGCTGCTCGCCAAAGCCAGAAAATGTGCGAGATCCCGGATGATCTGCCCCTGCATACTCACAATGACGTCCCCTGGGGCAATATCGTGCAGCGTGGCCTGCGACTCGTCGAGGACCCTGACGACCAGTACTCCGTTGGGTTCCACATCCAGGACATCGCCGACCTCGGCAGTCGAACCAGGTTCAGGCTCTCCGGTTGTGCCGGAATCCTGCGGCAATCGCCTCGCGGCGGCCGTGGCTCCGGCGAGGTCGAGCTTCCAATCCTCGCGTCCCCAGCGCGCCGCGGGCCAGTAGTTCCCGGCGCTGGACGCGGGTCGGTAATTCGACCAGCGCAGGGTGTGCTCCTCGGCAAACGAAGCGAGGATGGTCGAGGTCTGGGCGGTGCTGGCCGTCCGAAGCATCCGGCCGCGTTGCTCCGCAGATGCTTTGAGCCATTCCTCACGCGGCAGCCCCGGATCGAGCATCCGCCACTCCATACCCAGTTTGATGACCAGTTCCTGCCGCGGCCTGGAGTCCAACTGTGCCTCGATCCGCCATGGGCCGGCAACCTCCTCGTCAACCAGCCGTGCCGTGATGGCGGTATGGTCGACAGCGAGAAGGTCGGCGCTGAGCCGGCACAGCACCTTCACCCGGTCGCTGTCCATGCCCGCTTCCACCTCACCCCACAAAGCCAATCTGCCCATTCCCTCGTCATACTGGCAACGCAGCGAGAGCGGCTGAAGGTGGGGGAAGATGAAGCTCACCTCGTCAATGTGGATCTTTCCCGCGGCGACCAGATCGAGCACGCGCGCGACACTGTCGATCTTCACATCGGATCGACGAGGCAGTACTCCAATGGCCTTGTCGAGCTGGTTCAGCCTGTCGGCGCGGTCCGTTGGTGAAAGATCGTTGTCAAGGACTTCGCGGAGGAGGGCCACTACCTTCGGATCCGACTCACGGGCCTTGCTCGCCCCCTGACCATGATCGTTGATCACCCATGGCCCGGTGTCGACGTGGCGAACGCCGGCGACCTCCTGAATCGTGGGAAGGCCTAAGTATAAAGCGAACGCGACCAACGCGGCGCTGCTTCCCATGCAGATCAGCTTGCTCGACGATCTCCAGACGCGACGACTTCTGAGGGTCGCTCCCAGCAGAATGACCCCAGCAATGAACACGCTGATAGCCGCCACGCTGCCCACCGCCCGGTCCACTCGTACATTGAAGGAAATCACCTCGCTCTCGGACGGACTGGAAGTCGTAGCCGCGGTGTGCCGCGCGCGTCTCTGTGTCGGAGCCACTGTACCTTCCGGGAAGAGTCGCAACAGTTCCGCCCGTGAGACACCGGTTTCCTGAGAATCTGGAACGTCTATCCGGCAGAACTCCTGCTGATCACTCCATACGATGAGCCCGTGGAAGGCGGATACTCCTGCACGGACCTCCCTAGCCGATTCGAACAGTTCCGGGCATGGAGTCCAACGCCGTGGCTTGTCCGCTGGCTTGGAGTCCACCATCCTGCCGTCCAGCAGGATGGTATCCTCCACAAGGGTCGTGCGATTGAGCCGGCGCCAGTAGGGGGAGGCCGGGAAATACACATGTTCGCCATAGACGACGAGATCGTTCTTGGTGCACCCGGATAGTATACCTGGCAACTGAACCTCTCTCACCTCGCGACCGTCTTGCAGGAATCGCATTCCGGGGGGAGCGAAGCCGTGTATCCCGCGGCCCACCGCAACGCAGATGCCATTCGGAAGCTCACATACATTCTCTTGAACATAGTCTGCTCTCCAGCGGCCTCCGGGTTGATATTGCGGCTTAGACACGGAAAGAGATCGAAGATCGATTTCCAGTTTTTCATGGTTTGGTCTGTCCTGTTGGGCGCTTTGCCGCTCAAGATGTAGGAGGTGGCTGCTAGCCGGATCCCTGAGACGTAGGAACGCTCCGGGAACGAATGCCGTCCGTGGGTCGGCATATTGTACCGGCCTTTCAAAATTGAAAATCTCCGGCGCCTCGTGGAACACATTGACTGCAAGGCCGCCTGCGCGCCAGTCCACGGTTGCCAGCCAGGCGCGGCGATACTCGCCAAACGAGCCCGCCACCAGAATCCTGCCCGGCTCGATCGGGCAAAGCCTGAGGCCCCGATCGCAGGGGGGAAGCTTCTGCTCGTGTCCGACAACCGCTGTCAACTGTCCGCTTAGGTCGTACCCCTGCAACCCTTTGCCCAGTACGCCCACGCAGATGCGCTCCCCGTCCCAGACGACGTCAACCACCTCGTCGGTTTGGGAAATGAGCAACTCGCGCATCTGGTTGGGTCTGTCATGCAGCAGGACAACCGACTCGTGCCAATACACATCCGCGCCTGGGCCGCAATTCAGCAGCTTCAGAGCCGAGCGGTCGAACCATAACTTACCGCTTCCTCCCCCGAGTCTGCCCATTAGCCTTCTCACGTTGCCTGCTTGATCCTTCAGTTCGAGGGGCAATCGCTCGACCTTGGCGTGGATGGGGGGAGCGATGTCTTCGATAGGCGGAGCCATCAGGAGCTGCGGTTTGGGGGTGGGAGTGGCTTCTCGACGTTTTGATTCCAGCCCGGTAGCACGCTCCAAAGCTCGAAGCAGCTCATTCGCGCCGTGGGAGATGTCCGTAAGCCCCCATTCATCCGCTTCGTCCGCGAAGTCCTCAACGGCCGCAAGCATCCCTTCCCCCGGCTTGCGGGCGCTTCCGGAGGAAACACAGCGATCGAGCCACAGCTCCGCCAGATGGGCAAGGAATATCCAGCGAGGATGACCGGTACTCCTCAGATGTGCCGTGTACTCCTGAAGTGTCTGACTGTCGTGCCAAGCTTGCCGGCATGCCGCACCGAACGCGTCGCTCTGCCAGGAGAGGACCGAGGGGTGCAACCAGACATCCAGTGGTTGATCCGCTGGCATCATCTGCGGGACAAACCGCCCCATCGCCCGAACCTTGTGCAGAAACCAGTCGTCGTCGGGGGAGGCGAAGCACGTCGTCGCCCAGCTAACCAGTAGGCTCTGCCATCGGGCTTCGTACTCCATTGTGCGTCCCAAGTCCGGGAAGACACGATCCATGAAATCATGTTTGAGTCGCTCCATACGCTCGAAATGCCGTTTTCGTGCGTCGGCATCTGCTTCGTGGTAACCGTGTCTTCTCCAGGCGTCGGCGGCTTGGCTGATCTCCCGGCAGAGCTCCAGGATGTCCTTGGGGGGCATTTCTTGCTGCCTGAGCAGGACTTCAATGTGCTCCAGGCACAGGCGAAAGGCCGAGATGCGGCGCTCGACGAACGATGTGAGCTGTGGCGACTCGGGGATCGGGTCCGTCCCATCCCACCAGGTCGGCGTACGATTGAGCAGCATGCCATATTCGCGGATCAGGGCACTTCGTTCGTCCAGGCTCGGTGGTTGCAGCAGAATGCACGCCTCCCGCAAGCCAGTGGACTGTCCATAGGCCCCCATCCGGGCGAGGGCGTCGGCACGTTCCAGCATGAAGGCAACCTGGCGATCCGCGGAGATCGGTTTGTCGGTGGAACCGGTGTGGGCCCCAGCCCATTGTGCGACCCGATCACGCAGGGTCTCGGCTCCCACCCCCAAGGTCATGTCTGAGCCGACAAGAGAATCCAGTATCTCCTCACCGTCGCTCACGCGCACCTCGATGGACATGCGGGGCTCGGCTGCCGGATCGGGAACCTCTACGCGATAATGGCCATCCACCAGCAGCGGAACAACGCGATCCACCAAGGGATCACTCGTCTGCTCCCTTTCCCGGCGCAGGGCATGAGCCTCCTCCATCTCGATGACCGCGATACCCGGTTGGGCGGCGAAGGCATTCTGGATGATCTCGGTCAGACTGGCCTGCAGGTGATCCCAATCGTGTACCAGGGTCATCGAGACGAGTGGGGATATCCCGACCACTGCGGTGATCCCGCGAGCGAACCGCTCCCGGGCCTGGGCCACAATGGCCACGACTTGGTCGGCTGCGGCCTCCTCCCCATCCGGCGCAACCACGATCTCTCCAGCCGCCACACGGGCTCCGAGAATGCACTCGCTGACCACCAGCCGCAAACCCTGCTGGGTACGTTGAGACGTCCCCGCCATGAACACCAGCACGTCAGCACGCAGGATTCGGCCTAGCTCCAGACGCCCACGGGCATTCTCCGAGCCCAACATGCTGGTCAAGCTGAGTTCCTGAAGGGCCAGGTCGATCTGGTCCCGTTCGACAAGCTCGATGTCGCCAAGAGCAGAGATCTTCGCCATCGTCAGATCCGGTATGGCCGTCTTCTGCAGATCCGAGGACGAGATGATAGCCCACCTTCGCCATGCGGAATCCCCGCTCTGCTCCTCCGCACCCCATGCAGGGATGCACAAGAGCAGCACGATCCACAGGCTCGCGCTCAGTCTACGGTTGCCGCAGTCTCCTATGCTCCGCAGTGCCATGTTGCTCTCCTGAAATCCATGGTGTGGCAGGGCAGATCGCAATTCACGCTCTTTTGGGAGTGGGCCGGTTCCCGTTTCACAAAGCACCGGTCGGGCCACGGCGTGCTCGCCCAGCCAAGCCTGCCGAGGAGTACACTCCTCGATACACGATGATTGAACAGATGCTGTTGAGACCTTGCAGCCATTGTTGCCGCGTCCAATGAAATCGTGCCCCGGCCGGCTGCAGTCAGTGCTGAGCAGGTGTCGCTTGCGTTGCCGGCTCGGGGAACGCGGCTGCAAAGTGCTCGAGGATGCGAATGCCGAGAGCCCGCCCGGCTTTCTCCAGCGCCTTCTTACCGGCGATGTTCTCGGAGAGATCAACAGCCCTCGTGGTTTGGCGGTCGGCGAGCACGATCTTCCCATCCGCTCGGGTAATCACGTTGATTTCCGCCCGGGCGGAGCAACTAACCAGGTTTCCGATGCGTGCGGCGAACTCGCTGAAGGCTTCGCCGGTCACGACCACGTCCGCCCGGTGCAGACTGCGCGGCCAACCCTGCGGATCGTCTTTTGCGGTCAGGCGGGCCCAGTCGGCCAGCTCATTCTGGGGTACATCCACGACGTCGAACCCGCACGCCTGCAACAAGGCCTTGATTTCGGTCTCCACTGCCGGGTCAATCGGCTGAACAGGTGCAGGTTGCTGTCGCATGTGTTCTTCCGTCACGATCACCGCGACGCTTGGTAACTTGCGACCCGAGAGCCGTCGGACCAGTGCCGGGAGCGGATCGATGGCATCATCGCTGGCCACGAGCTTGGGCCCTGCGGCGCGCAAGCGATCAGACAACTGAGTGGCCAACTCGACAATCAAATCGCCCACGTCCCCTTCGATATCCGACTTGACAAGTAGCCCTTCAACCAGCGAAGTCTCCGTCCCGATCATCTTGGCGGTGATGTAAAGTCGTTGGCCAAGAGGAAAGGCCTTGCCGGTCACCAGGATTCGAGCACCAATGAGCTTGCCGATCCTGATCGCGGTGGCATCGTCCACCGCACCGGTCAGGTTCAACTCATGCTCCTGCAGTGCACGGGTCAAGCCGGCGCGATCCACGAGCGTGAATCCCTGCTCGCCGGACAGGATGGCGGTCAAGGCCTCGCCGATCTGGATGCCCAGATCCGGATTGCCCACGCTGGTGGCCGCAAAATCGAGAATGGCCACGGTGATTCCAGGCCGCGGCACGGGCTGGGTTGTTGCCGCCTGGCTTGCCGGAATGCCCGCTGGTGGGGCGGTCTGCTCACCGGCCCATGCCGGAATGCACAGCAGGGAAAACACGATCGCGAAGATGACGTGTCGCTCGATCATGGTCTGGCTCCTGGTGGTACAGTAATAGAAGGTGCGGTTTGTGGCGTCGGCGGCAATGGAATGTGACGTTGACTCGGCGGAGGAGTGGGGGCGACTGGACCGACCAGGTAGTCCAAGGCGTTCACTAGCATCAACTGGCTACGCGGATCACTCTCCCACGATCCCAGCGGGAGCTGGCAGAAAACCACTCGCCCCGCCCCAACCGATTTCGTTGCCAACAAGGTCTCGATCGGTTCAGGCTCCTGACCGGGTGTTTCTCGTGGCCATTGGGCGATGACCAAGACGGGCTCGTCGGCGGGCAGGCGGAGCGGCCACAGATGCCCCGAACCGCCGCGAAGCCAGCTATCGACGTCCGCCGGTGTGAACCCGCGCAGCAACGGATGATCGGCATGCCACTTCAACTCATCAGGCACCGCGCGCCGGTTCATCGCGTACCCCGCAAGCTCCGGCACATGCGACTGCTGGAAAAACATCACGCTGCTCCCTTGCCGGGCTTGAGCCATCAGAGGCTCCTGGGCGAACGGGTGGCTCTTGAGCTGCTCCTGCCCAACCAGGATCATGTCAGCCCGGATGAACTGCAATGCAGCGTCCGAAGCAACGATCCCCACCGGAATGCCGGCCTCCTTGAGGACCGCCCCCAACGTACCCTGCTCTTCCCACAGGACGACCCGCTTGTTGCCAAGTAGCTTGGCGCTCTCGTTCAGGAGCCCTCGGGGGAACAGGTGAATCATATGTTCTCCGAAAGCGAAAGGCTGATTCGCCGAGTCGCCGGCACTCAGGCGGTATCGCCATCGGCATTGGGTGCGGGTACGGACCTCTGGGAGCATGATGGAGATCCTTGTCGTGTCAGAGTCCGCCGGCAGAACGGCCCGGCCGCCAGCGACCGATGTTGGCCCCAGGGATAAATCCCAGGTAACCACCACATCGATCGCTCGGTCGGCCGTGGCCCAGGAGAGCGCGATGCTGCCGGTTTCGCCGCCGAACCAATACCCTTGATTGAGCATCAGAATGATCAAGCCGTTGGCCGTGTTCATGATGATCCCGCCGACAGTTGAGCAGGGTGCAGCTCGACATGGATACCGTATAGCCCCAATGGAGTGGCGACTTCGCCTGCCCGCAAC
The DNA here is from genome assembly GCA_012729395.1 of Phycisphaerae bacterium. GTDB lineage: Bacteria > Planctomycetota > Phycisphaerae > UBA1845 > PWPN01 > JAAYDF01. The sequence goes on from JAAYDF010000123.1 coordinate 12,179, forward strand.
ACCTGGCCTGGTTCGGTCCGGAGGTCGCCCGTCAGGCCGGCCAGCAGCACCGCTTCTGAACCCGGTCGCTCAAACTCCACATTCAACTGCACGCGCCCAAGTTCCCGACGTTCCGTCGCAAGGTGATAACGAAGCACAAGCCCATCAGAAACCGGGACTTGCAGTTCGGCAGATCCCCCCGGCAGGATTGCCACATCCGCCGTGGACACCAGGGTGTTGTCATGCATGGCCGTCAGTCGGACGACCAGCAAGCGGTCCTCGTCCGCTTCAGGTGTGTCCCGTAGGCCCATGGCACATCCATCGCTGGCCAGGAGTACCCATTGCGTCTGATGGTTGAAGACGCCGGACACCTCACGAAAGACCTCGACGTATTCCCCAATCCGCTCTCGTGTGAGCGCTATTGGCCCATCCTGGGCAGGGGCGGGCGCAGTAGATGGGCGTCTGAACGGCAGCAGGATCCCCGCGGCCACAATGAGGACGATGGACGCCGCGATGGCAATTGACCGGCGGGGACGACGGAACCTCGGGTTTCCGGTGAGCCGGGCCTCGAAAGCCGACCAACCCTCAGCCGGTGCCGGATGGGCTTCCGGCATTCCCAGGAGCGTCCTGAGACGATCGAAGTCCTCAAAAGCCTCTTGACAAGTTTCGCAGGTCTGCAGGTGGGTGAGCAGGGTCGTGAGGCGATGTCGCTGCGCTGCAGACCAGTCGAACTCGAGCAGCTCAGACTGTACGTGTCGGCATTCCATCGTGACCTCATTGCGCTTCGAGCGCGTAGATACTGCCCAGCCGCTGACGAAGATGCTCCAGACCCGTGTGAAGTCGCCGAGACACCTCAGACGGGCTGCAGGACAACACTCTACTCACCTCGTTCCCACTCATCCCTTCGACCAACCGCATCACGACGACTGTCTGGGTTTGCAGCGGCAGCTCTCCAAGAACCCGCTGAAACTGAACCGTGAACTCTTCTCGCTCCGCTCCATCGAGGCTCGCTTCGGCGTGTGGGCCATCCGCCTTGAGCTTATCCCGAGCCCGTTCGTCCACTTGACGGCGTCGCAGCAAGGCCAGGCTTTCGTTGACTACCACGCGCAGCAACCAGCCTGCCAACGCGTTGGGATCTCGAATCTGAGCCTGCTTCTGCATCGCCTTGAGAAACGCTTCCTGGCAGACATCCTCGGCGGCATGAACGTCTCGCAACACCCCCCAGGCCAGCCGAAAGCACCGTCGGCTCTGCCCCACGAGGCAATCAAGCAGCACCTGCTTTCGATTTGTTGCCGATGGCGGCAGAACCATGCGTAGCCTCAATCACCACAAACGCTATCCACACAAATAGAGATGCGCGCTCCCGGCAGAATTTCGGATCAGATCCCCTGATCATGTCGCCCGGCAAGCCACAGTGCCGTCAGGTCTCAGTCCTCATCCGGTGAGAGCCTGCCAAACCACCCCGTATCGGGCCTATACTTGCGCTCATCGTACTCGTAATCAGGGTTTCGTGCGCGAATCGCGTCGAGTAGTTCCCGGGCCCCGCCCGCCCACAATGAGCCGGCGGCTTCCAGCTCTAGTGCCGCCTCGACATCAGCTTGGGCGGCCTCGAATTCTCCCAATCGCAAGCGGGCGGCGGCCCGGACTGTGAGATAGCTCATGTCCGTGCAGCCTCCATACGATCGGCAGGCATTCTCCCAAAGGTCGCACGATTCGACGACCTCGCGATATTGACCATAGAAGTAGCTGTTCAGGACTGCGATCAGTGCATACGCCTCGGCAACGCACCATTCCGTGGCATCCGCGGCGAAAGGCAGTCCTTGTGCGGCCCTGAGGTCACGCACCCGAAATATTCCGCGGGCTGCGAAGGTTGGATGGGGGTAGCTCAGCCAGGCGGAATCGATCTGATCCGGATGCAGTCCTGACTGGATCTGTCGGAGAACATCCCCCAAGGCGATGCGAGCCGTCACCGATCGTGGGTGCGTCCTGATCCAATCAAGGCAGGCCTGTTTGGCCTCATCCGGCCTGTCACCGTAGAGGAGGTACAACACTTTCCTGCGATGGGGCAAATCGTTCAGCGGGTCCGACGCGATCATCTGGTCAAACTCCGCGACTCGCCTCTCGTGCATTGCTTCGGACACGGCCTCAATGGGACGCACCCCAAGCTTGTAGAACCCCTGCCCCTGGTATCTTCCCCAGCAGACCAAGCCAAGCAGTCGCGAAAGCCCGTAAGATGCGCCGCTGCCTCTCAGTATCCTGCGTCCGTTTCCCGTCCCAAGCGGCTCCACTGAGATAGTATCGAAACCTGTGTAAATTGAAAAAGCGAGGGGCATCCTCCATAAGTGTTGTTGTGACTGCACTTTGAAAGGAGGAGCCCTGATGGCTACTACAACCGATCGTGGTCGGAAGGTCAA
>JAAYDF010000124.1 GCA_012729395.1 Phycisphaerae bacterium
GCGGCTCGTTTGTCGACGGCGGATCAGGTCATGGTCGACATCGCCTACCGCGTGATTGCCGATCACGTGCGTTGCCTGACGTTTGCGTTGACCGACGGGGCGGTGCCGAGCAACGAAGGGCGCGGGTACGTCCTGCGGCGCATCCTTCGCCGGGCGGTCCGCTACGGGCGGCAGTACCTCGGCGTGCACGAACCGTTCCTCTGCAAGTTGGTGCCGGTGGTCGTCGAGGCCATGGGGCACGCGTTCCCCGAACTTAAGGACAAACCCGAGCGCGTCGCCGACCTGGTCCGCGACGAGGAGGAATCGTTCATCAAGACGCTCGACCGCGGGATCGCCCTGTTCGAGGAAGCCGCCGAGCGGTCGAGACAGGCCGCAAGCACGAGCATCAGTGGCGAGGATGCCTTTAAGCTCCACGATACCTACGGCTTCCCGGTCGACCTGACGGAGGTGATGGCTCGCGAGCGCGGCATGACCGTGGATACCGCCGAATACGAACGGCTGATGGAAGCGGCCCGCGAACGGGCAAGAGGGGCAGCGGGCAAGACCATGAGCTCTCAACTCGCCGCGTGGCATTTTGACTCGGTGGGGTGGAAGACAGCGTTCGTCGGGTACGAGACTCGGCGGTGTGAGACGAAGCTAATCCACATTGTCGTTACAGGCCGCCCCGGCGACTTGGGCGGTTACTTGCCGGAGACTTCCGCGGTTGATCCATTCGTGGCTTCTCAATCGCGTGGTGTTTTTGGAGGGCCGATCTACGAAGGGGAAAGCGGATTCCTGGTTCTTGAAAAAACTCCATTCTACGCAGAAAAGGGTGGACAGATTGGTGATCGCGGCTGGATCACAACATCAACAGGTAGGTTTGAAGTCCAGGAGACTAAAGAGATCCAAGGGCGCATTGTTCAATATGGGGTCTGCGTCTCAGGTTTCCTCGTGCGATTCGATCCGACCCAAACGGAGATGCGAGGAACTTATTCTGGTCGCGGGCTCTCAAGCTTAACCGAGGAGCAGTGGTCACTTATTCCCTATGATGTCAGAAGTCGGGCGGAGGCTGCTGCTGATCATCTCAACCGCCAAGGAGGGGCTTACTCGGAGCTTGCCGTAGCTGAGGTTGACGTGGCACGTGTCCCCACTATGCACAATCACACCGCGACGCACATTCTGAACTGGTCGTTGCGGGAGGTGCTCGAGTTGGGCGGTGGGGGGAAGGTAGATCAGAAGGGCTCACTGGTCGATCCGGAGAAGACGCGGTTCGACTTCTCGCACAACAAGGCCTTGACGGCCGAGGAGCTCGAGCGGATCGAGGCGTTGTGCAACGAGCAGATCAAGGCGGATCGGCCGGTCTACACCAAGGAAGTGGCGGAGCGGGATGCGCGGCGAATCAATAGCCTGCGAGCGGTCTTCGGTGAGAAGTACCCGGAGATGGTTCGCGTGGTGTCCGTCGGTGCGGACATCGACGCGATGCTGGCCGACCCTCAGAACCCCGAGTGGATGAAGCATCCCGTGGAGTTCTGCGGCGGGACGCACGTGCGGCGCACGGGCGAGATCGGGGCGTTCGTGCTGACGGCGGAGGAGGCGGTCGCCAAGGGCATCCGCCGGGTGGTGGGCATCACCGGCGAGCGGGCGGCCCAAGTGATCGAGGCTGGCAAGCGACTGCTCGACCAGGCGGCGGCGATCAAGGCCGGCCCGGCGGATCAGATCGCCGCCGGCTTGGCGGACCTGCAGAAACAGGTCGGCGAGTGCGAGATTCCCGTCCGCGATCGCATCGCGCTGCGCGGCCTCATCGCCGAACTGCAACAGCTCGTCAAGCAGCAGAGCAAGCAGCAGGCGGCCCAGACCGCCGGTGCCTTGAGTGGCGTCAGACAGGAGATGCTCGAAAAAGCCGAGCGGGTGAACGGCACGGCGCTGGTCGTTGGCGAATTGCCGGAGGCGCCGGTCGAGCAGGTGCGTGAGGCTGCGGACTGGTTGCGTACACAGGCTGGTTCGGCCGCGGTTTGCCTCGCGGTGACGCTCGACGGCAAGCCCATGCTCGTGGCCGCCATGACCGAGGATCTCGTGAAGAAGGGGCTCAAGGCGGGCGAGTTGATCCGACATGTGGTGCCGGCGATAGATGGTCGCGGCGGCGGTAAGCCGGACCTTGCCCAGGCCGGCGGCAAGAAGGCGGAGGGCATTGCGGATGCTCTCGCAGCCGCGGCCGAATGGATCCGCGAACGGCTGCGGTGAATCGACGATGCCCGGCGGCTCGCCGTCATTGTCACGGCCCCAAGGTCGTGGGCGAATGTTCTTTTCAAGGGTAAATCTCGTTCGTGTGGCACTGCTCGGTGAGCAGTGTGTCCCGGGAGAGAGGCACTAAGGACGCAGCAGTGGCACAAGATGGCGCCTACCATCCCCGCCAGCCGCCACGGTTTGGTGGATGCCCCCCAAGGTAGCGCCGATCTGTGTCAGGCACGCACCCTAAAGTGTCGTGAAGGACATGCTGGTATGGCCGGCGGGGTACCGTTCGCGGTGCTGCGAGGGCTACTGGAGCGGCACGGCTGGACGCTGTGTCGGGTTCGCGGGTTGAATCACGTGTTCAGGAAACCGGGCCGGCCAATCCTGGTCGTGCCGGTGCATGGCGGAGAGGTGAAGGCTGCGTATGCCCGCAAGATTGAGAAAGAATGCGAAGAAGAGGATTGATCGTCCGTTCGCCGCAGCGATCCTCCGCCAGGCGCGTGAGGTCGTCACGGGCTACCAGGTGATCTTGCGGTTCGAGGATGGCGAATACTATGGCCGTGGGCTGGAAATGCCCCTGGCGATGGGCAGCGGCCGGACGCCGGACGAGTGCGTGACGAGCACGCGCGAGGCCATGTTGGTGGGCGTCGCCACCCTGATCGAGGATGGCGAGAGTCCACCGCTCGCGGCCACGTCTGGCCGCCGCACCGAACAGATCAACATCCGCCTGACGCCGGAAGAGCGAACGCTGATTGAAGAGTCCGCCCGGGCCAAGGGCTTTCGCGGCATCTCTGATTATGTCCGAGCCCTGGCGGTGTCTGAAGCTCGCTGAGGCCTCGTCGGCGGCCGTGACAGAACACCGATACACGGCGAACATGCGTATCAACCGGGCTCATGCCCCGCGATAGGGGACGAATCCTTGGGGCGTAACTCGCTGCCCGCGGGCGAAATGACCAATGACCAAGCACCAATGACCAATCAATGACGAAGCCCGAAACCCGAGACTGCGACCGCGAGCAAGAACCTTCGCCATTCGTCATTCGGGCTTGATTGGTCATTGGGCCTTGGGCATTCGGTATTCGTTCCCAGGAGTCGAGCGGACAGCGAGTTGCGCCCTAATCCTTGTTGCCGTCGGTCTGCGTTGGCGGCGGGCCGAGTTGTTTCTTGACCTCATCGACGAGGCCGGGGCCGCGTAGATCCTGGGCGAGAAGCTTGCCGTCTGGTCCGATGAGGCAGGTGTAGGGGATGCCCTCGCCGTTGAGAGCCTCGAAGGCCTCGTGGCCGCCGGAACGCGGGCCGAAGACCTGCGGCCAAGCCATCTTGTGTCGGTTCACGGCATCGCGCAAGGCTTGGCGATCCTCGTCAAGGCTTACGCCAATCAGCATGAAATCCGCCCGGTCGCGAGTGGCCGCGTGCAGGGCCTGGATGTTGGGGATCTCCGCCCGGCAGGGAGCGCACCAAGTCGCCCAGAAATCGAGGAAGACGTACTTGCCGCGAAGCTCGGCCAACTCGTATCGCCGCCCGTCGGTGTCGATCAAGGTCAGCTCTGGCATCGTGTCGCCGATCTTGAGGCGGGTGGTCGCCTGCGGCGAGCGGGTTTCGTCTTCAGGTGCGAATGCCTCAATGGTGATGCGATGGTCGTCTTTTCCGGCGGTGAGGATCTGCTCGACTCGCGGGCCGTACCCCGCCTTGACGAAGCCGAAGGTGACCTCACCCGGCGGGGCGTTGGGAAACTCGAAGCGGCCGTCGTCGCCGGTGAGTACCCGCAACCCGAGAGTGCGGTGGCCCCGCCAGGAATCGGCCGACACGACCACATGACTGAGCGGTTGGCCGTCGGCGGAGAGTACCACGCCACCGATGGTCTTCCCGCGAGCCAGTGTGGCGTCGAGCGGGGTGACCTCGCCGGCGGGCATGCGTAACTCGCGAATCTCCGTCGCACATGCCGAGTGCTGAAATGAGACGACGTTGAATCCGGGTTCGAGGCCCGCCAGTTCGTAGGCTCCATCGAGATTGGTCCACGTCATGGGCATATCCGCCCGCGGCTCCCGCCCGACGATGACGCGAACACCGACGATGGGTTGTTGTCCGTCTTCGGAGGTCACACGGCCGGCGATGCGAGCGGCGAGCCGAACCAGAACACGCGGGGTTATCGCCGCCGGCGCGGACGCGGTGGGCGAGGCCTGGCCGGGCAGATCGATCGTTTTGCTGAACTCGCGGCTGCGGACGTAGCGGTCGCCGCTGACCCGCAGAAGGAGTTGACGAGCGTCTGAAGGAACTCCGCGAAGTTTCGCTCGGCCGGCGGAATCCGTGGACGCGGACAGGCGTTCATGCATAGGCAGGGCCAGCACCTCGACGGTGGCGTCCGCGGCGGGCTTGCCCAGGTTGTCCTCGATCACCAACTCGATCGGATACTCGGGAGCAACACTCAGCTCGAAGCCCTCCACGTCCTGCTGCACCTGCAATGTGTGCCTCTCCATGCCATAGCCGTCTGTCGTCGGGGCCAGCGTCGCGGGTCCGAGGTACATCCGCTCAAACACATACCGACCGTCCTCGTCGGTGGACGCCGTGAGCCGACGACCGCCCGTTTCGCAGATCACCGTGGTTCCGGCCAGAGGCTTGCCGGTCGAACGATCGGTGAGCGTGCCCGACAGCCTGACCGTGCCCTCCAGGGTGACGTCCAGGAAGGGCGGATTGCCGGGGTCGGTCAGATCGGCCTCCTCGATGGCGGTGGCGAAACCCTCCTTCTCGATTCGCACGCGGACCGGGCCTTCCACGGCTTGCGGGAGCTGGATGGAGATGTCGCCGGTCGCGTTGGTGAGTCCCTCAGCCATCGGCGGTTCATCGGCGGCGGCATCCACCCGCTCGACGCGAATCCGAGCTCCCGAGACGCCCTGCCCGTTGAAGCTTAGGACGATGCCCTCGATGAGCGGGCCGGTTCCCGTGGATTCCTCGGAGGGGCTTTTGTTCGGCGATTGCTCGCCTGCGCAGGCTGGTTGCAGTGTGGCATGAAGAATGAGAAAGAGTGCGAGAGCAGCTAGTGGTGCGAGTCGCGTTGGCAGTCGCATAGGTTGCCCCTCGTCCGCGGTCGGCGTGCCGACGTGCCGGCCTGTGCGGGAAAGTGTTGCCTGGTCAGAGCAGACCTGATCCCGCGTTCCATTATGGCCGACAGACCCCGCCGATGCCATGTGCGGCCGGGGGTTCCGATAATGTCGGGGGTGCCGACCCCGCCGAACGCCCGGTCAAGCGGTTCGCGGGCGACTTCCGATATACGCTAGTCATGGGGTGGGGCGGTGTCGCAACCACCAGATATGGGTGGGCGGAGTCCACCGGGATCGCCGGTCGAGAATTGCATGACCGAACTGGAAAAAGGACTTGACGTTCGGTACAAGTTAGGGTATACTATGTCCGTACAGAAGATGAACACCGGGGGCGATCTCGCGGGCTGGCGGCCGGTTCTGCCGGTTGTGGAGCCGCGGTTGGCTTGCGGCGGTTGTCGCCAGGGAAGGTCGGCCCGCCAGGCCAACTCGCAGGAGTTGCGGGTCGCACGGGCCGTTGAATGCTTGCTGTTCGACGAGCCAGGGTTTCAAAGACGAAGCAGGGAGGCGATTCGCATGGTTGGCCGCGCCGAACAGGAAGCATTACCTCTGTGCGTGGTCGGACCCGGGGGCGACTATCTGAGGGCTCCTGTGGAGGCCGGGCGGCCGAACCGGGAGAGTGCATTGCTGGCCAGGTTGGCGGCGGCCTTGCGAGTCGGCGGGCGAAGTGAAGCGGCAGCGGCGGTTCCCCCCGCGGAAGGGGGCTGGCCGCTGGTGATCGTCGACCCCGGCGGACTCGAAGCCTGCCGCGCCGTCGCCCTGGAGGAGACACGCCATGACGCAACGATCCGAACGGCCATTCCACCGCTTGACCCCCAAGCAGATGCGTGTCCTTACCCTTATCCGCGACCTCCAGCGCAAGCATGGCTATTCACCGACGATGCAGGAGCTGGCCGACGTCCTCGGCGTCAGCAAGGTGACCGTGTTCGAGCACGTCGCCGCGCTCGAAAAGAAAGGTCTCCTGCGACGTTCCAGGCATCGGGCTCGCTCTTTGGAGCTTACCTCCCGAGCGCGGTTTCCGGATGATTCGGGCGGCAGCCTTCGGCTTGTCGGGCACATCGCCGCCGGCGCCCCGATCGAGGCCATCGAGAATCCGGAAACCATCGATTTGGAGGATCTTTTTGCGACCCGGCCGGCACCGTTCGTGCTCAAGGTCCGCGGCGACAGCATGATCGATGAGCATATTCAGGACGGCGATCTGGTCGTGGTCTCGCCGCGGGATACCGCCCGCAACGGGGAGACGGTCGTCGCTCTCCTGCCAGACGGCGAGGCGACGCTCAAGACCTTCTACCGGGAGAAGGATCGCATCCGGCTCCAGCCGGCCAACCCGGCCTACGAGCCCATCTACGCGGACGACGTGCAGATCCAGGGAGTGGTGATCGGCGTGCTGCGCACCTACCGATGACCGGCCGTCCATCGGACGCAATCTGCTGGCTGTGAACGGAGCGGTTGTTGGCCCCGTTATGCGCGGCGTTGAGCGGCCAGCGCGGAACGGCACTTTTCCGTCACACGTTTTCTGGGATGATCCAGGGCGGACGGCCGGGGCGTTTGAGCATGGCGTTGGCCTCGGGATCGTTGGCGAAAGACTCGGTGTTGCCGTCGACGATGAGTTTTCGCCCGCCGAGACGGTACGAGATGTTGGCCATCTGGCAGAGCAGGGTCGAGCGGTGGCCCTCCTCGATGTCGGCGTTGGGTCGCCGGCGGGTGCGGACGCACTCGAAGAAGTTGGCCAGGTGCGGGTGATGCGGGTGCCGACCGGGGCCGTTGGCGATCTCCTTCCCGTCAGGGTTCCAGGCCTGCCAGCCGCCGCCGTGCCGGCTGAAGTACATCAGTCCTTTGGTGCCGTGCACCTCGATCTTGGTGGCGTTGAACTGCCAGTTGGGGAATCCGTCGGTGTCGCGGTAGTCCCACGGCGTTTTCTGCATATGTGGGGCCCAGAGGGCCAGCTCGAAGACCATCATCAGGTTATCGAACTCCCACACCGCGATCTGGGTGTCGGGTGTTTGGGCCGCGTCCTGATACGCCAGCTTGCCGCCGGTGCTGGTGACAGCGTTGGGGTAGTCGCGGCCGATGAGCATGCGGGCGGCGTCGATCTGATGGACGCCGTCATTGATGATGTCGCCGCCGGAGAAGTCCCAGCACCAATGCCAGTGGTAATGGAAGCGGTTGGGGTTGAAAGGTCTCAGTGGCGCGGGCCCGGTCCACAGGTCGTAGTCGACGTTTTCGGGTGCGGGGCCGTCGGGTTGGGGATCGATGGGCGGGCGGCGCACCATGTTATAGACGCGGGCCATGTGGATATCGCCGATGCGACCGGCCCGGAGGAACTCGACCGCCTCATGAGTGTAGGTGCCGCTGCGGGTTTGGGTGCCGAGCTGGACCACCCTTTGGTACTTGCGGGCGGCCTCGACGATCTTGCGTCCTTCCCATGCGTTGTGGGCGGCGGGTTTCTCGAGGAACACGTCCTTACCCGCCTGGCAGGCGAGGATGGCCGGCAAGGCGTGCCAGTGGTCGGGCGTGACCACGAACAGGGCATCCACCTTCTTGTCGTCGAGGATGGCCCGGAAATCCTTGACGGGCGTGGGCGCGGGTCGGCCGGCCTTCTCGACGATGCCCATGGCGGCATGGAGCCGTTTGGCGTCCACATCGCAGAGGTAGGCAATGTCGACGTCGGGCCATTGGGTGGCCAGCTCTTCGCGCAGCAGCCACTGCCCCCGGCCGCCGGTGCCCATCATACCGATGACCAGCCGCTCGTTGGCCGACGCGGCGCGAGCCATCGAGGCGGCGGTCAGTGTGCTCACGGCGGCGGCGCCCGCCACGGTGCGAGCGGTGTCCGCAAGAAGTTGACGACGGGTCAGATTCGCGAGGTTCATGGTCACTCCCATCTCAGCCGCGTTGGGCTGCGCCACACGAGGCACAGGGGTTTGTCCTGCCGAGTCAGGCCGGTCGAGGCATTCGATTGTTCCACATGGTACTCACGGCGGCTGCCGGCGTTGTCCACGAACACATGAAGAGGGACGGCGGTGGCCGGCGGTTCCGCAGTGTCGGCGGGCAGGGCGTAGAAGAGTAGTTGCCCGGAGGTGTCGGGGCCGACGCGTAGTTCGGTTGCGCCGTCGACGCTGCGTACCTCGAATACCGGTACCAAGCCCTCGGCCGGGCGATCAGGGGCGAAGAACGGCACGCTTCGTTCGCGGTGATTGGCCGGCAGGCTTGCTCGCGTACGGAACAATCCCGCCTCGTCCTTGCCGAGTCCGTACACAGGCACCGGCAGTACCATTCGCGGGTCGTCGAGGTCGAGTCTGTACATGATCTGGTTGTAGTCGTAGCGCGGGGTTCTCTCTGGGGCACCGGAGACAAACTCCGTATACGTGCCCTCGAAGTAGATAATGCGGCCGCCCTCGCGGTCGTAGACCGGATGTTGCTTGGGGTTATAGAAGCTGTACTTCTCGTGGGTGACGATCTTGCGAGCGTAGACCCACGGGCCGACCGGTGTGTCCGCCTCGGCGTACCAGATCTCGCCCAGCATGGACGAGCCCATGATCTCGCTGCGGATGGTGATCCACCGCCCGCGATGCGCGTTGTAGTAGACGCAGCCGCTGTGTGGGGCGACCGCCTTGCCCGTGTCCACGTCGCGCAACTGGAGGAGTACCTCGTCCTCTTTGAGCTCGCCGGCCTTGATGAGTTCCTCTTGCCTCTTGGGTTCGATGGGCGGCGTGTTTCGTCGCCACGCGTAACGGACCTCGCCGTCCGGGCCGCGGTCGATTTGCGGCGAGTCCAGGCTGGAGCCGTCGCGAAGGCAGGTGTAGGCCTCGTACCGGCTCAGGTCGAGAAGGGCGCTGACCTCAGCTTCGACGCGCACATACGGGAATGGATGGGGGAAGTAGATGTGCCGTTGGTCGCCGTCGGTGTGGATGAAGGGATGTCCACCCGGATGGACTGAGGCCTTCAGATCGGTCTCGACTACTTTCTCGAAGATTTCCCGATCGTCGTTGAAGCGCATGATGCCTCGTTCGAGGGCCTCCATCTGCGGGTTCACGCGCGTATAGGCGGCATAGAGTCGTTCCTGCCCGGTCTCGTCGGGCAGGACTACCAAGCCGTCCAGCCACACCGGGCCGGGCTCCGGCCGCGGGGCCATCTCCTTGGCAAAGCCGCCCTCACGCACGAAGTAGGACAGGGCCACGCCCCGGTCAGGATCCAGCGCCCCTTGGTCGGGCAGAGGAGAGGTCGCTCCGCTCATGTGAAAATTGCCCAGCGGGTAGTCCGGCTTACCGGTGTCGCCCCAGAACCACCAGAGCTTCCCGCGATACACCGCGTTTTGGACGCTGTCCTGGCCCATGACCAGGCCGTTGATGACCGGGCTGGGAGTGGGGGGGACGCCGCCGACGAGGATTGTGTCTCGGTAGATGCCCTGCCCGGTGATGCGGTACAAACGCTCGGCAATGTTGACTCGCTTGATCTTGAGAGTCGCGCTGCCGCCCTCGACGACGTCCAGCGCTCGCCCCGCATAGCCGAACCCGTCCTTGGGGAACTCGTAGCCGTGGCTCTTGACCTGGAAGTGGACTCGCTGGCCCATCAGGCCAGGCTCGTGGTAGGCCACGATCCCGTTACTGTCTGTGTAGTAGCGAACACTGTTGGTTGTGGTCAGCTCGACCATGGGCACGCCGCGCCCAGTCGCTTCGTCCACCACGGTGATGGTGAAGTATCGGTCGGCGGGCAGGGCGGTCGCGGAACTACCTGTCAGGGCCAGAAGCAGCAGGGGGGGCAGAATCATCGAATGGTTCTCCTTGTGCGCGGAAGCCTTTTCTCGATACATGTGTGAGGACGTGCTAGCCAAGTCAAAACCGCGACCTTGGGGAAGCGATTCTGGCCTGTCAGAGCCGTCGCCCCGTTGCGGACGCGGCTCCGCTTGACGTTCTTGCACACGTTGCTCCGGCATCCGTGAGCGTACCGCCCCGGTGACGCGGGGGCAAGATGAGCCGGGCGGACCCGCGCCGGAGTGTGCGACATCATCGATGGGGTCCTGCCGTCAACAAGTTGATTGGGTCGCGCCGTCAATGAGCAGACCTTGTCTCATTGCCGACGAGTTCACCCCAGCGTTGCAGAATCCATCACCACAGAGGCGCGGGGGACACGGAGTAGACTGACGATTCTGTCGAGAACCAGGGGATCTCGGGATCTCACCAGAGGTGCAGTCGTGGTCTTGTTGGTCGGTCATCAAGAAGCGCCCTTCTCCGTGCTCGCCGTGCCTCCGTGGTGCCTTGTTTCATGCAACTGGAGGGTTCAATAGTGCGCAACTGGCTATCCGCGAGCCCGATGACCCATGGCGAAGCACCAATGGCCAATCAAGTCCGAATGCCGAATCCCGAACGCTCCCTGCCGCAGCCGGAGTTGGGCTTTCTGGCTTAGGTATTGATTGGCCATTGGGCTTTGGGCATTCGCCATTCTGCCCCAGGAGCCGGGCGGACAACGAGGCACACCCAGCTCAGTTGGTCACGGCGCTTAGGCCGGGGTCATCTTCTGGTTTCGCTCATCCCAGAGGATCATCTTGCGCGTGAACCATGACTCGTTGGCCATGACCACGGGGGCCAGGCCGAAGAGCCCGAGCTCGGGCGGACAGTTGAGCGGTTTATTGTGGCGGATGGCCTCGTGATGGTTCTTGTGGTGCAAGCCGATGTCTTCCGCGCCGGTCCGCTTGAATACGTGGGCGGGCTGGTCTTCGGGTTTGCCCTGCTCGACGATTCGCCAGCCATCCCCGGTGAAGGTGAGCGTGCCCTTCTGGCCGCGGATGCAGTGATCGTTGTGTCTGTCGTTGGCCATGGTGCCCAGGACGTGGACGGTGAGGCCGGGCGTGACGCCCTCGACGGCCGGGTATTCTGCCAGCATTTCGAAGTTGTCGGGCAGGTCGCGGCCGTCCGGCCAGAGGTATATGCCGCCCATGCCCGCGACGCGTGAGGGCATACTCAGCCCCAGCGAGCGGATGAGTCGGGTGATGCGATGCACGAACAGGTCGGTGCCGATGCCCCCGGAGTAGTCGCGATAGTTTCGCCAGTGGAAGTAGCGCCGGGCGTCCCAGGCGTGTTGCGGGGCGGGCTTGAGCCAGGTATCCCAATCGAGGTCCGCGGGTTTGGGCATGGCCGGGTCGATGTTCCCGCCTCGCCACGGCCCCTCTTCGAGGGTATGCCAGCGGACGTAGTCGATCTGGGCCTGGATGACCGGTCCGATCTTGCCCTCGCGGATGGCGTCGTAGGCGGCGGCGTAGCTGTCGTCGCTCATGCCTTGGACGCCGACCTGGACTTTGAGTTTTGTTTGCCGGGCCTTGGCGAGGACCGCCTGGGCTTCGGGGATGGTATGCGTGACGGGCTTCTCACAGTAGACGTGCTTGCCCGCGTCGAGTGCGTCGAGGGTGATGTGTGCGTGGGAGTGCTCGGGCGTGGCAATGACGACGTAGTCGAGGTCTTTGATAGCCAGCACCTCGCGGTAGTCGCGGAGTAATCGCGGCTCGCCGCCGGCGGCCTTGATTTTGTCATGGAAGCCCTTGGCCCGCGTTTCGTAGACGTCGCAGACCGCCAGGAAGCCGAGGTTCTCCTGCTCGCGCATGCCAAGCAGCGAGCCCAGGTGCCCGCCAGCCATGCCGCCGCACCCGATGAACGCCACATTGAGTCGGCTGTTGGCGCCCGCGACCTGGGCCCGGCTTCGTGCCGTCCAAGCCATCATGCCCGCCGCTGCCGCACCGGTCGCCTTGAGGAAACTTCGTCGCGTTACTGCACTGTTCTGATCCATCTCCATCGGTCCTTTCTTCGTTTTCTTCAGGGGGACGTGCACTTGGCGGCGTGGCCCGTCCCGCATTGCCTACGGAACCCCCCATGTTAACGGATGGCGGCCTGCGGGCCAACCCGGGTACAATGTCCCCCTATGTTTCGGGCCGGAAACGATCCGTCGGACGCGCCTGTCGTGTGGGATGCGGACCGTCTTCGCTCACCGCATGGGCAGGCTGACAAGGCGATCCGCGTTCGGCATATGTTCGATGCCATTGCCCCGACCTATGAGCGGGTGAACCGCCTGGCGAGCGTCGGCCGCGACGCCTACTGGCGGCGGGAGATGGTACGTTTGGCTGAGGTGCGGCCTGAGGACATTATGCTCGATGTTGCCTGCGGGACGGGCGACGTGGTTCGAGCCTTTGCCGGGGCGCCGATCAGGCCTGCCCGGATCCTGGGCCTGGATTTCGCGCCCTTGATGCTGGGGCAGGCGGTGGGCCGGCCGGTGCTCGGCGGGAGCTTCGCCTGCGGTGATGCCCTGCGTTTGCCTGTCGCCGATTCCGCGGTATCACTGGTGACCTGTGCGTTCGGGATCCGCAATTTCGAGAATCTCGGTACCGGCTTGAACGAGATGCATCGCGTGCTGATGCCCGGCGGCCGCGTCGTCATCATCGAGTTCTCGATTCCCACTCGCCGATGGCTGCGGTCTGTGTACCTGCTGTACTTCAACCGTGTCATGCCGACCTTCGCGCGTCTGGTCAGCCGCGACCGCAGCGGGGCATATCGCTATTTGCCCCGATCGGTGTTAAGCTTCTCCGGAAGTGAAGCCATCCGGTCGGCGCTGGCGTCGGCGGGATTCTCCGAGGTGGCTGTTTGCCCGCGCACCTGCGGCATCGTGACGGTGTACGTCGCGCGCAAGGCCTCGCGGGAACGAGTCGGACGAAACCCTTGATGGCCCGTCTCCCCAAACCCGCCAGAAGGGTCGCAGCGCGGCCCGTTCGTCTGCTCGGCTGGTTGCTGGGCATACGCCCGACTCCGGGTCGGGCACCCACCCAGGAACGCTCCATCGAGGTCTGGCAGTGGAGCGGGTCTAAGTATCGCTGGCGGGCCGTCATTCTCCTGCTGGTGAACGCCCTGGTCTTCGTGGCGCTGGGGGCCTTCACCTTCTGGTTGCGCACCGGGCGATGGGTGGCCGTCCCCTTCGATAAATACTGGGAAGACTGGTGGCGGGCCTTCGATCCGACACGCCCTGAGCAGCTTACCCTCATCGATTACCTCTTGTACCCTATCCCCGCGGATCAGGTGCCCTGGATGATGGTCATCATGGGGCTGGTATTGGCCGCCCTCACCGCTGTCCCCATCCTGGTCGCGATGCTCTATCGCTTTCCCTATTCGCTGATCTTCACCACGATCGTCGGCTTCGTTGCCGTGTTGCCCTGGCTGGCGATCACCACGACCTTGTGCTGCCTTCTCGTTCGGTTGCGGGTGCTGCGGTTCTCGTTTCATTACGCGACCGCCTTGGTGGCGATGTTGCCTTTGCTGGCCTATTACGCTTTCGCTACGCGCAACGCCACCACGGCGATGACCTTGCCCCCTGCCGATCTGGCCAGGCTCTATGTGCCCTGGGTTCTGGCCATCGTGGCAGCCTGTCTGCTTATCGCCGTGGTGTTGTTGCTTGCCTGGATGGTCAACTATCGGCCGGGCGCCATCGCGCCGCTCCTGGCGGTCATGTTCGTCGTGCCGATCGTCCTCTTCGAGGTCAAGGTCGGACGGGACGAGCTCTACTACCGTTTGCTGGAGGCGGATTTCGGCCCGACGTCGAAGACCCATTTGGTGGCGGGTTTGGATGCCGCGGCGGCCATTCGTCAGCTTGCTCGAATGCGCGTCGAGGATCCGGAGGGTTCCCCGGTCGCCCTGCGGGCAGCCGAGGAGCAGGTCGCCCTCGAGTGGCAGCTCCGGCTCACCACCGAAGTCGCCGATCAAAGACAGGAAGTGGTATCCGCCTGTGATGCCTTTCTATCGCATTTTCCCGGCAGCCGGTATGTCCCCAATGCCCTGTACATCCGGGGGCGGGCCATTGACATGCGGGTCGATTACGGACTCTTTCGTCGCGATTGGCGTCTTGGTTTCTACAAAGACTTCCCCGCCGAGGCCTCGCGTTCCGTCTGGCAGGATCTGCACGAGCGGTTTGTTCGGTCTGGGTTCTGGGGTTACGCCGCCCTGCGTCTGGCGATGCTTGATGCTCGCACAGGGCGGATGGACTCAGCGGTGGCTTTGCTCGAGGGTGTATCGGCCCGTGCGGCACAGGCCGAGGGCCCCAATGCCGCACAGGAGCCTCCCAAAAGCTGGCGAACCCTGTTCGGCACGCGGCCGGTCCCGGGATCGTTGGACGTCGATCCCGCCGCGGTGGCCATCGAGGCTGCCAAACTCCATCATCTCATCGTCAATAACCGTGATCCCCAGCAGGACGACCGAGCCCTGCGCCGCCTGCTGAGTTTCGATCCCCGCCATCCCATGTACCGGACGAACCTGCGGCAATTGCGGGCCGAGATCAACCAGAAGTATCCGCTCACCGCCCTGAGAGACAATCTGGACGTGTTGATCGCCGCCACCGATCCGTCAGACAGCCGGCGGATTGAAGCGTTGAAAGCTTGCGTCGAAGAGCTCAAGGGAGATGCCCACAGCGATGCACTCCCACAAGCTCGCTACGAGTTGGGTATGGCCTACCGGGAGGACAATCGCTCGACCGAGGCCGTCACCGTGTTCGAGGAGGTGGTCCGACTCCACTCGGATTCTCCCTGGGCAATAGAGGCCGGGCGGCGCCTGGCGAATATGGTCGTACCTCCTTGATCGCAACACCACGGGCGGTGTCGGCAGTGTCCGTGGTCCCGGCGAACCCAGATGGCGTGCTGATACATGGCTGATACGAGGCAGATGATCGTGGCCGTTACCGGAGCAAGCGGCGGGCCCTACGCGCTTCGCCTGATCGATTGCCTGGAGCGGGCCGGCGTCGCCGTGCACTTGGTGGTGTCCCCACATGGTCGGCGGCTGCTGGCCGAGGAGTGCGATATCCAGCAACTCGACGTCGAGACTCTGCTGGGCCGGCCTGCCGAGCGAGTGACCCTGTACGACTACCGCGACGTCGGCTGCCGGCTGGCGAGCGGCTCCTTTCTCACCGACGGCATGGTCATCTGCCCCTGCAGCAGCAACACGCTCGGGGCCGTGGCTTCCGGCGCCGGGGACAACCTCGTCGTCCGTGCGGCCCATGTGACCCTCAAGGAGGCTCGCCGACTGGTCCTCGTCCACCGCGAAATGCCCCTTAGCGGAATCGACCTGGAGAACATGCTCCGCCTCCAGCGAGCCGGGGCCATTATTTGCCCTGCCGTTCCTGGCTTCTACCTCCGCCCGCAGACCGTCACCGACCTGGTCGACTTCGTTGTCGGCCGCGTGCTGGATCTGCTCCACGTCCCCCACGAGCTGCACGTCCGCTGGGATCAGCCCTGACTCATTGTGGCGGTGCCTCTTGGATTATTTGAATCGCAGCGTGCCGAAGTACTCAGGCACGTGGAAGTCGGGACGCGGGCGGTCTACGAACGACCAAGTCAGCCAGTGCGGGTGCGAGGTGGCGTCCGCGCACTTGAAGAAGTTCGCCCGCCAGGTAACGCCGGGTGCGGGGCGGACCGGGTTGGGATGGTAGTCACCCAACGTGTCCGTCGGCAGGCGGTACTCGATCACCCAGGTGGTTGGGGCCGCGATCTCCGGCTCGACAGTGCGGGGCATGGTGTGGGCTACCACGACGCGGGCCAGATCGCTCTCCTTGATGTGGACCTGGTCCTTCCGCGGGATCACCTGGAAGTGGTACAGCATGGTTCCGCCGCAGTTCATCTCCAGGTTGAAGTAGCCCTGGCTCACGTCGTCACCCGGGGCAAAGAAAAACTCGGCGCAACTGTCGCGGCAGACCAGACCCTGATGCCGCTCGGCAACGGCTCGCACGTACCGGTCCTCGACCCGAAAGATCACATAAATGGCCTCATCGTCGTAGAGCAACTTGGCTTGCGTCTTGGGCAGGTGGGCGGGCATCTCACCCATGTGGTAGCCCAAAGTCAGCGGTTCGATGCCTTGCCAGAACGGCTTGTCCCAGTTGGCGTCGATGGTCATGGGCTCGGTCAGACGATGGACTTCGTAGATCATGGCTGGCTCCCTGGCTGCCGATGGGTGCGTTGGTGCGCCACAGCCCGACAAGAGGGACAGGATCACAAGGGCGATCGGCACAATGGTTCGGGCCGCAATCATGCGTGTATGCTCCCGCGGCGCCGCCCTCAACGGAACGGACATCGCGATGCGAAGTCTACCGCCAATGGAGACCCGCTGGCAAGGAGCCAGGGGCGACAACACTCGGTTAACAACACTCGGTCAGCAACCCCCGGTGCACAACCCCCGGTTAACAACCTTCGGTTAACAATCTTCGGTGTATAACCCCAGGTGCACAATCCTCGGTGCACAACCCCCGGCTGCTATTCCAGGTGAGAGGGTGAGCAAAGCAGCGCGTAAGCAAGTGAGCAACCGGGACAAACGCACAACCGCGAGCGAAACTCTGCTATCGGCTTGCCGCTTCGCGGTAGTGAACGCTCGATGCGTGAGCGACGCTCAGGTGCGCGACGTATCCACGAACAAGTTCGTTCGGTCCCATCCACGAACAAGTTCGTTCGATCCCATCTACGAACGCGCTCGCTTCCTCGTTACCCCGCGGGGATGTGCCAATCCTCCGGCCCGACGGCCAAAGGCATGCCCAGGCGGATGGCGTCAAGAAGCTTCAGGGCAATTCGCGTGACCACCACCGCGTCAGCGACGTCGCAGGGATTGCGACCTCGACCCTCAACACAATCGAGGAAGCCATCGAGGTGGGCAGCGTGCCCCTTGTCCGGAGAGATATACGCGGGTGGTCCGCCGCGGAGCGCTGCTGCTTCTCGAGCCCGCGTCACAGCTTGGTGGAAACCCTCAATCCCCTCGCCGCTCTGCCCATCGGGGATTGGCCCGAACGGGTACACGCGGCGGAAAGGCTCATCCGCCAAACCTCGCTGCCGTAGCTCGACATGATGGTCCAGGGCCAGCGTCACGTGCCGCGTGGTCACCTCGAACAGCTCCTTGGGGTAGTCAAAATGCCCCGCGAGACCTTGCTGGATGGTCGTCAGCGAGCCGTCCTGAAAACGGATGAGTAGCGTGAAGTTGCCCCGGGCGGAACCCTCGGCAAAGACCCGTACCGGCGGCGAGGGATTGAGCCACAACGCCACGTCGATGAAATGCACCATCTCGGCGAAAAGAATGCCCTCGCGGTCCCAGTAGATCCAATCCACCCAACTCCGGCAATCATCGTTGACCCTTATCAGCAATTGGATCTGCCGCTCCTCGGGCAACTCCGTCCGCCTACCGCCCGCGCTGCGGTCGACCGCCGGCACAAGCGTGCCGCCCTCCTGGATGGCTTTGTCCAGCAGCCGCTTGAGATCCAGAACGCCCGGGCTCGATCGCCGGTTGTGCCCCACGCAGACCGGCACTCCCGTGCGGCGAACCTCGCGGACGATCTCAATCATCTCCTCCTGCGAGTTGGCCAGCGGCTTCTCGACCAGCACCGGCTTGCCGGCCGCCAACGCCGGCAGGATCAGATCGCGCCGAAGGTTGGTATGCGTGGCGAGCACGATCACGTCAACATCATCCGCGGCAACCACCTCGCGCCAATCACCGCTCGCTCGTCGGGCACCAAAGGTCGCTCGGCTCTCTTCCGCCAATCCGTGATCCTGATCGCAGGTCATCACCAACTCGGCTCGCGGGTTGGCTTGGATGTTGGGCAGATGCACCATGCGGGCAAAGGCCCCGCAGCCCACAACGGCTATGCGATGTGTCTTCACGGTTTCGCTCCCATGCGGGTTTTCCGATACACTGGCTTCCGCCGGCACGGCTCCTGATCGCCTTGACAAGCTTATCCCTGATCGCCGCCGGCGCATAGATAGCTCAGTCTGTATGACGATCACCGAGCTTTCGCTCTTGACGCGGTGACGTGCGCCACAACGCGGCCCTCCTTGCCGGAGCTTGTGAGTGTGTCACATGCCCGGTCGGTGCAGCCCGTTCGTGAAGAGGTTCCCATCATGACCACGCCAAAGCGGTTCTTCAGCATGAGGTTCACGGTCACGAGTCTCTTGCCCGCCTTGGCCTTGGTGTTCGGCGGCGGATCGCCCGGGATGGCCGTGGCGGCATCAAATGCCGAGCCACTCCACGAAATCAGCATTCCGCTGCTGGGGGGCACGCGGCCGGGGACCGATCTGACCAAACCCCCCTGGACACAGGCCGCACGGCTGACCGGCTACTTCGAGCTGACCGGCCGCTGGATGGCCAAACATCCCACGTGGGCTTACCTCTACTATGATCGGGAAAACCTGTGGATGGGGTTCCGCTGCGAGGGCCGACCGGCCGAGGAACTCGTCACCGCGTTCACCGATCATGACAGCTTCGTCTGGCGCGACGACAGCGTCGAGTTCATGCTTGCCCCCGGCGACGCGGCGAAGCCTTTCTTCCAGATCGTGATCAACTCGGCGGGCTCGGTCTACGATTCGTGGGCCGGCGACAAGAGCTGGGACGGCAAGCTCGATATCCAAACCGCCAAGGACTCCGCCGGCTGGGTGGCAGTGGTCGGTATTCCGTTTGCCGAGTTGAAGCGAGCCTTCCCCAGGGCGGGCGAGACATGGTTCGCCAACTTCTGCCGCAACACCCCAGCCGCCGAAAAAAGCAGTTGGTCGCCGACGAGCGGAACGTTCACCGCACATGACCGCTTTGGCCGTGTCGTTTTCGGTGGCCGGCAAACAAGTTCCGCCCGGTTGAGCGAGGTGCACCGGGTCGGCATGGGGCCCAACAAGGTGACCCTTGCCAGACCGGTCGGCATCGACTTCGAGATCCAGGGCCTGGATCGGGACGGCAAGGAGCTGTTTGCCCGCAAGGGACCGGTGCCCACCGACGGAGTCGTGACTTACGATGTCCAGGACGATCGCGCCCGCCGAATCGTCCTGACCCTGCGCGACAGCCAGGGTAACCTGCGGGCCAGAACTTGGTACGCCCTCGAATCACCCGAGGTGGCCCCCCGACTCCAGCCCCTACGCGATCACTTCGAGCAGGCTACGCAAGCCCTCCCTTTGTTTCCACCTACGGCTCGTGAACAGGCTCAGACGATATTGGCCGAGGCACGCAAGCGGCTCGATCAAGCCTTCCGCACTGTCGAGGATACCGCGTCGTACACGCCGGCGGTTTGGGAACAACTCGCCGAGACCATCCGCGAACTGGAACTTACCCTGGATGGGTCGCTGGCCTATGCCCGCACCTTGAGCAAGCTGCCTCAGGCCGAGTTCGCCGTAGGCCTGGCCAGCCCGATGCAGAAGGTCATGATCCGCGACTTCCCCTTCCGCGGATGGTTCGACGATCACTACGAGCTTGCCTTGGCGAGGAACGAACGCGAAGGCCTGCAACTCGCCGTCATGCCGTTCGCCCGCGACCTCGACCAAGTCAAGGTGAGCGTCTCGCCGCTCAAGGCGGTTGCGGGCGGGACCGAGTTCCTCGGCGACGTGGAGGTTTCACTCGTCGGGCACGTCGACGTGGTCGACACCACGCCTTACGAGACCGACTACCAAGGCTGGTATCCCGATCCGTTGCTCAGTTTTCAGCAAAGCTGCCCGGCAAAGGCGGGCGAGCATGTTGCCTTCTGGATTGACGTAGGCGCACGGCCCGAAACGGCCGCCGGTCGATATGAGGGCACCATCACGGTTGAAGCCACCGGCTGCCGCCCAGTCCAGCTCCGGCTTCAAGTCGAGGTCTGGGACTTCGAACTCCCGCCCGCCGCCTATCTGCCCAACGCCTTCACCTACAGCGAGCCCGAAGTGGCATCCTTCTATCGTGGCAAATGGAATCACGAGCTGGCATACAAGTATTACGACCTCATTCTCGCCCACCGGCTCAGCGTTGACCACCTCTATCGCAGGAACCAGCCGGACGTCGCCATGCTCAAATACGCGGCAGGCAAAGGCCAAAACGCATTCAACGTGGGCGGCGAGTTTCGCCGGACCGCCCGGGATGGCTCCACCCCCCAACTCGACGACTACATCGGACGACTCAAGAAGGAAGGCCTGTTCGACCTGGCCTATGTGTACGGCTTCGACGAGGTCAAGGCGGAGAAGTTCGCCGAGGTTCGCGAGGTGTTCGGAGCGGTGCGCGAACTCTACCCCGGGCTCAAAACCATGACCACCGCCCAGGATTGGTCCTTCGGGGCCGACACCGGTTTGAGGGACGTCGTCGATATTTGGGTGCCCACAACCGACCAGTACAACCGACACGAAGCCCGCAAGCTGCGAGCCGAGGGAAAGCAGATGTGGTGGTACATCTGCGTCGTTCCCATCCACCCGTACGCCAACTGGTTCGTGGAGTACCCAGCGATCGAGGCCCGACTGCTGATGGGAGCCATGAGCTACAAGTACGAGGTCGACGGCTTCCTGTACTACCTGATCTCCCTCTGGACCGGAAACCACCGACCGATCTCCTCCGGGCCGTATACCGACTGGAATCCCGGAAGCTTCTTCAACGAGAAGAACAGCAAAACCGCCAACGGCGATGGTAGCCTGATCTGCCCCGGTCCAGATGGCCCCTTGGCTACGATCCGGCTCAAGAACATCCGCGACGGTCTCGATGACTACGATTACCTTTATATCCTGGGCAAGGCGGCAGAGTCGGTGCGGGCTCACCCGGCCACGCCTGAAGGGCGGGCGTTTCTGGAGAAGGCCGAGGCCCTCCTGGCAGTCCCTGATACCCTGGTCCGCTCCACCACCGACTACTCCCGCGACCCGGCCAAGCTGACCGCGTTCCGCGAAGCGGTCGCCGAGGCCATCCTCCATGGCCGCGAACTGCTCGGTTCGCGTTGACATGGGAGCAGACGTGGCGATCCAAGCAGATTCTCTCCCGGCCGAAACCGCGCCCAGGCAGAGCCGCGCCCGTAAGGAAGCGATTCTTCCCTGCCATCGCTCCCTTACGGTCGCGGCTCTGCTCAATGCTCAATTGCGGCTCTGCTCAATCGCGGCCACGGCCTCGTTACGGCGCGGTCTCGCAATTCGGATCGGCCGGCACATCGGCGCCCGAGAAGCACGCATTGAATCTGTTGAAGTCCTGCGTGTCCACGTGCCCGTCGCCCTCGCGGTCGAAGCATTCGCAGCCCAACGGGAGCCTCTCATATAATCCCGTGAAACAGCTTTGGAACTCACCAAAATCCACTTGGTCTACGTCCCCGTCTCCATCACTGTCCGCAAACGGTATCGGGCAGCAGATGACGTTTTCACAGAGAGTCCCCTCACCTTGGTGGAGGCCACTGCCCGCCGCACAGTCGTCGGTGGTCAGAACCTCGCACGAGCCGTCCGGCAGACAGCAGGCCCCCTCCGGCCCCGGTGGCTCATTCTCCGCGACCAGAATACCGTCGAACATGATCATCGAGTCAATGTCCACCCGCTTGTAGCCGTCGCTGTTCGATTGCGAGTACGTGATGCATTGCCTGGGCGTCCCCCCCTCCTTGCATTCGCCGGTCGCAGGATCCAACTCGCACCCGGGGGCCACTCCGATGGAGATGGTGTCGAAACCGCCCTTGTACACCCGCGGCACGGCCGCATGCCACGGCGGGTTGGTCTTCTGTGAATTGTAGAAGTTGTTACGCACGTAGATCAGGATGTAGTCGCTGATGACCTTGATGTACACCATCGCGTCGTTCCGATCCCAATCCTTGCCTGGGTTGTTGGCGCTCGTGTTGCTCCCGTTGGCGTACGAGAAGTTGTTGGACTGGGATCCGCTCCCGAGCGCCATGTTGTTCTCAGGCGGCCAAGGCAGGATCGTATTGCCCGATTGGGGCAGGTTGGCCAGCCCGGCAAATCGGCCGTTACGCATCTGCCGCCATGCGTTCCCATCGAACACCGCGTAGTGGTCCACAACCGGAGCGTGCGGATCGCTGCCCTGCTCTTCAAACCCACACGGATCCTTGTCCATGATGGCCAGATAACCGAAAGCAATACTTTGCCACGTTCTGCCCGTTTCAGTCTGCGGATCGTACGGAGGTACCAACGGCGGGCAATGGTCGTTGAGGTATACCAGATCGGCCGGCCCCTCGCTGTCGGCCGTGTTGAGCTCGCGGACTTGCTGGCAGATCACCGGGAATGGCCCCTGCGGGCAGCACTCACTCTGGCATTGCGGGTCCGGGTTGCCACGCCAGATGTAGTCCGTCGGAGCATGGTCGCCACGGAAGCTCAATTCAACATACATGTTGTTAAACATGGCCTCCCAGTCGTCCGGCTTGTTGCCCTCTCTCGGATAGAACACCAGAACCAGTGGGTGCGCATCGGTGCCGTTGACCGCGTTGGCGCTCGGGTGGTCATACGCGCGTTTCACAAAAGCGGTAATCCGGTCGCTGAAACTGTGACTGACCATGCCCATGGCGCTGTGTGTGCCGCCTGTACCCCACGTGTAGTTGAGCCTGGCAAACATCGGGCGAGTCTCGATCCAGCCGCCGCTTGCGCATGCGCCGGGATCCACCGCCGCTTCAAAACTCGGCTGGTCCGCGATGATGCCACCGGGCGTCATGATCGGGCCACAGTTCATGGCTTTCGTCCATTGCTGGCGGGCCATTTGGTGTAGCGAAGGATACATCTGGATACTGAGAGCAATATCGCACCCGCTGTTGTCCGGCGATCGTCGCGGATAAGCCCCGGTCGGATCGCCTGGTGGAACCGCGCCGCCGGTCCAGAAATGGTTGTTGTCATACGCCCATTGGCTGTAGTAGTCGAAGGGATCGGCCCAGATGATCCGCTCCCTCGCCGGATCCTGCCCAGGCCGGAACTTGGCTCCAAGACTCCATGTCGAGCTTGACAACGTCACCACCACGAACACAAGAACCGCTATTCGCTTCATCACCGTTCCTCCAAACCACGCTTCCGAAATGATGGGTGGACAGGTCCACTGATTCCGCGACCAGAGGTACCATCTATGGTGCACATCATACAGCATCTTCGATAGAAAGTAAACACAAATTCGCTGATTTTGTCATCTAAAATGGCGGGATCCTGTAACTACAGAGAGGCTTCATGGTCAAACTACGTGACATGTCGTTCGCGGTGGGCGTAGAGGCTGCCTGATGAACGCCCTTGGGTGTGGTTCGGTTTATCTTATCTTCATTGTGCACCAGGACTTGCGAACTGCATGTCAAGCTTGAGCCCGGGCTGCGAGCCGTGCGTTTGCGCCTCCCGTCGCCGTGCTCAGCTTGCTTGCCATTCGGTGAGCTCCTCGCGGCTGGCGACGAAGCGGGCTGACGGAATCGGCTTGGACCAGTCGACGACACCGAACTTGAGGTATCCGCCAGCTAGCCCCGCCAGCAGGGACTTGTCGCCGCGGTCCCGGACAACCTCGACGCAGCCGGCCCCTTCCCAGAACGGCTGAAGCTGGTCGAATCGGAAGCGGTCGATGCGGTCGCTTTGGACGATCCAGCCGCCGCGGCCCTTGTCGCGGATACTCGAGTTGACGATCAGAACCCAGCGACCGTTGCGGTAGGATAAGTTGGCGGATTCGAGGCTGCCCTGGAGATGGCCACCCCAGAGGCGGGGCTCGTAGCCTGTCGGGTTGCCGACCAGAATGGGGCCGTGGTCGGTCCACTGCCGATAGTCGGTGGTGCTGGTCAGAGCGAGGCAAGCGGCCCCTTCCCGAGTGTTGGCGGTGTAGACCATCCAGACACGACCGTCGTGGCGGACCAAGTGTGGGTCACGGCAACTGGCGATATCATCCGTCCACCAGGCGGCCCAGGCCGCGTCTCTGCACGGCGAGATGGGATTGCTCTCCCAGCGTTTCCACTCGAAGAGATCGGTGCTGGATGCGATGCCGAGATCCTGCGAGAGGTGCCGGTTGAGCCCGGTATAGACCATGAGATGCTCGCGGCCCTCGGTGATGATGAACGGCGCCCAGACGTGTCCTTCTTCCCAGGTGCCGGGCCGGATGAGCATGACTGGATCGTGCACCTCCCAGGTGAAGAGGTCCGGGGTGGAGGCGTGCCCGAAGTAGATTTCGTGGCCGGGGAAGAACGGCGTGCCTTCCTGTAGCCGGCGCTCGATGTAGAAAAAGTGGTCGCGGCCCTCGTGGTGCACGACGCAGAAGTCGGCCAGCGAGCCCCCGATCGGCCGGAAGCCCTTGTCGAGGATATCGGTAGGGGGGTAGTGGTAGAGCCGGAAGCGCATTCGGGCGAGGGTTCTCTCGAAGTCGATGATGGTCATCTCGATTCCGGGCTTGGGAAGGGCCGGTTCGCCTGCGGGGGCGGTTTGGGTGGCCCGGGCGGCGAGGGCGGCGGCCGTGACCTGGCCGATGAACTCTCTTCGCGTGGGCTGGCCGAGAGGCAGACTCATGGGGGCATCTCCGAAAGAGCGTCTCGCCTCGGCCCGCCGCTCACTCAACCCGACGAGGCACGGTGGCCGGCCGAGATGTAGGTTTCGGTGCGACCATAGCAGGAGGGAGGGGGGACCTCAAGTGCAGCCGATGGGGTGGGAGACGCTATTGCGGACTGGTCGTGTTGACAGAATTGGGTTATTCTGGGTGACGAGTGGCCGGTCGGCCGCGGGGTATGGCGGAACAAGGAGAACCCGATGAAACGCCCAAACAGCCTGCGTTGGACGGTGATTGCGGTGATCTTGGCGGCGCCGGGCTTGGTTGTCGCCCAGGTCGCCCGGACGCCGGAGGATCTCAGTGACGCCCGCGAGCCGCTGGAGGTGGGCAACCGGCGGCAAGTCTTCATCGATGGGCGGTTTATCGATTCCGCCCAGCACGTCGAGCTGCATGTTCACGAGCCACGCAAGACAGGCGAGATGAACCTCAAGCCGGAGCGACCGTGGGAAGTGGGCGGGATCGGTCCGTACAGCAGCGTGCTCGAAGTCGGTGGCACGTACCACATGTGGTACCACGCTATGGACTCGGTGCAGTGGCACATCGACAAGGAGGCGGGGGCGATCTGCTATGCCCGGTCGCAGGATGGCATCCATTGGGAACGGCCGGATTTGGGGCTTACGGAGTACAAGGGCAGCCGGCAGAACAACATTGTGTTCGGGCACGGGGCGGGCGGTCTGCGGGTGGGGCAGGATGGGGGTATGGTTTTCATCGACCCGACGGCCCCGGACGACGAGCGGTTCCGCTTCTTGGTCGCTCACGGGGCTACGGGCGAAGGCATCCATGTGTTCTCCTCGCCGGATGGCCTGCACTGGAAGCTGACGCGAGCCGGGGTGCTGCACGCCCGGCCGCAGGCCCATGGGCATCATCTCGATTCGCAGAACGTGATGTTCTGGGATGACCGCATCAGCAAGTACGTATGCTACGGCCGCAAGAACCTGTTGCGTGACGGCTCGCCCTCGCGGTCCATCGCTCGGGGCGAGTCGGCGACGCTGGATGGCTTCGAGCCGGTGCAGGATATGCCCGTCGTCTTGGGGCCGGATATGGAGGATCTCTTCCACGGCGAAACGGCGATGGTGGACTACTACATGAGTGCCGCCATCAAGTACCCGTGGGCCCAGGACGCCTACTACATGTTCCCGACCGCGTACTACCACTACATGGCGGGCGCGTTGGGCGATTTCAAGAACGGGGTGCCGACCAACGCCGGTCCGCTGCACACGCAGTTCGCGGCCAGTCGGGACGGGCTTCACTGGGAGCGTTACGGCCGGCGGCCCTTCGTGCGGCTGGGCATGAAGGGCGAGTTCGACTGGGCCTCCACTCGCGTGATCCACGGTATCGTGCCGAGCGTCGATGGCCGCGAGATGTACATGTACTACCGCGGCAGCGATTGGCTGCATGGCTGGGATCGTGACGAGCGGAACAAGCGGCTTTTGACCGAGGCCGGCCTGGGTGCGGACCAGAACATCGCCGTGCTCAGCCGCGTGGTGTTGCGGCGGGACGGATTCATCTCGGTGCGGGCGGCGTACAGCGGGGGGCAGTTCTCGACGCCGCGGATGATCTTCCAGGGCCGCAAGCTGGTGTTGAACGTGGACACCTCGGCGACGGGCATTGTGCGGGTTGGGCTGCTGGACGTGAACGGATTACCGATCGACGGATTCAACGTGCAGGAATGCGACCGCATCCACACCGCCAACGAGGTCAACCGGGTGGTGACTTGGCGAGGCAGCAGCGACCTGAGCTCGTTTGCGGGCAAGCCCATCAGCCTGCGTTTCTTGATGCACGATGCGGACTTGTATGCGTTTCAGTTCCAGGATTAAGAAGGCCCAAAAATGGTGTCAGGATGATTTTTCCGGGGTCAAGGCGGGGGGTGGCGCCGTCCCCCGTGGGCCCGAAAAAATCATCCTGACACCATTTTCCAGGGAGCGATTGCGATGACGGTACGAGTGGGATGGGCGGCGGTGGTGTGGTTGACGATGGGGGTGGGTGCGGTGCGGGCGGTCGGCCCGGCTGCGGGCGGCGACATGCGGAACATTCGCCATGGTCTTCCGATTCCGGCCAAGAACTACTGCGACCAGCCCTATATCGTCATCATGCCCGACGGCAACTGGCTTTGCACACTGACCACTGGCAAGGGCGAGGAGGGCCAGCCGGGCCAGCATGTGGTCTCGACCATCAGCACCGACCAGGGCCGCACTTGGTCGCCCCTGGTGGACATCGAGCCGCCCGACGGACCGGAGGCTTCGTGGGTGGTGCCGCTGCTGACACCCAGCAGGCGGGTGTACGTCTTCTACGACTACAACGGCGACCGCCTTGCGCCCCATGAGGTCGGCGGCCGAATGCTCTACCGTTTCGACATGCTCGGCTGGTACTGCTACCGCTACTCGGACGACTTCGGCCGCTCCTGGTCCGCCGAGCGCTATCGTCTGCCCGTCCGGGTCACCGCTTGCGATCGCCACAACGACTGGCAAGGAAAAGTGCAGATCTTCTGGGGCATCGACAAGCCGAAGATCCATGACGGCGTTGTGATGTTCGGGTTCTCGAAGCTCGGCCGCTACATGCTGGACGACGGCGAAGGGTGGTTCTTCCGCTCGGACAACATCCTGACCGAGCCCGACGTGAGCAAGATCCGCTGGGAAATGCTTCCGGAGGGCGAGCACGGCGTACGCGACGCGGCCTTCGGCTCAGTGCAGGAGGAGCACAACTTGGTCTTCCTGCACAACGGCGACGTGTACTGCATCTACCGCACGACGATGGGCTTTCCCTGCCACGCCTACAGCCGGGACGGCGGGCGATCGTGGACCCGGCCGGAAGCCGCGACCTACACCCCCGGCGGGCGCACCATCAAGAACCCGCGGGCCAATGCCAAAGTGTGGAAGACGCAGAACGGCCGCTTCCTGCTGTGGTACCACAACCACGGCGGCACGGACTTCCGGTTTCGTAACCCCGCCTGGCTGGCCGGCGGCATCGAAAAGGATGGGCATATCCACTGGTCGCAGCCAGAGATTCTCCTGTATGACCCCAATCCCGACACCCGCATGAGCTATCCGGATCTTATCGAGCAGGATGGGCGGTACTGGATCTCCGAGACACAAAAGGAGATCGCCCGGGTCCACGAGCTGGACCCAGAGCTGCTGGAAGGTTTGTGGAACCAGGGCCGCGAGCGGGCGATCACGACCCAGGGGCAGGTGCTGGCATTGCAGGGGCCGGACAGGCTGCCGGCCCAGGCGAATCTGCCGCGGTTGCCCGATCTGGTAGAAGGCCAGGGCATCACCCTCGATCTGTGGCTGACATTGGAGAGCCTGGCCGAGGGGCAGACCGTCCTGGACACCCGCGACGCCACCGGGCGGGGGCTGGCCTTGACGACGACTGCCCAGGGCACGCTGCGTCTGGATCTCGCCGACAGCGGGACCAAGGCCCACTGGGATTGCGACCCCGGCTTGCTGCGGGCGGGCGAGCGGCATCATATCGGTGTGGTCATCGACGCCGGCCCGCGGATCATCACCTTCATCGTGGACGGCCAAGTCTGCGACGGCGGCACCGTGCGACAGTACGGCTGGGGACGTTTCCCGTCCGAACTGGTTAGCGTGAACGGCTCATCCACCATGACCATTGCCCCGTCGGTGCGTGGACGGCTCGAGTCGCTGCGTGTCTACAACCGAGCATTGCGCAACTCGGAAGTCATCGCCCACTATCACGCCGGCATGCGCTAGTGTGCCCCGCCAAGCAGCCTGTATCTTGAGGTGTGGCACCCGCCTGCCCGCCGTGGTGGGGGCTCACGCAATGCTGAACCGATACCCGCTTCCGCCCGCGGTGACCGTCCACTCAGTATGTCGTCAGCAGTGAACCCGTGACCTGAGGAACCGTATGCGTTCATTGCCCACGTACGGATCTGTGGGAGCCCGGGTGAGCAATCACCCAGGCCCACCCAGTTCTCTGATCACAGGATCGCGCAGCGCACCCTGGGTCATGCGGCCAACCGTGATCCGACACACCCTGAAAGGGTTTCATCCCTCAGGTCGTCCCCGCACGCCGAGGAACAGGAATGCGACCCTTCCAGGGTTGAGATCCGATGGCTGGCATGGCTTCCCGGGGTGCGCTGCGCGACCCCGGGCTGTGATCTGGAACCGCGTTGCGGTTCGCACCATTGACGCGTACTTCCTCGCGAGGAACGGCGAGCTTCATCGCAGCCTTTGCCGCACGGAACGGCGAACTTCATCGCAGCCTTGGCCGCAAGGGACGCCGGGCAGGCCCACCGTGCTGCACCCGTCGTGCACGATCGCATGCATCTTCCCCTGGAGCCCGAACCTGGCCCGTTCTCTGCCTGCGTGATACACCAACCCGGCGTCAATCGTTCTGGCAGTTCGAGGCATGGCCAGGAACATACCATCGATCGAGAAGAACGTCACGAATCAGTGATGGCCCCTTTGTTCGCGCAGCAACGGCAGCCGGGCCACGGCGCGGTTGAGCACGTGGTAGACCAGCCCTCCCGGAGCGAATCGCCCTTTTATTTCATGGCTCCTATTTGGCGCATCGCACAAGGACAAACACTCCCTTGGCTATGCGTAGCACAAGGGCGAACAGGATGAGAGCGACCGCAGATATAGTACATGCCAAGGACGCATACTTTCCTGCTGTCATGATCCACTGCAACTGTTCCCGTTCGACCTCAATTCCG
The DNA here is from genome assembly GCA_012729395.1 of Phycisphaerae bacterium. Classification (GTDB taxonomy): domain Bacteria; phylum Planctomycetota; class Phycisphaerae; order UBA1845; family PWPN01; genus JAAYDF01. The sequence continues at coordinate 29,220 of JAAYDF010000124.1, forward strand.
AATGGCGATTGGAGGAGACCTCCGACAACATCGACCATCATGTACGGGCCGAAGAGGAAGATCGGGATGCCGAGGAGGAAGCCCAGAGCTGCAGAGAGCGGCGAGAATACACCGAGACGTTGACCACATGATGAACAGCGGACTTGGTGGCCTAGTGGGGTATTCTGCTGAACTTGTGCATTACAGGTCGGACATTGCAGATGCTTCATGGTTGTGCCTCCTGTGCGCTGCCTCTTGGGACCAGATTATCCCGACGTCGGTGATATGACTGGAGCGTGGCCTTGAATTTCTTCTTGGCGTCGAACTCTGGGTTAGAATTCAACGCGTAGCTTGTCAGGAATTTGTTCCCTTGGTCGATCGCCGCGTCATAGTCGGCCAGAGCCTCACGAGTCTGCCCAAGGGCTTCATAGGCTTGACCACGCAGGAATCGAACCTCACCGTTGAAGAAGTGGAATTTGATGGTCATCGTCTGGTGCCCACCATTGGTGAGTTCGAGTGCTCTGTTAATCTTGGCTATGGCCGTCGAGTAGTCGCCTTCGTTATAGGAACTCTGTGCTTGCTCATAAAGCGAGTAGGCTTCACGTTCTCCCGCTGAGCCAATCACGAAGACATAGATGAGAACTGCAATGATGAGGACGACGAAGCCAACTGCGAGTCCACAGCCAAGTCTCCGCTTTGCACCCCGTTGTCCCGCAATATTCGTATTCATCTGTTCTGAGATAGTATCGAAACCTGTGTAAATTGAAAAAGCGAGGGGCATCCTCCATAAGTGTTGTTGTGACTGCACTTTGAAAGGAGGAGCCCTGATGGCTACTACAACCGATCGTGGTCGGAAGGTCAA
>JAAYDF010000125.1 GCA_012729395.1 Phycisphaerae bacterium
GTATGACAGCGCTGGATGGGCTTTCTGGTAGCGGCCGCCCCCCGTGGCGGCCGGCGCCTGAAGATCTATCGCTGTCCAGCGGCCGCCAGAGGCGGCGGCCGCTACAGAGTAGCGCTGTCATGCTAGGAGGACAACATGTTCAAGACGGCAACCGTCACCCTGGTCTGCGGCCTGACGAGCATGGCGATCGCCGGGATCAGTTTTGCCGCGCAGACCGCCCCCGTCCATTTTGTCGAAGGCCCCGCCCACGGCATGCTTCAACTGACCGCCGAGCCGGCCATCGGCGAATGGATCGTGACGGACCCCGTCCCGCCGGGTGATACCATCGGGTCCAGTGGCGGGTATCGCCTGACGCTCGAACGGGCCGAACGGGCCGGGCATGCCATCTGGACCGCGCGCCTCACCCGCCCTGATGGGGCGGAGTTTAACGTCACCGCCTGTACCTGGACCGCGTCGGTTCCGTTGGGCAGCGTGGCCACGGTGTTCGATACCCAGGCCCATCGGGCGGACACCATCTTCCGCCGGGCGCCGCAGCTCGACGCGGCCATCGAGGTGCGGCCCAACCAGGGCGTGCCTTACATGATGGCCTGCGATCACTACGGGCAGAACAGCCTCGCGGTCGGGGCGATGGACCAGGCGGGCACGTATCGCATCACCGGCCGGCGCCTCGATGAGGACTACACCATCACCATCCGCCGCGATGAATACCCTGGTGACAAGTGGTATCGTGGCCGATCCTTTGCCGATTCGCTCTTCCTCTCCGTGCACAGCGACTTCTGGTTCGATGCCGCCCGGGCCTTCGCTGATGCGGTCGACGCGGAAGCCGGCTATGAGCCTCGCCCCCGGCCCGCCAAGGCGGACCTGCCCTACTACGGCACCTGGTACGCCTTCGGCGACAAGATCGACGACGCCACCATGCGTGAGCAGGGCCGACTCGCCGCCGAGATGGGCTGCGGCAACTTTCTCATCTTCATCGGGTGGGGTGTCTGTCAGGACTGGTTCGGCAGCGGCAACGAGTGGGGCGACTACACGCCGTGCACCTCGCGGTTCCCCGACTTCGCCGACCTCGTCCGCTACCTGCAGAACGAGTGCAAACTGGCCGTCGAGGTGTGGGTCGCCCCGACGTGGATCGGCGGTGCGTCCAAGGCCTTCGAGAAGATGAAGGACTTTCGCTCGAAGTGGCCCGACGGCGATTACGACCGCAACCTCGACCCACGCAGCCCCGAGGCCCGCGAGCACATCCGCGACTCGCTGGCCGGGCTGGCCCGCGACTTCGGCCTCGACGGCTTCTACGTTGACTTTGCCGATACCCTCTACAACCGCAACGATGCCCCGCACGAGATGAACCCGCGGCACTTCGGGTATGCCTACGAGCTGTTCCTCAAGGAAGTCTACGAGGGATTCGCCTCGCAGCGGCCGGCCCCGTTCGTAGAGTACCGCATCCCCTTCGCCAACCTGCTCAGCAAAAGGCACGCCAGCGTCTTCACCACCACCTACACCGAGGGCGACTGGAACCGCGGCCGTCTGCTGGCCATGACCTTACGGCCGTTCACCCGCGGCGTGATCACCCGGACCGACCCGCTCGTCTGGACCGCCAGCCAGCTCGACCATCGCGACGAGGCGGGCAAGGCCCTCTCCGCCATGCTCCTGCTAGGCCCGCCGGGCATCTCCATAGACCTCACCACGCTCACAGATGATCAGCGCGCCCGCTTGGGCCGATGGTTCAAGTTCTTCGCCGAGCACCGCGAGAACCTGCTGGAAGGCGAGTTCCGCCCCTTTGGCGAGGAGTTCCACTGCCCCGAAATGCTCGTCCACCGCAACGGGACGGCCTACGTCTGGGTCTCCCGCTGGGAGACCGGCCACATCCCCCTGCCGGCCGGCACTCGCCGGGCCTTCATCTTCACCGCCCTCCCCGAGGATGTTTCCTTCATCGCCCGCGTGGACCTGACCTCCGTCACCGGCCTGGTCCCCGGCCGCTACCGCGCCCGCTGGTTCGACAGCTCCCTCGAATCCCACGACGGCTGGTTCGACATCACCGTTCAGCCCCCCCAGCCCGCCCCCGCCGCCCCGGACGGCGCCCCCTTGCCCGCCCCCGTCGGCGAACCTGCACCCCTGCGAACCCCCCGCGAGAACTGGGACTTCCCCCCCGACCCCGCCGCCGGCCGACCCAGCCTCGACATCCGCCGCGGCGGTTTCCTGGAGCTCGAACACCTGGGGAACTGACTGATGTCGCCACAACTCAAGCCGACCGGCTCACGGGCATAGCGGATCGCAACTCCAAAGAGCCGCGGGCTTCAGCCCGCGCGGTGCTTGTGCGGAAGGCGACCGTTGATCGCGCCCAAAACGCGGCGGGTTTCGTACGTGCCACAACGGCTTGACACAAACCGAATCAGTCTCTTAACCTTACGATTGTCGGCCTAACGCATAACGCACGAGAGAGAGGAGATGTGCGCATGTCGAACGCTGGATTCGCTATTCGCTGCCCAAACTGCTTCGAGTGGACATCGTTCCCGGTGCATCCTGGCCAGCGGGCTCTCGAATCAGCGACAGAATTGCACGATGCACTGCTGAAGCTTCGGGGCGATCCAGGCACAATTGTCCCCAAACTGTTTCGATGCGAACGGAGGGGTTGGGATTGTCCCGCGTCTTTCGAGGCCTTCGTCTGCCAAGACGCCCTCCAAGCCAAAGAGTGGCTCCGTTATCCTGAATCATGGTCCATTCGGCGGATGTTCCGGCTCTACAAAAAGCCCGGCGGGCCCCGCTGGGGGGATAAGCCTGGAGAGCAAGAGTACTATGGAATTCTGTTTTGCACTCAGCCGGTTCAACGACAGCGGGACATCGAACTCCGGCGTGTGCTGGTGAACGGGTTGCTCAGCAAGAGCATCGTGGGGATTGCCGAAGAGTTGGAAGCGCCGGTCACCGTGTTCGCGGCCCAAGTGTTGACGAGGAACGGCGAATCGCGGGTCTATTGGATGCCTATCGAAGGTTACGACCGGACAACCCATCTCGTGCCTCCTCACTATAACGCTTTTTGTCATCTGCTCCGCCTCAGGGTTCGCGCTAATCTGGTTCTTCAATTCCAGCGAACGACGCAAATGTACGAGTGCCCATTCTCCTCCGACGGGCCGCAATATGAATGCCGTGTCAGCGGAGGGCCCTGCTGGGCGATTCTCGCTGCCCCCAAACCTGTGGCTGCGCCTGGCCGGACGATCGAGGGTTCAAAAACCCTCCGAGCTACGGAGGTGTCTGACGGGGCGACTGAGGGCGGTGCGGCACAGGCCGATTGGACGCGCTGTCCATTGTTCCTGGACCTGCTTGAGGAAAAGTGTCCATGCTACCAGTCTGACTTGAAACTTATACAAGAGGTCAGGAGGAGATTTGAGGCAGGCCATGATTCCCCGATCGTGGTTCGTGAGCCCTGCTTTGCCGCACCTGGTTTGCAGGAAATCGCCATGCCGGTCGTGATTCATGACCATCTAGTCGGGGTTGCGATGACGGGGCAGTTCGTGAAACGAGGAGCCTGCACGGCTTCCTCACCCGTGCCAGCATTGTGCAAGATCTGTCCGAGCCTTGAGCCGAGCGACCAGCACAATCTGGATCGGTATTGGAGTATTCTGAACGACTTAGCTCAGCCAGATTTGGAAAGGCGCGAGGAGCGAGAGCTCCTCGCGTATCGTGAGATAGTATCGAAACCTGTGTAAATTGAAAAAGCGAGGGGCATCCTCCATAAGTGTTGTTGTGACTGCACTTTGAAAGGAGGAGCCCTGATGGCTACTACAACCGATCGTGGTCGGAAGGTCAA
>JAAYDF010000126.1 GCA_012729395.1 Phycisphaerae bacterium
ACGCAAGTCAGCGGGTTGCGACGGGTAAACAAACGGGAAGACGCCACAGGTTCGTTTTCTGTGGGCGGACTCCATCAACAAGTTGACGCGGTCCTCCATGAAAGAGTTGCCTTGGTCGCATGACGGCCGATTCTGGCACCGAGACGCGACCTGGCTTGTCGAAATCGCGTTGACGCTCGCGTGGGCGACACCTATGATCCGAGTGCTCTCGGTGTAAGGCGAGAGTATCAGGGTATGCTTGTGTGGAGGATCGCCCATGGCCCGCCTATTCGAGGACATCACCCAGACCATCGGCCATACCCCGCTGGTTCGCATCAACCGCATCATCAAGGCCCCGGCCACGGTTTACGCCAAGCTCGAGTTCTTCAACCCGCTCTCCAGCGTCAAGGACCGCATCGGCGTCTCCATGATCGAGGCGGGCGAGAAAGCGGGCAAGATCAAGCCCGGCACCGTGCTCATCGAGCCGACCTCGGGCAATACGGGCATCGCTCTGGCGTTTGTGGCCGCCGCGAAGGGCTACAAGCTCATCCTGGCCATGCCCGAGAGCATGTCCATCGAGCGTCGCAACCTGCTCAAGGCCCTCGGGGCGGAGCTGGTGCTGACCCCGGCGTCGGAGGGTATGCCCGGAGCTATTCGCCGGGCCGAGCAGCTCGTCACGGAGACCCCCAACGCGGTCATGCCGCAGCAGTTCCAGAACGCGGCCAATCCGGAGATCCACCGCAAGACCACGGCCGAGGAGATCTGGAACGACACCGACGGCCAGGCGGATATTCTGGTGTCGGGGGTGGGCACCGGCGGCACGATCACGGGCATTGGCGAGGTGCTCAAGAAGCGCAAGCCCTCCTTCCGCTGCGTCGCGGTCGAGCCGGTGGATTCGCCGGTCATCGCCCAGAAGCGCAAGGGCGAACCGCTCAAGCCCGGCCCGCATAAGATTCAGGGCATCGGGGCGGGCTTCATTCCCGACGTGTTCAACCTGGACGTGGTCGACGACGTGGTGCACGTGGCCAATGAGGACGCCTTCGCATGGGCCCGCCGGGCCGCCCGCGAGGAGGGCATCCTGTGCGGTATCTCGTCCGGGGCCGCCCTCTGTGCCGCCAACCAGGTCGCCCAGCGTCCCGAGAATGCCGGCAAGATGATCGTGGCCATTCTGGCCAGCGCCGGCGAGCGTTACCTCTCGACGCCGCTCTTCCAGGAAATGTGACCGCGACGCCATGCTCCGGGCTATCGAGCAGATCGTGCCTCCTCCGGGACCTCCCGCCGCGTGCCCCTATCTGCCGGGCCAGCGCATGCGCACGCAGGCCTTTCTGCTCGATGAGCCTCAGCCCGGTGTGTACCACACGCTGATGGATCTCAACTTTCGGCGGTGCGGCGCCGTGTTCTACCGGCCGTGGTGCGATGAGTGCCGCCAGTGCTGTCAGATCCGCGTGCCCGTCGAGGCTTTTCGCCCGGACCGCGGACAGCGGAGATGTCTCCGGCGCAACCAGGATCTCCAAGTCGAGATGGGTGCCGCTGTCCCGACGCCCGATCGTCACGAGCTATACACTCGCTACTTGCAGTCCCGGCACGATCGTCAGATGGGCGGTTCCTGGTCCGAGTTTCGCGAGTTTCTCTACGACTCGCCGCTGGATACCCGCGAGGTAGTCTTCCGTCTGGCCGGCCGGTTGGTCAGCGTCGCTATTCTGGATGTCGAGCCACGGGCGGCCAGCACGGTGTACTGCTACTTCGATCCCGACCTGCCGGAGCGATCCCTGGGCGCGTTCAACATCCTCTGGGCCGTGGATTACTGTCGCCGAGAGCGCATCCCCTACCTCTATCTCGGGTACTACGTCCGCGACTGCCGCAAGATGAACTACAAGACGCGCTACCGGCCATGCGAACTGCTCAGCCCGGACCACACCTGGAAGCCCGTGTAGCGACGGGCGGTGGCGGCCGGTGCGGTCACGACGCGGGTCGGACGAGGAACTCCGCCAGGGCGAGCCATTGCGACACATCGAGGCATTCCGGGCGGAGTGACAGATCCCATTCACCGTCGGCCTCAATCGCCGCCAGTGCAGTCTCGTCCAGCAGGTGCCGCAGGCTCCACTTGAGGGTTTTGCGTCGGTGGTTGAAACAGGCGTGGACAAGACCGGCGAGGAGGCCATGGCGAAAACCGGCGCCGTCTTCGTCCGGTTGGCGTAGCCCCAGCCGCGCGATGGCCGATGCTTCCGCCGGTTGGCAGACGGCGGGGCGAACAGCGGGCGGCAGAGGGTCCACGCGAAGCATGGCCGAGTCCACCTTGGGCCGAGGCCAGAAGGCGGTCGGGGGTACACGGGCGATCCGTTCGATGGTCGACGCGGCCTGAGCCAGGATGCTGATCGGTCCGTAGTCGCGTCCGCCCGGCGGGCTGAGCAGGCGGTCGGCCACCTCGGCCTGAACGGTGAAGCACAGCCGGGTAAACGTCGGCTCGCCGACCAGCAGATCAAGAACTAACGGCGTCGCCACCTGGTAGGGTAGATTGGCTACCAGCAGGATTCGCCCGCCGTGCTCACGCTGCCGGGCGGTGAGCGTCTCCCGCACCTCCGCTGCCACGCTGGTCTTGTTCGCCAGCACGTCGGTATGGATGACCGTCAGCTTGTCAGCGGGCCGCACCCGGTCCCGGCAGACGCGATGCAGCGTGCGGTCAATCTCGACGGCCACAACATGCCCGCAGTGCCCCACCAGTTCCTCGGTGAGGGATGCCGTGCCCGGGCCCACTTCGAGCACCACGTCATTGGGTTCCAGCCCGGCCGCGGCCACCAGCTTGCCCATGAGGTTGCCGTCGATGAGGAAGTGCTGGCCGAACCGCTTGAGCGGGCGAATACCAGCGGCAGCGAGAATGGCCTGGATCTCGGTCTTGGTCTGCGGCATGGGCGACAGTATCGGCGATCCGGCCGGTGACGTACAATACCCCGCAGGGTTCGTACGTCGCGGCACGCCCCCTCCGCCGCGGGATGGGCGGCCGCTACTGGAAAACGCGATCCAACGATGTCGTGCCAACCTTGGGAGGCGTCATATTGCGTTCCGATGAAGTGCTCAAACAGGCGTCAGATACCATCGGCGTCAAAGCGCTGGCGGCACGTCTGAAACTGTCGCCGGCCTTGGTCTACAAGTGGTGCGAAGCGTACGATCCCACGGACCCGGATACCAGCGGGGCACGCAATCCGCTGGATCGCTTGGCGGACATCGTCGAGGCGACGGGAGACCTGGAGGTCGTGAACTGGCTGTGTCACCAGGCCGGGGGCTTCTTTGTGCCCAACCCCGAGGTGGACATGAAGCGGATGAACACCGATCTGCTGGTCGGGACGCAGCAGTTGGTGCGCAAGTTCAGCAACATGCTGGAGGAAGTCAGTCGGTCGATCGCCGACGACGGACTGATCGAGCCGGCCGAGGCGGCCCGCATCCGATTCCACTGGGAGAAGCTCAAACGCGTGGCCGAGTCCTTCGTCGTGGCCGGCGAATCGGGGCTGTATCGCCAGTCGCCGTGAGGGTCCATGCCAACCGGCCGGAGCATGCCTGCACACTATGCCGCGAGAGGGTTGGACTCCAGAGGGCGTAATTCTGCAAGTCACGTGCCTGCAAGGTCTACGCCCCACGGGCCTGAGTACAGGCCCATGCCACCCGGCGTTTCGCTCACAGTGGGTGGCATGGGTCTGTACTCAGACCCGTGGCTGGAGTTTGGCGTTTTTGTGGCTGGCTGGTTGCTTCCGTTTCGCTCACAGTGGGTGGCATGGGTCTGTACTCAGACCCG